>NZ_BAAHAB010000011.1:0-344675 GCF_054777895.1 Nocardioides ultimimeridianus | reverse complement strand
CGCCTACTTCACGCAGCCCCGCCGCTGGACCTCAAACCCCACCACCACAGGGGACTCTCCTCTCAACACCCGACTGGATCAGACTGCCGGGGCAACCACGAGTTAGTTGAAACGCTGACCAGTCGAGAGATTCCAAGACTCACGACGCATACTGCCGGACCAGTCCTCGAACAGCAGATCCACTTCGTCGGCCCTGACTCCTTCGATACCCCACCCTCGGAAGTCGCCGATTTGAATCCAGCCGAGTGTGCAGTCCTCGTTGACGAGCGCCATCGTCGCTTCGGTGAGATGGAGAATGCCGAGCCCACGTGCGAGGCGCGCGCTAGCCGTCCGCATGCCGCGGTCAGGGTCACGGGGAATCTCAAATGGCGGTGTCAGGCACTCCCCTTCACGCAGGTCGTAGGCCGTAATGATGGCGCCTGCGTAGGGAAGGTAGACGAGCCGACCCAACTCATCGTTGAGGACGAGCACCCCTGCGGTCAGGTCACGTGCGACTGCGTGTGGAAGCTCGACATCGCCGGCCCATCGCAGCCTGAGCACTGCCGTATGGGGTCCTTCGATGTTCAGGGTCCCCCATTCGCCGAGCCGCGCTTGCCGACCCGACACGGCAATAAGGCTGAGCGAGTCCATCTCAGCTCAGTCCCGGCCGGAACTGCCGCCCATGTCCGCGAACCTTTGTCATAGCGTTCCAGCCTGCCTCATCGCCGATGACTGGTGGAATGCGGTCCTCCAAGCTTTCCCGCCGATAGTCGCATCGTTGATCGAGCCTTCATTGGCAGAATTCGCAGGAGCTGCGGCGTCAGGCCGGGTCGTCGGGGTGGATCGAGCGCGTCTCGGCCCGCTGGTAGCCCCGCGGGATCCAGTCGCGGACGTAGATCTTCGGCATCGCCTTGGCGATCGCCAGGGCCACGTAGATGACGGTGTTGACGGCCACGAACGCGGCCAGCACGCCGAACCAGTGGGTGTGCATGACACCCGACGGCAGCAGGATCCCGTACGCCGGGAGCAGGGCGGTCATGCGCTCACCCGCTCCGCGTCGGCTGCACCGGTCGGATCGGCGGCGTGGCCCGCGCCCCAGGTCGCCTGGCGGCCGCGGGAGAGGTCGATGACGCCCTTGACGTAGACCACGTCGAGGAACATCGCGTACAGCAGCTCGGGGAGCAGGCAGATCGCGAGCAGCCGGGCGCGCCAGCCACCGGCCCACACGCCGATGACCCGCTCCACCACGAACAGCGAGCCCACGCCGAGCCAGAACGGGAACCACACCCAGCCGTCGCTGGCCAGCGTCGTGACGGCGATGAGGAGCAGGTAGCTGAGCAGGGCGATGACGCCGTACCCGATGCCGAGCTGCTGGGCCCAGTACCGGAACGTCTGCGGGCGCATGCCGTAGGCGCCCAGGTTCTCCAGGGCACCGCGCTGCCAGCGCAGCCGCTGGGTCCACAGGTTGCCCCAGGTCGGCATCACCTCGGTGACGACGGTGCAGTCCGACGGCGACATGATCAGCGCGCCGAGGCTCTTCAGCGCGAGGGTGAGCTCGTTGTCCTCGGTGAGGACCAGGGTGTCGTAGACGTCCCCGTGGACCCCGGGGATGCTGCGGCCGCGCTCGGCGGCGATGGTCCGCAGCGCGCGGGGGCGGAAGACGGTGGCGGTGCCGGTGAGCACGAAGACCTTGCCGCGCCGGCGCTTCAGGTCGCGGCCGTAGCGGGTGTACTCGTTGCGCTGGAACTGCCCGAGCAGGCCGCAGCCCTCCTCGCCGTAGAACAGCGCGCCGACGGCCATCAGGCCGCGGTCGGCGGTCATCCGTCGGGCAGCACTGTCCAGGAAGCCCTGGTCCAGGACGGTGTCGGCGTCCATCACCATCACCAGGTCGTTGTCGCCCTGGTGCGGCAGCACCTGGGCCAGGACCTGGTTGAGCGCCCCGGCCTTCTTGCGGTCGTTGCCGACCGTCTCCACGACCTCGACCCCGGCCGCCTCGGCGACCGCGATGGTGCCGTCGGTGCAGTTGTCGGCGACGACGATGATCCGGTCCGGCGGGTGCGACTGCTCCTTGAGGGAGGCCAGCGTGAGGCCGATGCCCCGCTCCTCGTTGTGCGCCGGGATGAGGACGGTGAGGGTCACCGGACCGGCGTACACACCGCGGGTCTCGGCCATCACCACGCGCGGCGAGAGCGGCAGGTGCGCACCGTCGACGCTGCGCCGCGCGCGGTTCGCGATCCGGGTCTCGATGGTGGCGACAGCGGCCGCGAAGATCAGGGCGAGGCCGATCGCGGCGCCGATGGTCGCGGGACCCGGCGCCTCGGTGTCGTAGAGGACGTTCCAGGTGCCGAGCAGCACGCCGGAGTGCGCCGGACCGGCGTACCGGTCGCCCGAGCCGGACACGGCCCACCACAACAGCGCCGCGCCGCCCACCGCCGCTCCGACGATGAGCACGCCGACGAGCCGCTGCAATCCCCTCATGCTGTCCTCCACATGCCCGAAGGTACGGATGGAACATCCATCGCTGGAGGACAACGACTCGCTTGTGTGCGATCGGGCGGACCTGTCAGGACGAAGTCCCGACGACCACCCGTTCGGCGCCCCCGAGCGACGCACCGGGTCCAGCATAGAAGAGTCGGCCGAGCCGACACCGATGACGGGAAGTGCCATGGACGGCGATCCGAGAGACCACGACCTCTTGCAGGCCGACCCTGGGGGACACGTGCACGACGACCAGATGCACCTTCTGATCGAGGCATCGCCGAGCGCGATGCTCCTCGTCGACGGCGGCGGTCGGATCGTCCTCGTCAACAGCGAGGCGGAGCGCTCGTTCGGCTACACCCGCGACGAACTGCTCCGGATGAACGTCGACGCGCTCGTCCCCGCGAGCGCCCGCGACGCCCACGTGCACGCCCGCGAGAACTACCTGGTGCACCCCAGCCGGCGCGGCATGGGGGTGGGCCGCGAGCTGTACGGCGTCCGCAAGGACGGCACCGAGCTGCCCATCGAGATCGGCCTGAACCCGATCACGATCGACGAGCAGCCGCACGTCCTCGCCTCGATCATCGACATCACCGAGCGCCGCCGCGGCCAGGCCGAGGTCGACGCCGCACGCCAGGCCCAGCAGCTGCGGACCATCCTGGCCACGCTGCCGCTGTCGGTGATCGCCACCGACCTGGTGGGCCGCATCGTCACCGCCAACCCGGCCGCGGAGGAGCTCGTCGGCTACCGCCAGGAGGAGCTCGTCGGCAGCGCGCTGACCGCGATCGACGCCGAGCGGCGGCGGTCCGAGGAGGTCGAGGTCCCCGTGCTGCGCGACATCGGGACCTCGATCGAGTGGTCCTACCGGCGCAAGGACGGGTCCGTCGTACCGGTGAGCGAGGAGGTCGTGGTCCTCAAGGACGACGACGGCACGCCCACCGGCTACCTCGTGGTCGCCTTCGACATCACCCAGCGGATCGAGGCGCGCCAGCGCGCCGACCACGTCCTGCACCACGACCAGCTCACCGACCTGCCGAACCGCACCCAGCTGGTCGAGCAGCTCGACATCGCGATGCGGCGCGCCGAGCGCAACGGCACCGAGGTCGCGCTGCTGCTGCTGGACCTCGACCACTTCAACCGGATCAACGACACCCTCGGCCACCACATCGGCGACGAGCTGCTCCTCGCGGTCGCCGAGCGACTCCGGGGCTGGGTGCGCGGCGCGGACATGGTGGCGCGGCTCGGCGGCGACGAGTTCGCGATCGTCATGGACGACCTGACCCCCGGCACCGACCTGTCCGAGCGGATCGCGGGCATGCTCGCCTCCCTGCTCGCCCCCATCCAGGTGCAGGGGTACGACGTCGTGGTGACCGCCAGCATCGGCGGCACCACCTTCCCCCGCGACGGCGACAGCCCGGCCACGCTGCTGCGGCACGCCGACGTGGCGATGTACCGCGCCAAGGCGTCCGGCCGCGACAGCCTGGCCTGGTTCGACGTCGCGATGATCGACGAGGTCAACGAGAAGCTGGCCCTGTCCGGTGCCCTGCGCAACGCCCTGGCGCACGGGGAGCTCGCGGTCGTCTACCAGCCGCAGTTCGACCTGACCGAGGGACGGCTGATCGGCTTCGAGGCGCTCGCGCGCTGGCACAGCGCCGAGCTCGGCACCGTGTCCCCGGACCGGTTCATCCCGGTCGCCGAGGACAGCGGGCTGATCCTGGAGCTGGGCGAGTGGGTGCTGCGCACCGCGTGCGCCGACATCGCCGTGCTGCAGCGGGCGGTCAAGATGCCGCTGCGGCTGGCCGTCAACGCCTCGCCGCGCCAGCTGCACGGCGCCGGCTGGGTGGACCTGGTGACGTCGGCCCTCGAGGACTCCGGCCTGGAGCCGTGGCAGCTGGGCATCGAGATCACCGAGGGCATCCTGCTCGAGGACAACGGCGACGCCGTGGCCTCGCTGCAGGCCCTGCGCGCCCGCGGCGTCGAGGTGATCGTCGACGACTTCGGCTGCGGCTACTCCAGCCTCGCCTACCTGACCCGCTTCCCGATCGACAAGATCAAGATCGACCGGTCCTTCGTCGCACCGATCGCCTCGGTCGACGACGACGCCGCCGTCGTCGACGCCATCATCGGCATGGCGCACGCGCTCGGCATGGTCGTGGTCGCCGAGGGCGTCGAGACCGAGGCCCAGGAGGAGTACCTGCGCAGCCGCGGCTGCGACCAGGTCCAGGGATACCGCTACGGGAAGGGCGTCCCGCTGGGGGACGCCGCCCGGATCCCCCGGACCCTGGCCCCGCAGACCGTCGGCGCCTGACCCTGCGCGCCATGAGGATCTCTCCGCAGAGCTTCGCTCCGCCGCCGGAGTGGGTACGCCGCCTTCCGACGTACGCCGGCGGCCTGGTGTGCCTGATCGGCGTGGTCATGCTGGTCGGCTGGACGCGGCACTTCTCGGCACTCGTGACGGAGATCCCGGCGCTGCCCACGATGAAGGCGAACACCGCACTGGCGTCCACCTTCGCGGGCCTGTCGCTGGTCGGCCGGATACCGGGGCAGCGGTGGCTGGCCCTGGTGCCCCTGGCGATCGGTGTGCTCACCCTCACCGAGTGGATCAGCGGTCACTCGCTCGGCATCGACCAGCTGCTGGTGCACGACCCGTTCGGCGCCGACCACCCTGGTCGGTCCTCGAGCCAGGCGGCGACGGCCATGGTCGTCTTCGCCTTCGCGCGGCTGCTGTCGGGACGACGGCCGTCGCTCGCCCGGCTCGGCGCGGTCGCCACCGCCGTTTACGCCTGCCTGGTACTGGTGCTCGAGCTCGGCTGGATGTTCCAGGCGCCCGAGCTGGCCTCGCTCAACGGGGGCCCGGGCCTGTCCGTGCCGTCGGCCGTGAGCATCGCAGCACTCACGATCGGTCTCGCCGGACTGCACGCGGACCGGCGGCCACTGGTCTACCTGTGGGACCGCGGGCCGGCCGGCACCGTCGTACGACGCCTCCTGCCGTGGGTCATCCTCGCCCCGCCCACGCTGGGCCTGGTCCCCGTGCTGCAGCACAACATCAACCTCGGCACCGCCGCCTTCGCGGGCAGCATGATGGTGCTGCTGGCCGTGGTGGTGACCGTGACCGCCCAGTCGATCCACCGGGTGGAGGTCGACCGCGTGCGCGCCGAGCACGCGCTGCGGGCCGCCGAGCAGCGGGCCCGCCAGCTGGCCGAGCGCGACCCGCTGACCGGCATCTGGAACCGCCGCTGGTTCGAGGCCGAGCTGCGCTCCGCGCTCGGCCACCTGCCGGCCGAGGACCCGGGTGGCGCGCTGCTGATCGTCGACGTCGACCACTTCAAGCTGGTGAACGACACCGCCGGGCACCAGGCCGGCGACCGGCTGCTCGTCGCCGTCGCCCGGTCGCTGGTGCAGGCGGTCGTCGAACCGGCCTCGGTGAGCCGGATCGGTGGCGACGAGTTCGCCGTCGTGCTTCCGCGGGGCGACCGCGCCGTGGTCGAGCGACTGGCCCTCGACGTCGTCGCGGCGGTCCGCGACGCCGCCGGCAGGACCGGCACGGCCCTGGTGACCGCCTCGGTCGGCGTCGCGCTGTTCGCCGACCTCCCCACGGGCGCGGGCACCGAGCAGGCGGCCCTGGTGCGCGCCGACGAGGCGCTGTACGCCGCCAAGCGCGCCGGGCGCGACCGGCACCGCTGCTACCGGCCGCCCCTGGTGCGCGGGGCCTGACGCCGGTCCGGCCCGGTCAGGCCAGCAGCTCGTCGTACGCCGTCGGGCTCGACTCGCGCAGGAAGTTCGAGCACCTCTCCCACTCGTCGGTCTCGCCGATCGCCCGGGCGGTCTTGGCGAGCATCGCCAGGCAGGTCAGGAAGCCGCGGTTGGGCTCGTGCTCCCACGGGACCGGCCCGTGGCCCTTCCAGCCGTTGCGGCGCAGCACGTCGAGCGACCGGTGGTAGCCGACCCGCGCGTAGGCGTAGATCGTGACCGGGTCGGCGTGCTGGACCGCGGCCTGCGCGGCCAGCGCCGACCAGGCCAGCGGGGAGGCCGGGAACTGGCGGACGACGGCGGCAGCGTCGGTCGCGCCGGCGAGTGCCTCCGCGGCGGGGTCCTCCGGGAGGAGGGTGGGCGGCGGGCCAGCCATCAGGTCGATTCCGGTCATGGCTCCATTGTGGCGCGCGACCGTTCGGCGCCCGGACCCGACCGCACAGCGCTCGGCGCACGCCCACCTGTGCGTGACCCAGGTCACAGCGTACTAACCTGCCCACCATGTCACTCGGGAACGGAACACCTCAGCCCCAGCACGCCGACCGTCGCAAGCTCGTCCTGGCGGGCGTGCTGCTGGCCCTCCCGGTGATCGCCCTGATGGCGGTGCCGACGTACGCGAAGACCAGCCCGTCCCTGTGGGGCTTCCCGTTCTTCTTCTGGTACCAGTTCCTCTGGGTGTTCCTGTGCTCGGCGATGACCTATGCGGCCTACCGGCTCACCCTGTCCGCCCGCCGCAAGGACGATGAGCGATGATCCCGCTGACCGCCGACGCCGGCGTCAACGGCACCGCCCTCGCGGTGCTCATCGTCTTGTTCGCCCTCGTCACCGTCGCCGGGTTCCTGGCGACCCGGTTCCGGCGCGCCGCCTCGCTGGACAGCCTCGAGGAGTGGGGCCTCGGCGGGCGCAGCTTCGGCACGGTGATCACCTGGTTCCTGCTCGGCGGCGACCTGTACACGGCGTACACCTTCGTCGCCGTGCCGGCCGCGATGTTCGCGCTCGGCGGGGTGGCCGGGTTCTTCGCGGTGCCCTACACGATCGTTCTCTACCCGATCGTCTTCGTCTTCATGGCGCGACTGTGGTCGGTCAGCCACCGGCACGGCTACGTCACCACCGCGGACTTCGTCCGCGGGCGCTACGACGCCAGGCCGCTCTCGCTCGCCGTGGCGGTGACCGGCTTCCTCGCGACGATGCCCTACATCGCCCTGCAGCTGATCGGCATCCAGGCGGTGCTCGAAGTCGCCGGGCTGGGTGGCGGCGGCAACTGGTTCGCCAAGGACCTGCCGCTGCTGATCGCGTTCGCCGTGCTGGCGGCGTACACCTACACCAGCGGCCTGCGGGCCCCGGCCGTCATCGCGTTCGTCAAGGACATCCTGATCTACCTGGTGATCATCGTGGCCGTGATCTACCTGCCCCACCACGTCGGCGGGTGGGGCCACATCTTCGATGCCGCGAAGACCAAGATGGCCACGGTCAACCCCGCCACCGGCAAGCCCGCCGGCACCTTCGTCTCGGTCGACAGCACGCACTGGGCGTACGCGACGCTGGCACTCGGGTCGGCGCTGGCGCTGTTCATGTACCCGCACTCGATCACCGCGTCGCTCTCATCGAAGAGCCGCAACACGGTACGTCGCAACGCGGCGCTCCTGCCGGCGTACTCCTTCCTCCTCGGCCTGCTCGCGCTGCTCGGCTGGGTCGCGATCGCTGCCGGGACCAAGCCGGTCGGGCTGGACGGCAAGCCCAACCCGCAGCTGGTCATCCCCCAGCTGTTCGAGGACCAGTTCCCGTCGTGGTTCACGGGCATCGCGTTCGCGGCCATCGCTATCGGCGCGCTGGTGCCGGCGGCGATCATGTCGATCGCGGCGGCGAACACGTTCAGCCGCAACATCTACAAGGAGTGGATCAAGCCCGACGCGTCGCCGCAGGAGGAGGCGAAGGTCTCCAAGCTGATGTCGTTGATCGTGAAGGCGTTCGCCCTGGTCTTCGTGCTGACGATGGACAAGCAGAACGCGCTGAACTTCCAGCTGCTGGGCGGGATCTGGATCCTGCAGATCTTCCCGACGGTGGTGTTCAGCCTGTACACGCGGTGGTTCCATCGATGGGCGCTGCTGGCGGGCTGGGCGGCGGCGATGACCTACGGCACGATCGCGGCGTACCGCGTCATCAGCCCGACCACCGGCGGCCACTTCGGCGGTTCGCTCGCCGACATCCCGGGGATCGGGCAGCTGGGCTACATCGCGATGACCGCGTTCGTGCTCAACGTGGTCGTGACGGTCGTCGTGACGGTGGTCCTGAACGCGCTGAAGGTGTCGAACGGCACCGACGCGACGTCGGTGGGCGACTACCACGCCGACGCGGGCGACCCGAGGGTGGCGCCGCTGCCGCCCGCCGTCTGACCGTCCCTCGGATCGCCGAAGATCGTTGTGATCGGGAACGAATGTCGGTGGTCGGGTGTTGAGTGGTACTTGTGACCCAGAGTGAGACGGCGGCACCGGCCGCACCCACCGCCGAGACCGATCCCTGGCCGGCGCTGTGGGCATTGGTGATCGGGTTCTTCATGATCCTGGTCGACATGACGATCGTGACGGTCGCGACCCCCACGATCATGGACAAGCTGAACGCCTCGGAGACCGACGTCCTGTGGGTGACGAGCGCCTACATGCTGGCCTACGCCGTGCCTGTGCTCATCACCGGACGCCTCGGCGACCGGTTCGGCTCGAAGTACCTGTACCTCGGCGGCCTGACGGTCTTCACCCTCGCCTCGCTGTGGTGCGGCCTGACCTCCACGGTCGGCGCCCTCGTGCTCGCGCGCGTCGTGCAGGGCTTCGGGGCCTCCATGATGACGCCGCAGACGATGGCGATCATCACCCGCATCTTCCCGCCGGCCAAGCGCGGCTCCGCGATGGCGGTCTGGGGCGCGACCGCCGGCGTGGCGATGGTCATCGGCCCGATCGCGGGCGGTGTGCTCACCGATCTCGCCGGGTGGGAGTGGATCTTCATCGTCAACGTCCCCGTGGGCGTGGTCGCGTTCGTCGCGGCCTGGCGCCTGGTGCCGGCGCTGCCGACCTCCCCGCACAAGTTCGACTGGCTGGGCGTCGCGCTGTCCGGCGCGGCGATGTTCCTGCTCTGCTTCGGCATCCAGGAGGGCCACCAGCACCACTGGGCGGGCTGGATCATCGCGATGATCGTGGGCGGCCTGGTCACCCTCGGGCTGTTCGTCTTCTGGCAGGCCGTCAACAAGGCCGAGCCCCTCGTGCCGCTGAGCCTGTTCAAGGACCGCAACTTCTCGGTCTCCAACGTGGCGATCACCTGCATGGGCTCGATCGGCGCCGCGTTCGGCTTCCCGCTGATGTTCTACGCCCAGGGTGTCCGCGGCGACTCCCCCACTCAGGCGGCGCTGCTGATGCTTCCGATGGCGGTGATGTCGATCTTCCTGGCCCGGTTCGTGGGCGGACTCACCGACACGCTGCACCCGCGGATCGTCACCGGGATCGGCTTCGGCGTCAGCCTGGTCGGCTTCCTCTACCTGATGGCCGAGATCCGCCCGGAGGCCGCGATCTGGGAGATCGCGATCCCGATGGTGCTGATCGGCATCGGCAACGCCTTCATCTGGGCGCCCACCGCCGCCACCGCCAACCGGAACCTGCCGATGCGCCTGGCCGGGGCCGGCGCCGGCGTCTACAACGCCACCCGACAGGTCGGCTCGGTCCTCGGCTCCGCCGCCATCGCGGTCCTCATCGCGAGCCGGCTGGCGGCGAACCTCCCCGGCGGCGGCAGCGCGAACGAGGCCCACGTCGGCAAGATCGCCGACCCGCACATCGCCGACCTGTTCAGCCAGGCGATGCGGGAGGCGATGTGGCTGCCCGCCGCGGCGTACGCCATCGGGCTGGTCGCCGTGATGTTCTACGAGCGCCCCAAGCATGTGGGCTACGCCGGCCGCTGAGTCCCGCGGGCTCGACGGGGTCGGCCCTGGGCCGGCCCCGAACGGCTCTCCACAGGGTCAGTGGATGAAGCCGAACAGGGGGCTGTCGGGGGCGACCCGCTCGACGCGCAGACGCGAGTCCTCCATCCGGGCCAGCAGGCCGTCCAGGTCGGAGGCGCGCTGCATCTCGATGCCCACCAGCGCCGGGCCGGTCTCCCGGTTGTTGCGCTTGGTGTACTCGAACAGGGTGATGTCGTCGTCGGGTCCGAGCACCTCGTCGAGGAAGCGGCGCAAAGCGCCGGGCTCCTGCGGGAACTCCACGAGGAAGTAGTGCTTGAGCCCCTCGTAGACGAGGGCCCGCTCGACGATGTCGGCGTAGCGGGAGACGTCGTTGTTGCCACCCGACACGACCGCGACGACCGTCGAGCCCGGGGGCAGGTCCATCCCGGGCAGCCGCAGGGCGGCCGCGGCGAGCGCCCCGGCAGGCTCGGCGATGATGCCGTCGGACTGGTACATGTCGAGCATCTCGACGCAGATCAGCCCCTCCGGGACACCGACAGGACGTACGTCGATCTCCGCCCGTGCGGCGGCGACCGCGGCGTAGGTGAGGTCGCCGACGCGGCGTACTGCGGCACCGTCGACGAACTGGTCGACCTGGTCGAGGTCGACCGGCCCGCCCGCCTCGAGAGCGGCGGCCAGCGACGCGGCTCCTGCGGGCTCGGCCGCAACCACGATCGTGCCCGGCGAGCGCTCGCGCAGCTGTGTGACCGCGCCGGCGAGCAGCCCGGCTCCGCCCACCGGGACCACCAGCGCGTCGAGGCCGATGCCGGCGGCGCCGAGCTCGTCGAGGATCTCAGCCGTGACGGTGCCCTGGCCCTCGATCACGCCGGGGTGGTCGAACGCCGGGATCACCGTGGCGCCCGACGCGGCCGCGAACTCGGCCGCCGCGACCACCGAGTCGTCGTAGGTCTCCCCCGCGATGACGACGTCGACGTACGAGCCGCCGAGCGCCGCGACGCGATCGCGCTTCTGGCGCGGCGTGGTGCCGGGCAGGAAGATCGTCGCCCGCACACCGGCGCGCGCGCACGCGAAGGCCACACCCTGGGCGTGGTTGCCCGCGGACGCGCAGGCCACACCCGCCTCCCGCTCCTCGCCCGAGAGCGAGGAGACGACGTTGAACGCGCCGCGGACCTTGTAGGACCGCACCGGGGTGAGGTCCTCGCGCTTCAGCCAGACGTCGAGGCCGGTCAGCTCGGAGAGGCGAGGGGCCCGTTGCAGCGGCGTACCGCCGACGGTCGGTGAGGCGGCGTCGGTCATCAGCCGATCGACTTGCCCGCCGAGCTGAGGTCGGCGCAGGCCTGGCCCACCCGGGCGGACATGCCGGCCTCGGCGGCCTTGCCCCATGCGCGCGGGTCGTAGGTCTTCTTGTCGCCGACCTCGCCGTCGATCTTCAGCACGCCGTCGTAGTTGCGCAGCATGTGATCGGCGACCGGGCGGGTGTAGGCGTACTGGGTGTCGGTGTCGACGTTCATCTTCACCACGCCGTAGGACACCGCGGCCGCGATCTCCTCCTCGGTCGAGCCCGAACCGCCGTGGAAGACCAGGTCGAGCGGCTTGGCGCCGGCGGCGTCGCCGTACTTGGCGACGATCGCGTCCTGGGCGTTCTTGAGGATCTCCGGGCGCAGCTTGACGTTGCCGGGCTTGTAGACGCCGTGCACGTTGCCGAAGGTGAGCGCGGTCAGGTAGGTGCCCTGCTCGCCCAGGCCGAGGGCGGCGACGGTCGCGAGCGCGTCCTCGGGGGTCGTGTAGAGCTTCTCGTCGATGGCCCCCACGATGCCGTCCTCCTCGCCGCCGACGACGCCGACCTCGATCTCGAGGATGATCCGCGCGGCCTTGCACTTCGCGAGGAGGTCCTCGGCGATCTGCAGGTTCTCGTCGAGCGGTACGGCGGAGCCGTCCCACATGTGGCTCTGGAACAGCGGCGCCTCACCGCGGGCGACGCGCTCGGCGGAGAGGTCGATGAGCGGACGGACGAAGCCGTCGAGCTTGTCCTTGGGGCAGTGGTCGGTATGCAGCGCGATGTTGACCGGGTAGCTCTTGGCCACCTCGGCGGCGTACGCCGCGAAGGCGACCGACCCGGTCACCATGTTCTTCACGCCGGGGCCGGAGAGGTACTCCGCTCCGCCGGTGGAGATCTGGATGATGCCGTCCGACCCCGCATCCGCGAAGCCCTTCAGGGCCGCGTTCAGGGTCTGGGACGAGGACACGTTGATGGCCGGGAACGCGTAGGCGCCGCTCTTCGCGGCAGCGAGCATCTCGGCGTACTTCTCAGGCGTGGCGATCGGCATGGGTAGACCCTAACCGGGGAACCGGCCACGCCGACCGCCGAGCAGGCGTATGTTGCCGGCCATGCGCCCGATCCGCTCGCTCGCCGCCGTCGCCACACTCGCCTGCGCCACCGCCTCACTGGTCGCGGGAGCGTCCACCGCGACCGCCGGGCCGTCCAGCACTCCGACCGAGGGCAGCTGCCACCAGCTGACCTACCAGCAGGCGGGCGCCTACTCCGATCCGCAGGCCCCCGTGTCGTGCGACGGCCCGCACGACACCATCACGGTGAAGGTGGCCGCGGTCCGCGCCGACTCCGTGCGCACCGAGGCCGCGAACCAGGTCCTCTCCCGCTGCTACCCCGCCGCGGCCGCAGCGGTCGGCGGGTGGCGCAACTACGTGCGCAGCATGTACGGCCTCTTCGTGTTCGTCCCGACCGAGGCGCAGTGGAGCGCCGGCGCCCGCTGGGTGCGCTGCGACGTCGCGCTGCACGGCGCCGGCCGGACGCTGCAGCCCCTCCCGTCGGCCTCGGGACTGAGCAACTGGCTGATGGATCGCGAGACGCTGTGCATCCAGAAGCGGACCACCGGCTACTTCGACGTGCCGTGCACGAAGACCCACCGCTACCGGGCGACGGCCACCATCGCCATGTCGACCTGGACCAGCGCGACGGCCGCGGCGACCTTCGCCCGGACGGCGTGCGGGCACAAGTACCCCCACGTCGACTTCTTCTACCACTACCCGCACTCGCGCCGCGTGTTCAACTGGGGCGACCACTACGCCGTGTGCATCCCGCACCGCACGAGCTGACGTCAGCCTCGGCGCGCGCGGAGGGCGGCGGCCGCGGCGCCGGGCAGCGTCCGGCTCAGGCCAGGGCGGCGAACACCTCGTCGACGTACTTGGAGGAGATGTCGGACGACGAGGCGGTGACCTTCACCGTGAGGTCGCCGCTGGTGCGGCTGCAGATCGCCTCGGTGCCGCTGGTGGACGTGGTCGACGCACAGATCGTGTCGCCGACCTTCGCGTAGGTCATCCCGGCCTGCAGCAGCGCGTTGCCCGGGAGCCGGGTCGCCTCGACGAGCACCTGCGACTTGCTCTTGGTGTAGAGCGCCATGTCGGTCCCGGCGCCCAGGGTGTCCTGTGCGGACTGGGTGGCGGACTTGATGTTGGAGTCGACGGTGGCCGACCGCTGGTAGCCGCCGGACAGGGTGCCCGGGAGGGTCAGGGTCGCGGTGTCGCCAGCCTTGGTGGAGCCGGAGCCGTGGCCGATCGCGTAGCCCACCCCGCCCCCGGCCAGCGCGGCGACCACGCCGACACCGGCGGCGATCAGGACCGCCTTGCCCGGGCGTCGCGTCGCCGTCGGTGCGTCGTCGCCCGACCGGACGGTCACCGTCGGAGTGGGGCGCTCGGTCTTCGCGGCCTTCTCGGCGGCGGTCGCGACCAGGTCGGCGAGGGACTCGGCGTCAGGCGTCTTGTCGGAGCTCATGGGTGGCGAGCCTACGGGTCGAGGCTGTGGCGGACCTGAGAGCGGCCTGGGTCAGGGGCGCGGACGCCCCGGCCCACGGCTCAGCGGAAGACGGACTCGCGCTGGCGCAGCAGCGTGTACAGCGTCTGCTGGATGGTCTCGCGGACCTGGTCGGTGATGTTGAAGGTCAGCATCGGGTCGTCCGCGGAGCCCGCGTCGTAGGTGTCGGTCCGGATCGGCTCGCCGAACTCCAGGATCCACTTCGACGGCAGCGGCACCAGGCCGAGCGGGCCGAGCAGCGGGAACAGCGGGGTGATCGGGATGTAGGGCATGCCGAGGACGCGCGCCAGTGCCGGGATGTTGCCGACCAGCGGGTAGATCTCCTCGGCGCCGACGACCGACAGCGGCACGATGGGTACGCCGGTGCGGACCGCCGCCGACACGAAGCCGCCGCGCCCGAAGCGCTGGAGCTTGTACCGCTCGGCGTACGGCTTGCCGATGCCCTTGAAGCCCTCCGGCCAGACGCCGACGAGCTCGCCGCCGCGCAGCATCCGCTCGGCGTCCTCGCTGCAGGCCAGGGTGGCGCCACCCTTGCGGGCGACCGTGCCGACGAAGGGCAGCCGGAAGACCAGGTCCGCACCCAGCGGTCGCAGGAAGCGGCCGGTCTCGTCGTGGATGGTGGTCATCGTCATCAGGCCGTCGACCGGGATGGTGCCGGAGTGGTTGGACACCACGAGGGCGCCACCGGCGGTCGGGATGTTCTCGATCCCGCGGACCTCGATCCGGAACCACTTCTGCGCGATCGGGCGCAGCGCCGCGAACAGGAAGCGCTCGGTGATCTCGGGGTCGAAGCCGTACTCGTCGACGACGTACTCACCGGTGAGGCGGCGGCGCAGGAACGCCAGGAAGCGCGCCAGCTGCGGCTCCCACTGCTCACCGAACAGCTCGCGGGCCGCGTGCTGGAAGGCCATCAGCCAGTCGCCGACGGGAATGCCGCCGGACGGCTCGCGATCGACCACCTCGAGGCCGTGGCCCAGCGCGGTCGGCGAGGTCGGCAGCAGGGTCGGCGTCTCGGTCGGAAGCGGGATGATCGCGTCCTCGGGGAGGCGGATGACGTCCTCGGTGGGCGGCTGGGCCGCCGTGGTGTCCTCTGCCGAGGGCTTGGTCTTCGGCTTGGGCTTGGGCTGGGCGAGGCCGCGCGCGGCCGCCGACGGACGCGTGCCGGTGCCGCGGCCGGGACGTCCGCGGGTGCCGATCGGGATGATCTCGGCGTCAGCCATCGTCGCCTCCGGCGAGGGTCAGCAGACCCGCAGGGGCGGCGGGTCGGACGGGGAAGCGATCGGCCAGCGCCCCGACGGCGCGCTGGGACCGACCACCAGTCGGGCTGAGGGTGGCGGCGAACTCCGCGAAGCTGCTCGCCGTCGTGTACGCCGGCTCGAAGCCGAGCTCGGCCTTCATCCGGGTGGTGTCCACGCCACGGCCGTAGGTCAGCAGCGCCAACAGCTCCGGCGAGACCTCGGCCATCCGCGCCGAGCGCAGCGCCGAGCCGACCCCGCCGAAGGCGAAGGACGGCAGCGGCACGCTCGGCCGCTGCATCCGGCGCAGCGCCTGGGACAGCATCAGCACGCCGTCACCGGCGACGTTGAAGGTGCCGGGCGCGGGGTTGTCCACGGTGTGGGTCAGCACGCCGAGCAGGTCGGCCTGGTGCAGGAACTGCAACCGGGGGTCGAAGCCGAGCACGGTCGGGATGACCGGCAGCTTCAGGTACGACGTCAGCGGGCTGACCACCTGCGGGCCGATGACGTTGGCGCAGCGCAGGATCGTGACCGCCACATCGGGCCGGCGACGGGCGAAGCCGCGGACGTAGCCCTCGACGTCGACGACGTCCTTGGCGTAGCCGCTGCGTGCGGCACTCCGCGGCTCCATGTCCTCGGTGAACATGGCGGGATCGCGGTTGCTGGCGCCGTACGCCGTCGTGGAGGACTTGACCACCACCTGCCGGACCCGCTCGGACTTCTGGCAGGCGGCCAGCAGCTGCATCGTCCCGATGACGTTGAGCTCCTTCATCGTGCCGCGCGCACCGGCGGAGCCGGGGGTGGCGATGACGCTCATGTGGACGACGGTGTCGACATCCTCCTTGGCGATGATCTTGGCCATCACCGGGTTGCGGATGTCAGCACGGACGAACGAGGCGGCGCCGAGGTCGCCGCGGGGCGGCGTGACATCGACACCGACGACCCGGGCGATGCCCGGGTGCTCCGCCAGGGAACGCGCGAAAGCACGACCGAGATCGCGGGAGACCCCGGTGATCAGGACCGTGCGGCCGCTCATGACGTTCCCGGCGGAAGCTCGGTCACTTACCGAGCTTGCGGCGCTGGACGCGCGTCTTCTTCAGAAGCTTGCGGTGCTTCTTCTTGGCCATGCGCTTGCGCCGCTTCTTGATGACAGAACCCACGTGTACCTCTCCAACGACCGGACCATCCGACCTCGTCTGTCGCCCACGGCAGACGCCGGAGGACCGGACCAGCCTATCGGGGGCGGGGCGAGGTGGGTGAATCAGCGGTTACGAATGGGACACAGGTCACGGCCGTACGCCGGGACCGGGTCAGCCCGCGTTGTAGAAGGACTTCTCCAGGTAGGCGTTCACGTCGTCCTCGGTGAGGCGGAACGAGCGGCCGACCCGGTGCGCCGGGATGGTCCCGTCGTGCACGAGGCGGTAGACGGTCATCTTGGAGACCCGCATCATCGATGCGACCTCCGCGATCGTCAGGAACTTGGGGTCCGGGAGGGACTCGGTGCGCTCGCGCGACGAGGGAGCCATGGCAAACCACGCTTTCTGGTGTGTCCGTCACAGCCTTCCCCAGCTGTGATCACCGGACCTGTTGGTGACAATAGGGCCTGATGTGACTGATGGGGAAGGGATTCACCAGAGCAACTTTTGGGGATGCGGCGTGTCGGCTTGACCCGGGGATCGGGCGGCGCGGCGGTCGCCCACGCTGCTGCGCTGTCGGCGGTCGCTGGGAGACTGCGTCCATGACCGGTTTCGAGGGCGTTCTGTTCGACCTCGACGACACCCTGGTCGACCACCGCGGAGCCGCCGACCGGGGCGTCCGGTCCTGGCTGGCGGGGCTCGGGCTGGCCCAGACACCGAACGACCTCGAGGAGCTGGTCGAGCGCTGGTTCGCGCTGGAGGCGCGCCACCACGAGCGCTACCAGCGCCGCGAGATCTCCCACGTCGAGCAGCGCCGGGTGCGGATCCGGGAGTTCCTGCCGAGCTGGGACCTGGCCGACGACGCGCTGGCCGACGACGTGTTCGCGGGCTACCTCGGTTGCTACCAGTCCGCCTGGCGGGCGTTCGGCGACGCGGCGGCGACGCTGGAGCGCGCGTTGACCGACGGGCTGCGGGTCGGGATCCTCACCAACGGCGAGGCCGCGATCCAGACCGAGAAGCTGCGCCGGACCGGGCTGCTGCGCCGCGACGTCCCGGTCTTCGCCTCCTCCGAGCTGCCGGCGGCCAAGCCCGACCCGCGCTCGTACGCCGCCGCCTGCGCCGCGCTCGGGGTACGCCCCGACCGCACCCTGATGGTCGGCGACTCCCTGCGCCACGACGTGCTCGGCGCGCGGCGGGCCGGCCTGACCGGCGTACTGCTGGACCGGCAGGGCTGGGCGCGCGGCGGCTCCGAGGTCACGCGGGTGCGGGATCTCGCGACGTTGCGCTGGGCCTGACGACTTCCTCCTCGTCGCCCTTGCTTGCGCCCGGGTCAGCTGCCGAGCTCGACCGAGCGGTCGTGGGCGGCCCGGAGAGCGTCCAGGAAGGCGGCGCGCAGGCCGTGGGCCTCGAGCCGGCCGAGGGCGGCGGCGGTGGTGCCGGCCGGCGACGTGACGTTCTCGCGCAGCACCGACGGGTGCTCGCCGCTCTCGCTGAGCATCGTCGCGGCCCCGAGCAGGGTCTGGACGGCGAGCTCGTGGGCCGTCGCCCGCGGCAGGCCGAGGTGGACACCCGCCTCGATCATCGCCTCGGCCACCAGGAAGACGTACGCCGGACCGGATCCGCTGACCGCGGTGACGGCGTCCTGCTGCTTCTCGGGGACCACGACGGCGCGTCCGGCCGCCGAGAGCAGCTCGATGGCCACGGCCAGCTGGGCGTCGGTGCAGTGCGTGCCCGGCGAGAGCGCCGCCATGCCCTGGCCCACGAGCGCGGGCGTGTTCGGCATGACCCGGACCACGGCGACGCCCTCCGGCACGAGCGCCTCGATCGCGGCGATGGTGATGCCGGCCGCCAGGGAGACGACGAGCTGGCCGGCCCGCAGCGACGGCGAGATCTCCTCGAGGACCCCGGCGACGTCCTGGGGCTTGACGACGAGCAGGACCGTGTCGGCCTCGGCGGCACCGATGTTGTCGAGCACCCGGACGCCGTACCGCTCGGTGAGCTCGGCGGCGCGCTCGGCGCGCTTCTCCCCCACCAGGACCGAGTCGGCCGCGCGGCCCGCGCCCAGCAGGCCGGCGAGCAGCGCCTCGCCCATCATCCCGGCACCGATCAGAGCAATCTGCGTCATGGCCCGCAACCTACCCGCGCTACTCGGTACGCCGGCGCAGGGTCGCGGCCCCGAGGGCGAGCGCGGCCAGGGCGAAGCCGACCACGACACCGAGGTCGCGCCACACACCGCCCAGGGCGTCGCCCGCCGCGAGGCGCGACATCGCATCGACCGCGTAGGTCAGCGGCATCACGTCCGAGACGGCGTGCAGCACGTCGGGCATCGCCGAGCGCGGGGCGAGCAGCCCGCAGAGCAGGATCTGCGGCACCACCACCGCCGGCAGGAACTGCACCGCCTGGAACTCCGTGCGGGCGAACGCGGAGACGAAGAGCCCCAGCGCGGTGCCGAGCACCGCGTCGGCGACCCCGACCACCCCGAGCAGGACGATCGGACCGCCGACGTCCATGCCGAGCAGCCCGACGGCCACCCCGACGGCCAGGACCGCCTGCAGCATCGCGACCAGCCCGAAGGCCAGTGCGTAGCCCAGCAGGAAGTCCAGCTTGCCCATCGGCAGCGTGAACAGCCGCTCCAGCGTGCCGCTCGCGCGCTCGCGCAGGGTCGTCACGCTGGTCACCAGGAACATCACGAAGAACGGGAAGATCGCCAGCAGGGCCGGCCCGACCCGGTCGAAGACGAACGAGGAGTTCTGGAAGATCCACCACAGCAGCGTCTGCAGCAGGCACGGCAGGACCAGCAGGATCGCGAGGGTACGACGGTCGCGGGTCAGCTGGCGCAGCACGCGGGCCGTGATCGCGGCGGTGATCCGGGGCGTCATCGCGCGCCTCCCCCGGATCCCTCGACCCCTTCGACGAGGGCCAGGAACGCCTCCTCGACCGTCTCCACGCCGGCTGCGGCCTTCACCGCGGCAGGGGTGTCGTGGGCGATGATCCGGCCCTCGCGCATCAGCAGCAGCCGGTCGCAGCGGTCCGCCTCGTCCATCACGTGGCTGGAGATCAGCAGCACCTTGCCGTCGTCGGCCAGTCGGTGGAACACCGCCCACAGGTCGCGCCGCAGGACCGGGTCGAGGCCGACCGTGGGCTCGTCCAGGACCAACAGCTCGGGGTCACCGAGCAACGCCGCGGCCAGACCCACGCGCGAGCGCTGCCCGCCGCTGAGCCGACCCACCACCTGGTCGCGGTGCCGGCCGAGGTCGACCAGCTCGATCGTCTCGTCGACCACGCGCGACGGGCGCCCGAGCACCCGCGCGAAGAAGCGGAGGTTCTCGGTGACCGACAGGTCGTCGTACACGCTGGAGGACTGGGTGAGGTAGCCGACCCGGGTGCGCAGCGACGCCGACCCGGCCGGGGCCCCGAGCACGCTGACCGAGCCGCCCGCCACCCGTTGCACGCCGACGATCGCGCGCAGCAGGGTGGACTTGCCGCAGCCCGACGGTCCGAGCAGTCCGGTCACCCCCGCCTCGACGGTGAGGTCGAGCCCGTCGAGCACCGTCGTACCGCCGCGGACGACCCGCAGCCCGGCGACCTCGACGGGAGGCGCGCTCACGGCCGGGCCCGGACGGCCAGGTGCGCGCGGGCGAACGCCAGCGACTCCGCCAGGTCGGCCGTCCGCTCATCGACGGTCGGGCAGCGGCGCGTGTTGATCTCGACGATCACCTCGCCCGCGAACCCGCTCGTCACCAGGTGCTCGAGGAACGCGCCCGCGCCCATCTCGCCGCGGCCCGGCACCAGGTGCTCGTCGCGAGCGTTGCCGGTGCCGTCGGTGAGGTGGATGTGCCGCAGCCGAGGCCCCAGGCGCTGTGCCATCGCGATGACGTCGTCGCCCGCGATCGCCGCGTGGGACAGGTCGATGGTGGCGTTGGCGTAGGGCTCCTCGGACGGGTCGGTGCCGGGCAGGTACATCGGCATCTGCCGCCGCGACGCGCGCCACGGGTACATGTTCTCGACCGCGAACGCGATGCCGGTCGACTCCTCCAGCGCCGCGATCCCGTTGACGAAGTCGGCGGCGTACTCCTTCTGCCAGCGGAACGGCGGGTGCACGACGACCACGTCGGCACCGACGTCGCGGGCCATCTCGGCGGAGCGCTGCAGCTTGCCCCACGGCTCGATCCCCCAGACCCGCTGCGTGAACAGCAGGCACGGCGCGTGGACCGCGCTGATCGGGATCTCGTGGTGGTCGGACAGCTGCTGGAGCGCCGTCGTCTGCTGGGAGAGCGCGTCGATCCCGACCATCACCTCGACCGAGTCGTAGCCGAGGTGGGCGGCGTACGCGAAGCCGTGCGCGGTCGACTCGGGGTAGACCGACACGGTGGACAGCCCCACCTGGATGTCACTCGTGGCCTGACTCATGCCCGGCTCACACCTCGTCGGCGACGCTCAGCTTGTCGATGGTCTCGAGGATCACGCCCTCGCGCAGCGCCCACGGGCAGATCTCGAGGCGGTCCTCGTCGAAGATGTCCATGCACGCCTCGGCCACCAGCGCACCCGGGACGATCTGGTGGGTGCGGCTCGGCGAGACCCCGGGCAGGTCCGCGAGCTCGGCGGGCGTCATCTCGATCAGCTTGGGGATCCACTGGCGCAGCCCGTCGAGCGGCAACGACCGCGGCGTCAGCGGGCCGTCCGCCGACGGCGCCGCTCCGCAGATCCGGGCCAGCGAGCGGAAGGTCTTCGAGGTCGCGGCCGCGCGGTGCGTGCTGCCCGCGCGGAGGACCTGGCCGGCGTCCTTGGCGATGTCGGCGCGGATCTGCCGGCGGATCCCGCGCAGCGCGTCCTCGTCGAGCGTCCCCTCACCCCCGGCACCGAAGTAGCGCGTCGCGAGCCGGGCCGCGCCCAGCGGGAGCGACTGGGCCACGTCGGGCCGCTCGTCGCTGCCGGCCGCGATCTCGAGGGAGCCGCCGCCGATGTCGAAGACGATGAGCCGTCCCGCGGACCAGCCGAACCACCGGCGTACCGCCAAGAAGGTGAGGCGGGCCTCGTCCTCCCCCGACAGCACCGAGATCGCCACCCCGGTGCGGTCCTTGACATGGCGGAGGACGTCCTCGGAGTTGCCCGCGTCGCGGACGGCGGAGGTCGCGAAGCTCAGCATGTCCTCGCAGCCGCGCTCCTCGGCGACGACCAGGGCCTCCGCGGTGAACGACGCGAGGGCGTCGATGCCCGTCTGCGACACGTTGCCGTCGGCGTCGAGGTGCTCGGCGAGCCGCAGCGGCTGCTTGTAGGAGTACGCCGGGAGCGGCGCCGCTCCGTCGTGCGCATCGACCACCAGGAGATGTCCGGTGTTCGAACCGATGTCGAGCACGCCCAGCCGCATGGCACCCAAACTACCCGCTCGACGGGCGGCCCGAGGCCCGACCGGTCTAGTCCGATGACCCGGATCCATCCCTCGGATCCGCTGGATCCCGCCGAACCGCTGCCGCATCGTGCGGGCTCACGTTGGCTGCTCGGTGGGGTGCTCCCACCCCGCCACTACCCAGCTCCCCAGCTCCCAGGTAAGGACTCCGTGTCATGCCCAAGCCACTGCACCGCAGGCGGGACCACCGCCGTACGCGCATCGGCGCCGCCCTTGCCCTCGCCGCCACCGCGGCGATCTCGGGTGTCGCCCTCGCTCCGCACGCCACCGCCGACACCGGCGGCCACGTCGCCGAGTACGTCTGCCACCCGGTCAACGGGGCCGGCGAGCTCGGCAACGGCTGGAACCTGATCCCGCCGGACAAGTCCGACAGCCACATCGACGCCGACCTGCTGGCCCTCTACGAGGCCGGCGACACCAGCATCGTCTACTGGAAGCACATGTCCTCCGACGGGCGCCACGACATCCCGGCGCTGTCCGACGACCCGAGCGACGCGAACATCTGCCCCGGTCACGTCGACGTCGAGCACCTGACCGTCGCCCAGACGATCACCACGAGCTGGGACCGCACCTACACCTGGTCGCTCAGCAAGAGCGTGGACGACCCCGACGTCTACCTCTACGCGAACTCCACCGACGGCCCGCAGTCCGGAACCGTCAACTGGCACCTGCAGGCCTCGGCCACCTCGGCCGACGACAACTACGCGGTCCACGGCATGGTCGCGGTCACCAACGACGGCGACAACGACACCGACTTCACGCTGACGCTGTCCGACCCGAGCATCACCAACGTCGACTGCGGCGGCGGGTCCGCCAGTGCCGCCATCGCCAAGGGTGCCGAGGTCGACTGCACCTACAGCGCGAGCACCCAGCTCGCCGGGCCGATCACTGCGACCGCGACCACCGACGTCGACGCCTACAGCGACACCGACTCGGTCGACTGGTCCTCGACGCCGACCAACACCTACGGCGCCGACACGGTCCTGACCGACGCGCGCCTCGGCCTGAGCGTCCCGCTGACCGCGCCGGCCAGCTATGACCAGTCGTTCGCGGAGAGCTTCACCTACGCGGGCTCGCCGTGCGGCGACGCGGTCGTGACCAACAACGCCTCGCTCTCGACCGGGCAGTCGGCCAGCGCGTCCACCACCGTCCACCGTCAGTGCGTCGTGTTCCAGGGCGACACCGCCTGGGCAGCCACGGCCGCGAAGACCGGCAAGTACAACGGCATGACCAGCGGCAACTGGGCGACGTACGTCAAGGGCCCGTCGGGCACCTGGAACCTGTACGCCGGCCAGACCAAGGCCGCGGGCACCGTCAGCATCAGCGCGGCCGGTGCCGTGCGGATCACGCTCGCCAATGGGTTCGTCTTCGCTCCGGCGTCGGCGGGTGCCAACGTCCACATCCAGGGCTACGCGACCCCGCCGTCGGGCAACCCGTCCCCGGGGAAGTTCACCTTCAAGAAGACCTGCACCGCGAGCCCGTGCTCGCCGGGAACGGTGACGCTGGCGAACTACTACGGCATCCACCTCTCGGTGGGCAAGTGGGTCCCGGACCCCACCTTCGGTCCCTGATCGGGTCCTGACCCGATCCTGACCAAGCAGGCCCCGTCCCGGCTCCGGCCGGTACGGGGCCTGTGTCGTGCCCGGGGCACTACAGTTGCGCGGTGCCCGAGGTCGCCCTGGATTTCCCCCGTGCGTTCGTGGAATTCGTCAACCCCGATGACGCCACCGAACGTCTCCGCTGCGACCTGACCTGGCTCACGTCGTCGTTCACCTGCATCTTCGGCAGCGGCTGCCAGGGCATCTACGCCGACTCCCCCGATGTCGGCTGCTGCACGCTGGGCGCGCACTTCTCCGGCAAGGAGGACGAGGAGCGCGTCGCGGGCTTCGTCGACCAGCTCACCCCCGAGCAGTGGCAGTTCCACCCCGGACGGGCGGTCAAGCGACGCGACTGGGTGGAGAAGGACGAGGACGGCGAGCGCAAGACCCGCGCCCACGAGGTGGGTGGCCAGCGGGCGTGCGTCTTCCACAACCGCGGCGACTTCGCCAGCGGGGCCGGCTGCGCCCTGCACCTGCTCGCGCTCGAGCAGGGCCGCAACCCGCTGGAGACCAAGCCGGACGTGTGCTGGCAGCTGCCCATCCGGCGCACGTTCCGCAACGTCGAGCTCACCGACGGCACGACGTACACCGAGGTCTCGATCGGCGAGTACGACCGGCGGGGCTGGGGTGC
This sequence comes from Nocardioides ultimimeridianus, assembly GCF_054777895.1. Classification (NCBI taxonomy): domain Bacteria; kingdom Bacillati; phylum Actinomycetota; class Actinomycetes; order Propionibacteriales; family Nocardioidaceae; genus Nocardioides; species Nocardioides ultimimeridianus. Next base: position 320,692 of record NZ_BAAHAB010000011.1, on the reverse strand, counting down.
CGGCGGGCACGATCTGGACTGGTACTGCTCGGGCAACACCGAGGCGCACGTCGGCGTCGAGCCGGTCTACGTGACCAACGAGGCCGAGCTGGTCGCGCTGATGGGACAGGCGGCGTACGACGAGCTGGTGGCGCACTGCGAGGCGCACCTGCGGTCGCGGTCGGCCCTGGCCCTGCACCCCGCCGACCCTCGCTAGGTACCTCGACATCAAGAGATCCTGACCCCGGGCGACACCGGCCGCGCGGGCCGGAGAACAATACCGACATGCGCCTGGATCACCTCTCCTACGCCGCCGGCCCCGATGGTCTCGACAGCACCGCCGAGCGGCTCGGCGCGGCTCTCGGTGTGGAGTTCGGCGAGGGGGGCGTGCACCCCCGCTTCGGCACCCGCAACCGGATCCTGCCGATGAGCAACGGCACCTACCTCGAGGTCGTCGAGGCGCTGGACCACCCGGCCTCGGACAAGGCACCGTTCGGTCAGGCCGTCAAGGCTCGCTCGGCAGCCGGTGGCGGGTGGCTCGGCTGGGTCGTCGCCGTTCCCGACATCACCGTGGTCGAGCAGCGGCTCGGCCGCAGCGCGGCGCAGGGCAGCCGGCACCGGCCCGACGGCACCGAGCTGCGCTGGCAGCAGATCGGCGTCAACGGCCTGATCGCCGACCCGCAGCTTCCGTTCTTCATCCAGTGGGAGTCCGACCGCGCGCTGCACCCGTCGGCCGACTCCGACGGCGAGGCCAGCCTGGTCGCCCTGGAGATCGCCGGCGACCCGCAGCGGGTCAGCGAGTGGCTCGGCGAGACCGTCGAGGCGCCGCTCGAGGACGTCAAGGTCGAGTGGGTCGCCCCGCACGGCACGCCGGGGCTGCTCGCCGCCCAGGTGCTCACGCCCAACGGCCTGGTCCGCATCTGAGCACCTCCGGGATCGCCCGCGGCGCGATCGCGAGCCCCAACATCTGGCGGCACACGGCGAGCTACGAGATCGAGAACCGCGCCGCCGACCCGGACGGCCGGCTGTGGCGCGCCATGGAGGCGTGCGCCGACTGGCGGGACCGGGTCGTCCTCGACCTCGGCTGCGGGACCGGCTTCCACCTGCCGCGGTTCGCCGAGACCGCCGACCACGTCGTCGGCGTCGAGCCCCACACGGGCCTGCTGCGGCTGGCCGGGCGTCGTACCCGCGACCTCGGCAACATCACGCTGCGCGTGGGCACGGCCCAGCAGATCCCGCTGCCCGACCACAGTGTTGACACTGTCCACATTCGCTGGGCGTACTTCTTCGGGCCCGGCTGCGAGCCGGGACTCGCGGAGCTCGCGCGGGTCGTCCGGCCCGGCGGGACCGCCATGGTCATCGACAACGACGGCTCCCGCTCGACCTTCGGCGCCTGGTTCCGCCGCGGCTACCCGCACCTCGACCCGCCGGACACGATCGAGCGGTTCTGGACGACGCACGGGTGGACGCTGGAGCGCGTGGACATGGGGTGGCGCTTCGAGAGCCGGGCCGACCTCGAGGAGGTCGTGCGGATCGAGCTGAACCCGGAGACCGCCGAGCAGGTGCTGCGGCACCACGAGGGTCTCGAGGTCGACTACGCGGTCAACCTGTGGTGGAAGCGGTTCTGATCAGCGGCCTCAGCGCAGGTCAGTGAGGTCCTCGGGATCCACCCGCGTCCCGACCATCGACCGCAGCTTGTCGTTGACGTCCCATATCCCGACGTTCATGCCGGCGGTCAGAGTGCCGTTGCGCAGCCAGTAGGCGATGAACTCGTTGCCCGCGAGGTCCCCGCGCACCACCACCTCGTCGTCGGGGGCGCCGTGGCCGACGTACTCCATGGAGAAGTCGAACTGGTCGGTGTAGAAGTACGGCGCCCAGTCGTACTCCCCCTCCCGGCCGAGCATCGTCCGCGCGGCCAGCCGGCCCTGCCGGATCGCGTTGTCCCAGTGCTCCACCCGGAGCGGGCCGAACAGCGAGCTCTCCGCCTTGGCCACGTCGCCGGCGGCGAAGACCCGCGGGTCGCTCGTGCGCAGGTGCTGGTCGACCACGACGCCGTTGTCCACAGCCAGGCCGGCCGCCTCGGCCAGGGCGGTCTCCGGGACCGCGCCCACGGCCATCACGACCAGGTCCGCGTCGACCCTCCCGTCCGAGGTGACGACCCCGTCCGGCTCGATCGACTCGACGTGCACCTCGGTGCGGAGGTCGACGCCCTTGGATCGGTGGAGCTCGACCAGGTGGCGCGCCAGGTCCGGGCCGAGCACGTTGCCGAGCGGCAGCGGGCCGGCCTCGAGGACCACGACGTCGGCACCCCGAGCGCGGGCCGCCGCGGCGACCTCGAGCCCGATCCAGCCGCCGCCGATGAGCGCGACGGTCCGCCCCGGCTCCAGTGCCGACTGGATCCGGCGGGCGTCCTCGATGGTGCGCAGGGTGACGGCATGGTCGGCGCCGGGCAGGTCGATGCGGCGCGGCGATGCGCCGGTGGCCAGCAGCAGCCGGTCGAAGCGCAGGTCGGTCGCGTCCTCGAGGTGCACCGTGCCGGCCCCGAGGTCGAGCCGGGTCGCGCGGACACCGCTGCGCAGCGCGACGTCGCGGTCGGCGTACCACTGGGGGTCGTGGAGGACCGCGAAGTCCTTGTCGCCCTTGAGGAAGTCCTTGGACAGCTGTGGTCGCTCGTACGGCGGCTCCGCCTCACCGCTCACGACGGTCACCCCGCCGGCGTACCCCTCGTCCCGGAGGGTCTCGACGGCCTTGGCCGCGGCGAGCCCGCCTCCGACGATGACGATCTCTTCGACGCTGTCTCCCGCTGACTCAGCCATTCCTCCATCGTGGCGCGCGGAGCCAAGCCGCGGAAGGGGTCCTCAGCGGTACTCGGGGTTCTCGAAGTCGAAGCGGGTGCCCGCGTTCCACTCCGAGCGCTGGTTCCCGTACGCCGGCACCCCGCCCGCGTCCTTGAGCAGCTTCGCCAGGTGCATCAGGTTCCAGGTCATGAAGGTGGTGTTGCGGTTGGTGAAGTCGTTCTCCGGCCCGCCACTACCCGCATCGAGGTACGACGGCCCCGGCCCTGCCTCGCCGATCCAGCCGGCGTCGGCGTTCGGCGGGATCGTGTAGCCGACGTGCTGCAGGCTGTAGAGGATGTTCTGCGCGCAGTGCTTGATGCCGTCCTCGTTGCCGGTGATCAGGCAGCCGGCCACGCGCCCGTAGTAGAGGTACTGCCCCTTGTCGTTGAGCATCCCCGACAGCGAGTAGAGCCGTTCGATGAGGACCTTCATCTGGCTGGAGTTGTCGCCGAGCCAGATCGGCCCCGCCGCGACCAGGATGTCGGCGTCCAGGATCCGCTTCCCCAGCTCGGGCCACTCGTCGCTGGCCCAGCCGTGCTCGGTCATGTCGGGGTAGACGCCGGTCGCGACGTCGTGGTCGATGAGCCGGATCTCCTCGACCTCGACACCGTGCTTGCGCATGATGCCGGCGCTCGCGTCGACGAGGCCCTGGGTGTGGCTGGGCTCGGGCGAGCGCTTGAGGGTGCAGTTGACGAAGACGGCGCGGAGGCCGGTGAAGTCGTGGGCGTCGGTCATGTCCCCATGCTGGCCGCACGGGCGTCGTACCGACAGGGGGTGCGGCTTACGGAAGCCTTACGGCGCTTCGGCGACGGCTTCGTGTCGCCTTCACGTCGGACGTCTGCTGTAGAAGAGCACTGTGCAGGACAAAGGACGAGAGCAACGACCGCGGCTTCGCCGCCGACCGAAGGGTGCGTGACGCGTGAGGACGTTCGAGGTGATCCCGGGAGATGCGTCATCGCGGGTCGTCCTGCATGTTCCCCACTCGTCGACGCACATCCCCGGCGACGTCCGCGCCGACATCCTGTTGAACGACCACGAGCTGTCTGCGGAGCTGAGCGCCATCACCGACGCGGACACCGACCGGGTGGCACTCGGCGCGGCCGAGCTCGTGTCCGTACGGCCGTGGATCTTCGTCAACCGCACGTCGCGTCTCGTCGTCGACCCGGAGCGGTTCCCCGACGAGCGTGAGGAGATGAACGCCGTCGGCATGGGAGCGGTCTACGAGCGCACGACCGACCTGCGCATCCTCCGCGAGCCGTCGCAGGGTCAGCGGCAGGACCTGATCGACCGCTACTTCACGCCGTACGCCGACGCACTGGCCGAGCTCGTGCGCGATCGGCTCGAAGCAGCAGGGGACGTGACGGTCGTCGACGTCCACTCGTACCCGCAGACTGCGCTCCCCTACGAGCTCCACGGAAGCGGCCCGCGCCCGGAGATCTGCATCGGAACGGACAGCTTCCACACCCCCGCTCACCTCCGGCTCGCGGCGGTCGAGGCGATGAGCGCGGTCGGTGGGATCGGCCTCGACTCACCGTTCGCTGGCTGCTACGTGCCGCTCGAGCAGTACGGCACCAACAGGCACGTCCGTGGCGTGATGCTCGAGATCCGCCGCGACGTCGTCGCGGCCCGGATGGACCAGCTCCAGCACGCAACAGCACGACTCGTCACCATGATCGATCAACCCGAAGGAGTGCAGCCATGACCTGCTCATCGACCATCGCCTACGGCGAGTCCGGCTGGTGGGAGGGCGCCTACGACAAGGGCGCGGAGAGGGCGCAGGTGAGCGTCGTGTGGAACGGCATGCCGTTCACCTTCCGGTTCGAGCACACGTCGCCGACCTCGGCGACCGTGCGATTCGACATCAGCGAGAACGCAGCCGACACGAGCCCCGGGTCGTCCAGCCCGTCGCTCGGCTGGCTGACCTGGTACGACGGCTACGCCGTGGCGCTGGAGAACGAGAACTTCACCAGCGCGGAGAGGTGGGACGGTGGCGCGCCCTTCGCGGGTGACGACGTCGAGGATCTCGACGAGCGCTCGGCCGTTGCCGGCTACGCCCATCTCGCGGCCGAGATCCTGTGGTCGCAGTACGGCGACGACACGGCTCGGGCCCTCTACCGGACCGCCGCCGCGGAGCGGCCCTGATGAGAATGCCTGGTTCGACATCGGTCTGAATGTTGCGAACCTAGGCTCCTTCCGTGCTCGCGCCGAAGGCTGTGTGAGCGAGACCCATGGAGGTCAGCAGTGATCGAGTTGCGCTACACCGGCCGCAGGACCGGGTACGAGGCACAGCTGGAGGTCGACGGCGTCACGGTCGTCGAAGCCGTCGAGTCCGGCGAGGGAGCGGTGATCAGTGGTCATGACGACTACATCGGGAACGCCGCGCTCGTCGGGAGCTTCGTCGGCTATGCCGACAACGAGCTCGCCGCTCGTCGGACCTCCTCCCCGGAGAAGCGGGAGAGTCACCGCAAGGAGTCGGCCGCCAAGGCCAAGCTGGCCCGACGCGTCGCCACGCGCATCGGCCAGCTGTCGGACGTGACGGAGCAAGGCTGGTGCTCGGGCTGCTTCGAGTTCACGATGCACCGCCGGAGGCGCGGCGTCCGAGTGCTCCAGGAGTTCCTCTGCAGCCATTGCGGGACGCCGACGGTGGAGTGCCCTGTGCCCCGGTGCAAGAACTTCGCGCTGGAGCTGCCGGGACGGCCCGTGGACTACTGCGCGCCGCACCGGCACGAGATCCCCTCGTTCGAGAAGCTCAACGCCCACATCCCGACCCTGGCTGAAGCAGCCGACTGGCTCGACTTCGACCACGTCAACGCCTCGCGCGTCACGCTCGTGGCAGGCGGTGTCGTCGGCGCGGCGGCCGTCCTCGGCCCACTCGCGCTGATGGCTGCGCCGGCCATCGGCGGCGCGATCGGGACGACGGTGCTCGGTCTGCAGGGCGCGGCTGCCGGAAGTGCTGGGCTGGCCGCGTTGGGCGGCGGATCAGTTGCCGCAGGAGGGTTCGGGATGCTCGGCGGCACGGTCGTCGTGACGGCGACGGGCACCGCACTCGGAGGCATCCTCGGGGCAACGGCGACGACGGCGTACGTCGGAGCGGACAAGTCGTTCAGGATCGAGAAGCTCCGGGAGGGGCACGGCCCGGCCGTGGTGTTCGCGACCGGCTTCCTCACCGAGGGCCAGGACGGCTGGGCCGGCTGGAAGAAGACGATCGACCAGAAGTACCCAGAATCGCCCGTGTACCGAGTCCACTGGGGCGCCAAGGAGCTCGTCGGCCTGGGGGTGCTCGCCGCTCATGGCCTCGGCAAGCAGGGCGCCAGGATGGCAGTGGTCAAGCTCGCGAAGGGCGCATCGAAGAAGGCGGGGATCCCGGGTCTCGGTTGGGTTCTCGGTGCCCGGGACATCGCCGTGAACCCCTGGTCGGTCGCGGTGAACCGCGCCACGATGACGGGAGCGATCCTCGCCGATCTGATCGCTCGCGCCGATGAGGGGCCGTACATCTTGATGGGCCACAGCTTGGGTGGCCGAGTGATGGTGAACGCTGCTCAGGCACTGGGCACGCGGACAGGCACCGCACCGAAGATCGAGGAGATGCATCTCTTCGGAGCGGCCGTCAACACCAAGGCGGATTGGCAGTCGCTGCACCGCGCGGTGCGCGGCATGGTGCGCAACTACCACTCGACCGACGACCACGTCCTGAAGTGGCTCTACTCGACCGCCCAGCTCGGATCGTCCGCCGTCGGCCACAGCGGTTTCACCTCGAAATGGCCGAACATCAAGGACCACAACGTCACGACGAAGGTGCATGGGCACTCGGACTACCTGGCGAACGTCAGCCTGAGGTAGCCGCGTTCACCCTGGCCACCGCCACATCGCCAACCGCCGCGCCCGCAGGGCAGGGCACCCCGCCCGCGATCAGTCGGCCCGCACGTACCAGAACTGACTCGGCTTGCCGCTCGGCGCGGTGGTGGTGACCAGGTGCTGACGCCGGTTCAGCTCGTGAAGAGCGTCGTACACGCTGATGTAGACGACGCTGGGCAGGCGTGTCGCGACCTGCCACATGCGCAGACCCGGATCACCGACCTTCCACGCTCCTGACGCGATGAGCCGCTCGACCTCGACGATCGTCTCGGGCACGGAGAGGTGCTGCATGTGCGGGTAGTGCGAGGGATGCATCATCGGCTCTCCCTCGGGCGCGATGAGTCGCCACTCCCGGCCGAGCTGGTTGCTCACCCGGTTCCAGGCGTTGCGGACGGCGGTGCGGTCGGGCCCGAATTTCTCCAGGAGCCTGACGAACCAGCCGTTCCAGTCCTCGTGCACGCCGGACTCGTAGCCGCTCAGGACGAAGTCACGCATCGGCTCGTCGATGCCACGCGGGCCGCTGCGGGACGTCGCGGATCGCGACGGGCTCGCCGCGACGGTGCCGTTCTGGCCGCAGTAGCAAGGGTCGGCATCGCACAAGTGGCAGTAATCGTTCATGGTGGGCCGATTCAACCAGTGGCCCCCGACGCTTCGGCACGTCGGACGATCACCGTCGGTGGCTCCGCCTACCGTTGGCCGCATGGCATCCGCGAAGGCTCCCCGTTCCGTGTTCCGCTGCGCGGAGTGCGGCTGGAGCACCGGCAAGTGGGTGGGTCGCTGCGGCGAGTGCCAGGCCTGGGGATCAGTGGCCGAGGCGTCCTCGGCAGCCGCAGGCCCCGGGGGTCGTACGCCGGCGGCGGCCGTGACCTCCCCGGCAGTGCCCATCGGCACGGTGTCGGCGGACCGGGCGGCGCACACGTCCTCCGGCGTCGCCGAGCTGGACCGGGTGCTCGGCGGCGGCATGGTGCCCGGCGCGGCGGTGCTGCTCGCGGGCGAGCCCGGCGTCGGCAAGTCCACCCTGCTGCTCGAGGTCGCCGCCCGCACCGCCCAGGCCGGCCAGCGCACGCTCTACGTGACCGGCGAGGAGTCCGCGGCCCAGGTGCGGCTGCGGGCCGACCGCACCGGCGGTGTCCAGGACGAGCTCTATCTCGCCGCCGAGACCGACCTCGGCGCGCTGCTCACCCACGTCGAGGAGGTCCGCCCCACGCTGCTGGTCGTCGACTCGGTCCAGACCATCGGCGCCTCGGGCGTCGAGGGCGTGCCGGGCGGCGTCACCCAGGTGCGCGAGGTGGCCCAGGCACTGGTCCGGGTGGCCAAGACCCGCAACATCACGGTCGTCCTGATCGGCCACGTCACCAAGGACGGCACCATCGCCGGCCCCCGGGTGCTGGAGCACCTCGTGGACGTGGTGCTGCACTTCGAGGGCGACCGCGACTCGCGCTTCCGGATGGTCCGCGCCATCAAGAACCGGTTCGGCCCGGTCGACGAGGTCGGCTGCTTCGACCTGGGCCCGGACGGCATCCACGCCGTCGAGGACCCCACCGGCCTGTTCGTCGAGCGTCACCACGGCCGCGTGCCGGGCACCTGCATCGCCGTCACCATGGAGGGCCGCCGCCCGCTGCTGGCCGAGGTGCAGGCCCTCGTCACGCCCACGCCCGCCGAGCGTCCGCGCCGCACCACCTCGGGCCTCGACGGGTCCCGGCTGGCCATGGTGATGGCCGTCCTGCAGCAGCACTGCGGCCTGGTCCTGCACAAGTACGACGTCTTCGCCTCCACCGTCGGCGGCGCCCGGCTCACCGACCCCGGGAGCGATCTGGCGCTGGCGATCGCGCTCGCGTCGGCGTACCTGGGGAGCCCACCGCCGGCCGGCGTGGTGGCGATGGGTGAGATCGGGCTGTCCGGGGAGCTGCGCCCGGTGCGCGACGCCGAGCTGCGCATCGCCGAGGCGGCGCGGCTGGGGTTCTCGGTCGCGATCGTCCCCTCGAGCGCGCGCGACCGCCCGCTCCGGATCCGTGAGCGCCGCGTCGACAACATGCGGGTGATCGAGGCCCCCGACCTGCGCCAGACGCTGGAGGGGCTGCGGATGGGCCAGCAGTCCGAGCCCCGTGCGGCGGACCCGGTCGCGGGCGCCCATCTGCACAGCGTCACCTGAACGAGCCGAACCGGGCATGGACATGGGCAGTGATCGGTAGGGTGACGGCGTGATGACCGAACGCACGGACGAGGAGCGGTTGCGCGAGACGCTCGCCGCCATCGCTCCCGGCACCGCGCTGCGCGACGGCCTGGAGCGCATCCTGCGCGGCCGCACGGGCGCCCTCATCGTGCTCGGTCACGACCGGCTGGTGGAGCAGATCTCGAGCGGCGGGTTCCAGCTCGACGTGCCCTTCACGGCCACCGGCATGCGCGAGCTGGCCAAGATGGACGGCGCGATCATCGTCGACGGCGCCCTCTCCCGGATCATCCGCGCCGCCGTGCACCTGATGCCGGACCCGAGCATCCACACCGAGGAGACCGGCACCCGGCACCGCACCGCCAACCGGGTCGCGAAGCAGACCGGTCACCCGGTGATCTCGGTGTCGCAGTCGATGCAGATCATCGCGGCGTACGTCGGCGAGATGCGCCACGTGCTCGAGGACTCCGGCCAGATCCTGTCCCGCGCCAACCAGGCGCTCGCGACCCTGGAGCGCTACAAGCTGCGCCTCGACGAGGTGTCCTCGACCCTCTCGGCGCTGGAGATCGAGGACCTGGTCACGGTCCGCGACGTCGCGGTGGTGGCGCAGCGGCTGGAGATGGTCACCCGGATCGCCCGTGAGATCGAGGACTACGTGCTCGAGCTCGGCACCGACGGCCGTCTGCTGACGCTGCAGCTGGAGGAGCTCGTGACCGGCGTCGACATCGAGCGCGAGCTGGTGATCCGCGACTACGTCCCGTCCCGCAAGCGCAGCCGTGACCCGCAGGAGCTCCTCGGCAAGCTGGCCGAGCTGTCCTCCACCGAGCTCGTCGACCCGGCCGCGGTCACCAAGGTGCTCGGCCTGGCCGGCGGCGAGCACCTCGACGGCGCCATCGCGCCGCGCGGCTACCGACTGCTGGCCAAGGTGCCGCGGCTGCCGGCGATCGTGGTCGAGAACCTCGTCGACCACTTCGGCACGCTGCAGAAGCTGCTGTCGGCGGGCATCGACGACCTGCAGGCCGTCGAGGGCGTCGGCGAGCTCCGGGCGCGCAGCGTCCGCGAGGGTCTCTCGCGGCTCGCCGAGTCGACGATTCTTGAAAGATACGTCTAACGGGTCTTCGGGCTCGTGGTGGACGTCGCCTTCGAGGGCGAGGACGACGAAGTGGCCGTTGCGGTCTGGGTCGGCGTGGCCGTCACGGTCTGGGCGTCCGGCAGCACGAGGGTGAACGCGGAGTGTGCCGGCTCCCCGCCGAGGGTGCTGGCGTACAGGTAGAGCTTGCCGGGGCGCACGAAGTCCGACCCGCTGCGGCAGCCGACGGTCGAGACCCGGCCGTTCCACACCATCGTCACGATGCTGGGGACCACGTTGCGCACCACGACGGATCGGACCGGGAGCGCGCCGGGGCACTGCTGCGAGGTCCACAGCACCTTGCCGTGGCGGGCGATCTTGACCGCGATGTCGTGCTGGTCGACGTCCCACGTGCAGGCGGCGGAGCTCTTGGTCTCCAGCGCGAGGTTGATGGTGATGTCGGAGCCGGCAACCGCGTGCGACACCGACGGGGTCACCGTGATGTCGCTGGGGGCGCAGGGTCCGCTCGGAGCGGCCAGGGTGAGCGGCGAGGCCGAGGTGCTGCGGCCCGTGGGAGCCGAGTACGACGGACCGGCCATGACCGTCCCCGTGCTGCTCGTCGACGGGGAGTCGGTGGAGGTGGAGAACCCGGCCGCGGCCTGCTGGGCGACGGGCGCACCGCCCTTGCCGTCGCTGCCGCCACCGAGGAGCTGGGCGATCACGAACACCAGCACGGCGCCGACCACGAGCAGGACCAGCCGACGTCGCCAGTAGACCCCCGGAGGCAGCGGTCCGCGGGTGAGCGTGGTGCCGGACTGCATGCGATCACGCTAACCACACCGACCCACCGATCGGCGGACCCTCGCCGTACCCGCAGAATGCGGGCATGACCAGCTCTCCCATCGTCGCCCCGGTCCTGGACTGGTACGCCGGTGCCGCGCGCGACCTGCCCTGGCGGCGTACCGACGCCTCGGCCCCGTCGGCATGGTCGGCCATGGTCTCGGAGTTCATGCTGCAGCAGACACCGGTCGTCCGGGTCCTGCCCGTGCACGAGGCGTGGCTGGAGCGCTGGCCGACGCCCGCGGACCTGGCCGCCGAGAGCAGCGGCGAGGCCGTGCGCGCCTGGGGCCGGCTCGGCTACCCCCGTCGCGCACTGCGCCTGCACGCCGCCGCGCAGGCGATCGTCGAGCGGCACGGCGGCGAGGTGCCGGCGGCGTACGACGACCTGATCGCGCTGCCCGGCGTCGGCGACTACACCGCCGCCGCGATCGCCAGCTTCGCCCACGGCCGCCGGCACGTGGTGCTGGACACCAACGTGCGCCGGGTGATCGCCCGGGCGGTGTCGGGCGAGGAGTTCCCGGCGCGGTCGGTCACCCGGGCCGAGCGCGACGCGGCGGCGGCGCTGCTGCCCGAGGACGACGCCACCGCGGCGACCTGGTCGGTCGCCGTGATGGAGCTCGGCGCCCTGGTCTGCACCGCCGAGCGCCCGCGCTGCGCCGACTGCCCGATCGTCGCGCTGTGCGCGTGGCACGGCTCCGGGCGCCCGGCGTACGACGGGCCGCCGCGACCCGTGCAGACCTACGCCGGCACCGACCGGCAGGTGCGTGGCCGCCTGCTCGCGGTGCTGCGCGACAGCGAGGGCAGCGTGTCGAAGGAGCGGCTGGACCGGGTGTGGGAGGACGCCGCGCAGCGCGACCGGTGCCTGGCCTCCCTGGTCGAGGACGGCCTGGCCACGGTCGAGGACGGCCGCTACCGCCTCCCCTGACGCGAATCACGCGTTGTGGCCCGCCGAACTAGGGATTCGCGATGGCCTGGATCGTGTCGGCGAGGTCCGCCACGGCGCGGCTCAGCTCGCGGCTGCCGCGATCCAGCGGGAGGTCGAGGTGCAGGCCCATCAGCGCGGCGTCGAGCAGCAGGACCGCGCGGGGAGCGACCTTCGGCGGGCAGCCGGCCGCGACCAGCCAGTCCGCGAGCGCCTGCACCCACACCTCGTTGGCGGCGCGGACGACGCCGGCGTACGGCTCCTGCCCGAACAGGCCGAGGGCTGCCGCCTCGACGTAGAGCCGCTGGCAGCGCTCGAGGTGGCCCGAGCTCCAGGCGGCCCACAGGTCGAGGACGGCCCGGCGTACCGACCGGGCGGGAGGCAGCGCCCGCACCATCTCGATCGATCGTTGGTTGGAGGTTCGAAGGACCGTCGCGACGAGGTCGTCCTTGTCCGCGAAGTGGTAGAGCAGCATCCGGTCACTGGTGCCGATCGCGGCCGCGAGCGGTCGCAGGCTGAGCCCGATCAGGCCGTGCTCGAGGACGTAGTCGGTCGCCTCGTCCGCCAGCTTGGCGCGCTTGTCCGTGTCCTTCGCCACGAACACCACCTCCCGTCTGGCATCAAACTGTAGCAGGTGCTACATTTCTGTAGCAGTCGCTACAAAGTCATCGGAAGGAGGTGTTGTGAATGTTCGCCTGGATGCTCCTGCTCACGGCGATCGGGGTCGAGGTGTCGGCCAGCGCAGCGCTGTCCCGCACCGAGGGGTTCCGTGACCCGTTCTGGACCGTGCTGGTGGTCGGCGGCTACGTGCTGTCGATCTGGATGCTGACCGTGGTGGTCAAGCAGCTCCCCATCTCCATCGCGTACGCCGTCTGGGCCGGCCTCGGCACGGCCGGGATCGCGCTGGTCGGCGTGCTCTTCCTCGGAGAGCGCCTGGACCCGATGAAGCTGGCCGCCCTGAGCCTGATCGTGCTCGGCGTGGTGCTGCTGAACCTCACCGGCACCGCCCACTGACCCGAGAAACACCTCGCACCAGACGAAATGGCCCCGGATTCGCAAGAATCCGGGGCCATTCCATCAGGTGCGATGCGGTCTAGCCGAGGCTCTCCGCCTCGTCGCCGCCGGCCTCGCCGCCCTCGGCCACCGCCTCGAACGGCGGCAGGTCGGGCAGCTCGGCGACCTTCTGGCCCTTGAACGTGAAGTTCGCGGTCGGGCCCTCGCCCTCGACGTCGACCAGCACGATCTGGCCGGGGCCGACCTCGCCGTACAGCATCTTCTCGGCGAGGATGTCCTCGATCTCGCGCTGGACCGTACGACGCAGCGGGCGCGCGCCGAGGACCGGGTCGAACCCGCGCACGGCGAGCAGGTTCTTCGCCGCCTGCGTGAGCTCGAGCTGCATGTCGCGGTCCTTCAGCCGGACCTCGACCGCCGCGATCATGTTGTCGACCATCGCGATGATCTGCTCCTGGCTCAGCGGCGGGAACACGATGATCTCGTCCACGCGGTTGAGGAACTCGGGGCGGAAGTGCTGCTTGAGCTCCTCCGAGACCTTCGCCTTCATCCGCTCGTACGAGCCGGCCGCGTCACCGCTCTGCTGGAACCCGAGGTTGATGCCCTTGGCGATGTCGCGGGTGCCGAGGTTGGTGGTCATGATGATGACGGTGTTCTTGAAGTCGACCACCCGGCCCTGCGAGTCGGTCAGGCGACCTTCCTCGAGGATCTGCAACAGGCTGTTGAAGATGTCCGGGTGGGCCTTCTCGACCTCGTCGAAGAGCACTACGGAGAACGGCTTGCGGCGCACCTTCTCGGTGAGCTGGCCGCCCTCCTCGTAGCCGACGTAGCCCGGAGGCGAGCCGAACAGCCGCGAGACCGTGTGCTTCTCGCCGAACTCGCTCATGTCGAGCTGGATCAGCGCGTCCTCGTCGCCGAAGAGGAACTCGGCGAGCGTCTTGGACAGCCACGTCTTGCCGACGCCCGAGGGCCCGGCGAAGATGAACGAGCCGCCGGGACGCTTGGGGTCCTTCAGGCCGGCACGGGTACGACGGATCGCGCGGCTGAGCGCCTTGACCGCCTCGTCCTGCCCGATGACCCGCTTGTGCAGCTCGTCCTCCATCTTGAGCAGCCGCGTGGACTCCTCCTCGGACAGCTTCACGATCGGGATGCCGGTCGCGACCGCGAGGACCTCGGCGATCAGCTCCTCGTCGACCTCGGCGACCTCGTCCATGTCGCCGGCGCGCCACTGCTTCTCGCGCTCGGCCTTCTTCAGGATGAGCTGCTTCTCCTCGTCGCGCAGGCGGGCGGCGGCCTCGAAGTCCTGGCCGTCGATGGCGCCCTCCTTGCGCTGGCGCACCTCGGCGATCTTCTCGTCGTACTCGCGCAGGTCGGCGGGCGCCGTCATCCGGCGGATCCGCAGCCGCGAGCCGGCCTCGTCGATCAGGTCGATGGCCTTGTCCGGCAGGAACCGGTCGGAGATGTAGCGGTCGGCGAGGGTGGCCGCGGAGACCAGCGCCTCGTCGGTGATGGTCACGCGGTGGTGCGCCTCGTAGCGGTCGCGGATGCCCTTGAGCATCTCGATGGTGTCCGCGATGGACGGCTCGGGCACCTGGATCGGCTGGAAGCGGCGCTCGAGGGCGGCGTCCTTCTCGAGGTACTTGCGGTACTCGTCGAGGGTGGTCGCACCGATCGTCTGCAGCTCGCCACGGGCCAGCATCGGCTTGAGGATCGAGGCCGCGTCGATCGCGCCCTCGGCCGCACCGGCACCGACGAGGGTGTGGATCTCGTCGATGAACAGCACGATGTCGCCGCGGGTGCGGATCTCCTTGAGGACCTTCTTCAGGCGCTCCTCGAAGTCACCGCGGTAGCGGCTGCCGGCGACCAGGGCACCCAGGTCGAGGGTGTAGATCTGCTTGTCCTTGAGCGTCTCGGGGACGTTGCCCTTGACGATGTCCTGGGCCAGGCCCTCGACGATCGAGGTCTTGCCGACGCCGGGCTCACCGATGAGGACCGGGTTGTTCTTGGTCCGCCGCGACAGGACCTGCATGACCCGCTCGATCTGCTGGTGGCGACCGATGATCGGGTCGAGCTTGCCCTCGCGGGCGTCCTGGGTGAGATTGCGGCCGAACTGGTCGAGCACCAGGCTCGAGCTCGGGGCGTCGGTGCCCGCGCCGGTGGTGGCGCCGGCGGCCTGCGGGCCGGACTCCTTGCCCTGGAAGCCCGAGAGCAGCTGGATGACCTGCTGGCGCACCCGGTTGAGGTCGGCGCCGAGCTTCTGCAGCACTTGGGCGGCGACGCCCTCGCCCTCGCGGATCAGGCCGAGCAGGATGTGCTCGGTGCCGATGTAGGAGTGGCCGAGCTGCAGCGCCTCGCGCAGGGACAGCTCGAGCACCTTCTTGGCACGCGGGGTGAAGGGGATGTGGCCGGACGGGGCCTGCTGGCCCTGGCCGATGATCTCCTCGACCTGCGCGCGCACGGCCTCCAGCGAGATGTCCAGCGACTCCAGCGCCTTCGCGGCCACGCCCTCACCCTCGTGGATGAGGCCGAGCAGGATGTGCTCGGTGCCGATGTAGTTGTGCGAGAGCATGCGGGCCTCTTCCTGGGCCAGCACAACAACGCGTCGGGCTCGGTCGGTGAACCGCTCGAACATATTCGCTCCTCCAGACTGGGGGGTCACGCATGAGACAACCCCACGAGCAGCCTACGCGTTCCCACCCGAGGGCAGGATCGCGTGCGCTCACAGCGAACAGGGCCGGGACGCCGTCCTAGTTGGCCGACTCGAACGCCTCCCGCACATCGGCCGGGATGCGGCCGCGCTCGGGGACGGAGTGACCGTTGGACTTGGCCCACTCGCGGATCTCGCGGGCGGAGGCGCCGGTGGAGCCGGAGGCCGCGGCCGCGCGGGCGGTACGACGGGCCGAGCGGCCGACCTTCCGGGCGTGGCCGACGTACGGCGCCAGCGCCTCGCGGAGTGCCGACGCGTTGGCGTCGCTCAGGTCGATCTCATAGCTGCTGCCGTCGAGCCCGAACACGACCGTCTGGGTGGCGTCGCTGCCGTCGATGTCGTCGACAAGGACGATGTTGACCTTCTGCGCCATTGCATTTCTCCGCTCATATTCATGATGAGCGGTCCCGTAATGCACCGCCCTTTTCGACGGATCCTGTCATATCCGCAGAATTCGGAGAATAAAGCCGGAACGACTCCTGGAATCAACGCACGTTGCGCGCAAACACCTTTGCGAGTCCCTCGAGCGTCAGAAAGGGACGATGCGTGGTGAAGCAATCGCATTCGTCGATGACCACGGGCGCGAGATATCCGGTGGAGATGATCGCGACCTCACCGGGCTCCGCGCCCAATGCGCCGACCAGCCGCGCCACCATGCCCTCGACCTGGCTGGCCACGCCGAAGACCATGCCGGACTGCAGCGCCTCGACGGTGTTCTTGCCGATGACGCCCTTGGGCCGGACCAGCTCGACCTGGCGCAGTTGAGCGCCCGCGCGGCTCAGCGCGGCGAGGGAGACCTCGATGCCGGGCGTGATCGCACCGCCGACGTACCGTCCCTGCGCGTCGATGACATCGAAAGTCGTCGCGGTCGAACCGAAATCCACCACGATGCTGGGAGCGGCGATATCGACCGCGGCGAGGGCATTGATGATCCGATCGCTGCCGACCTCGCGCGGATTGTCGACCTGGATGGCGACGCCGGTGCGCACCCCGGGCTCGACGATCACCTGGCGGATATCGGCGAATTCCCGCGCGAGCATGTCGCGCCATTCGTTGAGGACCGAGGGGACCGTGGAGCACACCGCGATGCCGTCGACGCCGCCGAGCGCGTCGCCGAGGATCCCGCGCAGCAGCACCGCCCACTCGTCCGAGGTGCGCCGCGCGTCGGTCGAGACCCGCCAGTGCGCGCCGACCTCACCGTCGGTCACCAGGCCCAGCACCGTGTGGGCGTTCCCGATGTCGGCGGCGAGCAGGAGCCCCATGGGTCAGGCCTCCTCGATCAGCTGGGTCCGGAAGTCGAGGCCGAGGTCGAAGACCTTGACCGAGTGGGTGAGCGCGCCGACCGAGATGAAGTCGACGCCGGTCTCGGCCACCGCGCGGGCACGCTCCAGGGTGAGCCCGCCGGAGGCCTCCAGGGTCGCCGCCGGCGCGAGCTCGTCGCGGATCCGCACGGCCTCGGTCATGTCCGCGTCGGACATGTTGTCGAGCAGGACCTCGACGCACCCGGCCTCGAGGATCGCCCGCAGCTCGTCCAGGTCCATGACCTCGACCTCGACCCGCAGGCCCGGGTTGGCGGCCACGACGGCGCGGTACGCCGGCACGACGCCCCCCGCCGCGACGGCATGGTTGTCCTTGACCATCGCCCGGTCGACGAGGCTGAACCGGTGGTTGACTCCCCCGCCACAGCGCACGGCGTACTTCTGCAGCGCACGCCACCCGGGCAGCGTCTTGCGGGTGTCGAGGACCCGTGCCTTGGTGCCGGCGAGGGCCTCCACCCAGTGCGAGGTCGCGGTCGCGATGCCGGAGAGGTGCGAGGCGAAGTTGAGGGCGGTGCGCTCGGCGGTGAGCACGCCCTGCACCGGACCGCTGGCGGTGAGCACCACGTCACCCGGCTCCACGCGCGTGCCGTCGGGGATCCGGCCGCTGAGCTCGACGGTGTCGCCGAGCGCGTAGCGGAATGCCAGCTCCGCGATCGCGAGCCCGGCCACGACGCCGGTCTCGCGAGCCGCGAAGTCGCCGACCGCGACGCCCATGTCCGGCATCGCCGCGCTCGTCACGTCGTCGACGCCACCCGGGAGGTCCTCGTCGAAGGCGAGTGCGATGTGGGTGTAGATCGCGCGCGGGTCGAGCCCCGCCGCGGCGATCTCGTCGACGAGGGCGACGGGGAGGTCGTCGTACGCCGTCCGGGCGATCGCCATGCTCAGGCCTCCCCGTCGGTGGCCGGAGCCGGGTGGAACGACACCGAGGTGGTCGCGTCGGCCATCACCACGTCGAAGTGGCCCGCCCAGCCGGCGTCGTCGCGGTCGGGGAAGTCCTCGCGCCAGTGCGAGCCGCGGGTCTCCTCGCGCAGCAGCGCGGCCGCGGCGAGCGCGGTGCTGATGGTGACCAGGTTCGTGGTCTCCCACGCGTCGGGGCCGACCTCGTCGGCGGAGACGCCGGCGAGCTTGTCGAGCACCGCGCGCGCCTCGGTCAGGCCGGGGGCGGTGCGGAGCACGCCCACCCGTCCGCTCATCGTCTCCTGGAGCTCGCCGCGCACCGATCCGGAGACCAGGCCGGCGGAGCGGGTGTCGGGGGCCGGCTCGGACCACGGCCGCAGCTCGCCGGGGAGGACCTTCGCGATCCGGCGCGAGAAGACCAGTCCCTCGAGCAGGGAGTTCGAGGCGAGCCGGTTCGCGCCGTGCACGCCGGAGCAGGCCACCTCCCCGGTGGCGTAGAGGCCCGGGATCGACGTACGCCCGTGCAGGTCGGTGGCGACACCGCCGGACGCGTAGTGGCAGGCGGGCGCGACCGGGATCAGGTCCGTGGTCGGGTCGATGCCGTGCGCGCGGCAGGACGCGAGGATCGTGGGGAAGCGGCGCTCCCAGAAGGCAGGGCCGAGGTGCCGGGCGTCGAGCCACATGTGCGGCCGGCCGGTCTCGAGCATCCGCTTCATGATGGTCTTGGCGACCACGTCGCGCGGAGCGAGGTCGGCGAGCTCGTGGACGCCCTGCATGATCCGGTTGCCGTCGTCGTCGACGAGGAAGGCACCCTCGCCGCGTACGGCCTCGGAGATGAGCGGCTGCTGGCCGAGCGAGTCCGGGCCGAGGTACATGACCGTGGGGTGGAACTGGACGAACTCCAGGTCACGCAGCACCGCGCCGGCCCGCAGCGCGATCGCCATCCCGTCGCCGGTGGAGACGGCCGGGTTGGTGGTCTGGGAGAACACCTGCCCGAGGCCACCGCTGGCCAGGACGATCGCCCGGCAGTGGACCGCTCCCACGCCGTCGCGCTGCCCCTCGCCGAGGACGTGCAGGGTCAGGCCCGCCACGCCGCCGTCGGCGTCGAGGAGCAGGTCGACCGCGAGTGCGTGCTCGATGACCTCGATCTGGGGGGCGTCCGCGATCGCCTTCATCAGCGCGCGCTGGATCTCGGCGCCCGTGGCGTCGCCGCCCGCGTGGGCGATGCGGTCGCGGTGGTGCCCGCCCTCACGGGTCAGCGACAGGTCGCCGGCGGCGTCGAGGTCGAAGTTGGTGCCCTGCTTGAGGAGGTACCGGACGGCCTGGGGGCCTTCGGTGACCAGCACCTGCACGGCCGCCCGGTCGCACACCCCGGCCCCCGCGACGAGCGTGTCGCGCTCGTGCTGCTCGGGGGTGTCCTCCGGCCCGAGGGCCGCCGCGATGCCGCCCTGCGCCCACTGCGTCGAGCCGGCGCTGAGGACGTCCTTGGTCACCAGCAGCACCTTGCCGACCTTCTTGCGCAGCCGCAGGGCCGCGGTCAGGCCGGCGATGCCGGAGCCGATGACGACGACGTCCGCGCGGGTGGTCCAGCCGGGCTCGGGCGCGGTGAGACGTGCGGGGAGGGCGGTCGCGGGGGCTTGCATCAGCGCGCGGCCACCGCGTCGCCGCGCTGCAGGGTGGCGTCGCCGAAGGTCTCCGCCGGATCGAAGCCGGTCGCCATGATCTTGTTGTCGGCGTCGACGAAGACCACGTGCGGCTGGAGCTCCTTGGCCTCCTCGGTGCTCATCTGGCCGTAGCCGATGATGATCACCAGGTCGCCGGGGTGCACCAGGTGCGCGGCCGCGCCGTTGATGCCGATCACGCCCGAGCCCCGCTCGCCGGCGATCGTGTAGGTCTCGAGCCGGGCGCCGTTGGTGATGTCGACGATGTGGACCAGCTCGCCGGGAAGCAGGTCGGAGGCCTCGAGGAGGTCCTCGTCGATCGTCACCGATCCGACGTAGTGGAGGTCCGCCTGGGTCACGGTGGCCCGGTGGATCTTGGACTTCATCATGGTGCGCAGCATGGGATCGCCCAATCTTTCAGAACGTGAGTGGCATGTTGTCGATCAGCCGGGTCGTGCCGACCCGGGCCGCGATCAGGATGCGACCCTCGCTGCCGGGCTCGGGATAGTCCGGCGGCTGGCTGAGGTTGGTCTCGGTGAGGGCGAGGTAGTCGAGCTCCACGGCGGGCTCGCCCTTGATGACGGACATGGCGGCCCACCGAGCCGCCGGTACGCCGTACACGGCCCGCTCCTGTGCCGCGCGCAGCGCCCGGCTCAGGGTGACCGCCTGCTGCCGCTGCTCGGGGTCGAGGTAGCGGTTGCGACTCGAGCGCGCGAGGCCGTCCGGCTCGCGGTCGGTCGGGGCACCGACGACCTCCACCCGCAGGCACAGGTCGTCGACCAGCCGCCGGATCAGGGCCAGCTGCTGGTAGTCCTTCTCGCCGAAGACGGCGAGGTCCGGGCGGATCAGCCCGAAGAGCTTGGCGACGACGGTCAGGACGCCGCGGAAGTGGCCGGGGCGGCTGGCGCCCTCCAGGATCGCGGCCGTGGCTCCGGGGTCGACCGTCACCGGATCGGCGCCCTGCTCGTGCGGCACCCCGGTCGGGTACATCTCCTCCACGCTCGGAGCGAAGACCAGGTCCACGCCCTCGCGCGTGCAGACGTCGAGGTCGGCGTCCTCGGTGCGCGGGTAGCGGTCGAAGTCCTCGTCGGGGCCGAACTGCAGCGGGTTGACGAAGAGCGAGACCACCAGCGTCGCGTCGGCCCCGGCGCGCTCGCGGGCCAGCCGCATCAGGGACACGTGACCGTCGTGCAGCGCGCCCATGGTGGGCACGAGCGCGACCGGGCGCGAACGGTCGATCATCGCGTCGAGGTCGACGCGGGTGCGGGCGATGTCCACCGTCGTCAGATCTCCACGCGGCTGCGCTGCGCGGCCGCGTCGAGCACCTCGAGGATCCGGCGGGCGCGGATCGGCAGGACCCGGCCGTCGGTGACCGCGCGGCTGAGCGTGGCCCGGGCGAGAGCGACGTACGACGGCAGCGTGTCCGGCCGGGTGCGCTCGATCTCGCGCACGTGGGCGGCGACCGTCTTGATGTCGCCCCGCACGATCGGGCCGGTCAGGGCCGCGTCGCCCTGGGTCAGGGCGTTGTCGAGGGCGGCCTGGAGCAGCGGTCGCAGGGTGCCGGCGGTGTCGTCGACACCGGCGGCCGCGAGGATCCCCATCGCCTCACTCACCAGGGTGACGAGGTGGTTGGCGCCGTGGGCGAGACCCGCGTGGTAGAGCGTGCGCATCTCCTCGGGAACCCACGTGGCGCGGCCGCCGAGGTCGTTCACGAGCCGCTCGGCGAGCGGGCGCTCCAGCGGGCCGGCGGTCAGGCCGAAGACGCAGCCGGTGAGGCGGTCCAGGTCGACGGCGGTGCCGGTGAAGGTCATCGCGGGGTGCAGGGCCACCGCGCGGGCGCCGACCCGGGCGGCGGGCTCGAGGATCGCGAGGCCGTGCGCGCCGGAGGTGTGCACGACGTACTGCCCGGCGCGCAGCGCGCCGCTCTCGGACAGCATCGTGACGACGTTGGACAGCATGTCGTCGGGAACGGTCAGCAGCAGCAGGTCGGCCTTGCGCGCGACCGTGGTCGGCTTGTGCAGCGGGACGCCCGGCAGCAGGTCGGCGGCGCGGCGGCGCGAGGCGTCGGACTCGCCGGCGACGGCGACGATCTCGTGGCCCGCGGCGCGGAGTGCGGCGGCGAGGACGGAGCCGACCCTGCCGGCACCGATGACGCCTACCCGCAGGGCAGGACTGCTGGACCTCTCAGCCATGGCGAACCTTTCCGTTCCAATCCCACCGGCCACCCTTGCGGGTCGGTGTGGGTACCGGACGTGTGTGCTCGTACTGGACAACGTCGAGGGTAGGCCCCGTCATCCCGCTGCGATACCTCTGGCGGGTGTGAGCAGGGCAACAATGAGTAGTGATCCTCTAGCGTTGCCGCGTGCGGTTGCGTCGGAGGGCTCCCCTGATCAGCGTGGTGGTTCCCGCCTACGACACGGCGGCGTACCTGCCCGCGTGCCTGGACAGCCTGCTCGCGCAGACCCACACCGAGCTCGAGATCGTCGTCGTGGACGACGGGTCGCCCGACGCGTCGGCGGCCGTGGCGGCGTCGTACGCCGAGCGCGACCCGCGGGTGCGGCTCGTGCGCCAGGAGAACGGCGGACTCGGCGCCGCGCGCAACGCGGGGCTGCGGCACGCCACCGGCGAGGTCATCGCGTTCGCGGACTCCGATGACGTCGTCCCGCCGGAGGCGTACGCCGCCCTGCTGCGCCAGCTGCGGCGCACCGGTGCCGACCTGGTGACCGGCGACGTCGTCCAGCTGGTCGGTGAGGAGACGCGGGAGATCCCGTGGATGCGGCGGATCCACAAGGACCGGGCGGCGGTCCTCATCGAGCAGCGTCCCGAGCTGCTCGGCGACGTGTTCGCGTGGAACAAGCTCTACCGCCGCTCCTTCTGGGAGTCGGCCGGGCTGTCGTGGCCGGAGCGGCTGCGCTACGAGGACCAGCCCACGCTCACCCGCGCCTACCTGCAGGCACGGCTGATCGGCGTCGTCCCCGACGTGGTCTACCACTGGCGGATCCGCGAGGACGGCTCGTCGATCACCCAGCAGCGTGCCAGCACCGCCGACCTGCGTGACCGGTGGACGACCAAGCGGATGTCCCTCGCGAGCGTGCGCGGCTACGGCTCGGTGCCGGTGACGAAGACCTTCGAGCAGCGCGTGCTGCCCGGCGACCTGTGGCGCTACTTCCTGCAGATCCCGAGCTGCGACGACGAGTGGTGGGCGCTCCTGGTCGCCGGGGTCCGCGAGTTCTGGGGCACCCACGGCTCACTCACGGCCAGCCGGCTGCTGCCCGCGCACCGGCTGGTCGGCTGGCTCGTCGAGCAGGACCGCCGGGCGGAGGCGAGCGCGGTGATCTCCTACGTCGTGGAGAACGGAGGCCTGCCGCGGGTCCGGGACGGGGCCGGGGTGCGGGTCGACGTGCCGGGGCTCGACCTGGGGGGTGTGCCGCGGGAGGCGGTGGCGTTGCGGGCGGACGAGAAGTAGCCCCTGCCGTTGCCTTGCTTGCGCGCAAGCAACTCCTTGCTTGCGCGCAAGCAAGGGGCAGCGGGTGGGGTCAGACGGCCCGCCGCTTGGAGTCGGTACGCCGCCAGGTGGCCAGCTCCGACTCGAGCACGTCGAGCTGCTGCTCCAGCTCGGCCACCCGGATCGCGGCGTCGGCGGCACGGGTCTCGGCGTCGCCGATCCGGGTGCGGACCCGCTCGGTCTCGCGCTCGGCCATCTCGGCGCGGCTGGTGACGTCGGCCAGCTCGCGGCGGGCGTCGGCGAGCTCGCCGGCGGCCTCGGTCAGGCGCTTCTCCAGGCGGGCGACGGTGGCGTCGCGCTTGGCGATCCGGCCCTGCATGTCGGCGGCGAACTCGACGCCCTCGCGGGTCCGCTCCTCGGTGAGCCGGCGGTAGTCCTGGGCCTGCGCGGCACGGTCGCGGGCGGCCTCGAGCCGGGTCGCGGTGACCTCGGCGTGGGTGATCTTGGTGGCGGCGGCGCCGAGCACGAGCGCGACCACGCCACCGACGACCGCGGCGGCGAGGGAACCGGAGAGGGCGGTGGCGACGACCGTCACCGCGGCGAGCACGAGGAGGGCCAACGCGACCACGATGCGGGTCGAGCGCTGGCGGCGGCGGGTTCCGACCGGGGACGTCATGGCTTCACGGTAGGCCCGACCGGAGCGGATCGCGCGGAGGTCGCCCGCGTGGCGGGTGAGACCGGTGTGACTTGTGTGCTCGGTGATAGATGCTCAGTCGCGGTCGGGCGGGTCCGAGACCCGGCAGGCCCGCTCGAGAAGGAGCGCCGCGACCACCGCCAGGAAGCCACCTCCGGCCGCCACGATCGAGTGCACCAGCCGCTCGTCGGCCAGGTCGGCGGGATCGGCGATCCAGCTCAGCCCGTAGCCGAGGTAGCCGGCCCCCACCAGCGCGCACACCAGCGCGGAGGCGCGGGCGAGCACCAGCCGGTTGACGGCGTTCTCGACCGACCAGCGGTCCCGGCGTACCTGCAGGGCACGGTGGGTGACCCAGGCCGTCCAGCCCAGGATCCCCGCGATGAGGAACATCGCGGCGGACTGCACCCACGGCACCAGCGGGGGTACGGCGCCGAACCGGTCGCACAGCCCGTGCAGCGCGTAGCCTCCCGCACCGCCCACGACCGCCCAGCCCAGCAGGGCGAGCGGCGAGGTAGGGCGCAGCGATCCGTGCTGCTCCTCGGACGGCTCGTTCACACCCGCGGACGCCGGGTCACCCGGGTCATTCCGCCTCGAGCACCAGGTCGTCGCGCCGGGTGATGCCGGTGCTGTCCGTCGCGGCGAGCAGGTCGGCGACCGGGCCCTTGTCCAGGAACTGGGCGTCCGGCTCCAGGTCCAGCCACGGCTTCAGCACGAACGCGCGCTGGTGGGCCTGCGGGTGCGGGAGCTTGAGCGAGGCGGTGTCGGCCCGACGGTCGCCGACCACGATCAGGTCGACGTCCAGGGTGCGCGGCGCGTTCTTCTCGCCGCTGCGGGCGCGGTCGAAGGCGTCCTCGACGGCGAGGGCGCGGTCGAGCAGGCGGCTCGCCGACAGCGTGGTGTCCGCCAGGACGACCGCGTTGAGGAAGGTCCCGGAGTCGGGCGGGCAGTCGACCGGGGTGGTCTCGTAGACCGGCGACACACCGGTCACCCAGACCTCGGGGGTGTCCGCGATCGTCGAGACACCACCCTGCAGGTTGGCGAAGCGGTCGCCCAGGTTGGAGCCGAGGGCGATGACAACCCGCCGGATCGGTCGCATCTCGCCGGTCAGCGTGTCGGCATCGATGATGTTCGGATTCGGAGTCTCGGTCATCCTTGGCCCTCTCCCTGCGCACTTTCAGCGGCTTGACGACGGGTGATGGTCAACTGGACATCACCGAAGGGATTCTCGATCGGTGCGTCCGGCTTGTGAATGGTCACCCGAGCCCATTCAACACGACGGTCCCTGAGGCAGACGGCGGCGATCCGTTCGGCGAGGGTCTCGATCAGGTCGACCGGGTCCCTGCCCACCGCATCCGCAACCTCGGCCACGAGACTTCCGTAGTCCACGGTGTCGCGCAAGTCATCCGAGGCCGCCGCCGGGCGGGTGTCCACGGCCAGCGCGAGGTCGATGACGAACCGCTGTCCGTCGCGCCGCTCGTGGTCGAAGACACCGTGGTGCCCCCAGCACTCGATGCCGACGACGGACAGCACGTCGACGTCGTTCGTGAGCTCAGGCACGCGCCTCACCCTGCCATGCGGCCACGACCCGGAGAGCATCGAGGTGCGCCCGTACGTCGTGGACGCGGATCCCCCACACGTCCGCGCGCCCCGTGCCGGCGGCCAGCAGCGCTGTCAGCGCCACCCCGGCGGCCTCCCGGCCGTCCACGGGTCGCGGCTCGCCGGCGTCGGCCAGCAGGCGTCCGAGGAAGGTCTTGCGGCTGGCGCCGACCAGGATCGGGAGGCCGAGCTCGGCGATGCGGTCCAGGTGCCGCAGCAGCTCCCAGTTGTGCTCGGGCAGCTTGGCGAAGCCCAGCCCCGGGTCGAGCACCAAGCGGTCGTCGGGGATGCCGGCGGCCCGCGCGGCCGCGACCCGCTCGCCCAGCTCGTGGTGCACCGCCTCGACGACACCGCCCGGTCCGTCGTACGTCGCCAGGGCCTGCATCCGGTCGCTGTGCGCCCGCCAGTGCATCGCGACGTACGTCGCCCCCGAGTCCTTCACCACGTCCAGGATGGCCGGGTCGGCGAGGCCACCGGAGACGTCGTTGACGATCGTGGCCCCCGCGGCGAGCGCGGCCGCGGCGACCTCCGAGCGCATGGTGTCCACCGATACCCGCGCCCCGTCGGCGGCGAGCGCCGAGATGACCGGCACCACGCGGTCCATCTCCTCGGTCAGCAGCGGCCGGGTCGCCCCGGGGCGGGTGGACTCGCCCCCGATGTCGAGGATGTCGGCGCCCTGCGCCAGCAGCTCGCGGCCGTGCTCGACGGCGCGGTCGGTGTCGTCGTACCGGCCTCCGTCGGAGAAGGAGTCCGGCGTGACGTTGACGACCCCCATCACCAGCGGCCGCGCGGAGGGCACGGACGAGGCGGTCATGCGGTCCAACCTATCGCCGGTCGCGCGAACGCCTGCGGGGTGGGAGGGCGTCGTGCGACGCTTGCTCCGTGACCGGATCGGAGGACCGCGCCCGCGTGCTGGCCGCCCTGCCGCCGGAGGAGGAGCTGCTGTGGACCGGGCGGCCCGACCCGTCCCGGATCTTCACCACCGCGGACATCTTCCTGATCCCCTTCAGCCTCCTGTGGGGCGGCTTCGCGCTCTTCTGGAACATCGCGGTGAACGTCGGCGGCGCTCCGATCTTCTTCCGGCTCTTCGGCCTGCCGTTCCTGGTGGCCGGCGCCTACATCACGGTGGGGCGGTTCGTGGTGAAGGCGGCCCGCAAGCGGAGGACCGTCTACGCGCTCACCGATCAGCGCGCGCTGGTCCTCACCGGCAGCGGGACGGTCACGTCGGCGTACCTCGGCAGCCGGCCGCAGGTGACCTCCAAGATCCGCGCCGACGGCAGCGGCGACGTGCTCTTCGACGCCGCGGCCGCGGGGTGGGGCCGCCGGCCCTACCAGAACACCGGGTGGGAGCTGGGCGGTACGCCGTCCGGCGTCAACTTCTTCGACGTGCCCGACGCCCGGACCGTGGCGCGTCTCATCGACGCCCAGATCCCCCGACGCTGAGCCCGGTCCTCAGCCGCGGGGCGAGTGGATGAGCGACATCGCCTCGGCGCGGGTGGCGGCGTTGTGCATCTGGCCCCGGACCGCCGAGGTGATGGTGCGGGCGCCGGCCTTGCGGACGCCGCGCATCGTCATGCAGAGGTGCTCGGCCTCGATCACCACGATCACGCCGCGGGCGTCGAGGAGCTCGACGAGGGCGTCGGCGACCTGGGTCGTGAGCCGCTCCTGGACCTGTGGCCGCTTCGCGTAGACGTCGACCAGCCGGGCCAGCTTGGACAGGCCGGTGATCTTGCCCGACTCGGCCGGGATGTAGCCGACGTGAGCGACGCCGGTGAACGGCACCAGGTGGTGCTCGCACATCGACCACAGCTCGATGTCGCGGACCAGCACCATCTCGTCGTGACCGAGGTCGAAGGTGGTGGTGAGGACGTCCTCGGGCCGCTGGCGCAGCCCGGAGGTCACCTCGGCGTACGCACGCGCGACGCGGGCCGGTGTGTCGTGCAGGCCCTCCCGCTCCGGGTCCTCGCCGATCGCGTACAGCAGCTCGCGCACGGCGGCCTCGGCGCGCGCGTGGTCGAACGGAGGAATCTCCTCGACGGGGCCGTCGGGGTGGGAGATCGGGTCCGGCATCAGATCCCCGGCGTGGGAGGTGCGGGCGGCGGGGTCACGTCGCCACCGCCCCCGTGGATGTCGCCACCGGACGACGGCGGGGTCAGGATCTGGCCCCCGGCCGGCTCCTCGGGCTTGGTGCCGTTCTGCGCCCGCCTGCGGATCTCCTCGGGGATCTCCACCGGCGGGATCGCGGACGGGATCCGCGTCGGCGAGCCGGTCCAGGCCGGACGCTCGGGACGGCGGCGCAGCGGCGTGAAGATCTCCGCCACCTGCGCCTTGTCCAGCGTCTCCTTGTCGAGCAGCGCGAGCACCAGGGCGTCGAGCACGTCGCGGTTCTCGACCAGGATGTCGAACGCCTCCTGGTGCGCGGTCGCGAGGAGCTTCTTGGTCTCCTCGTCGACGATCGCGGCGACGTCCTCGGAGTAGTTGCGCGAGTGCCCGATGTCGCGACCCAGGAACGGCTCGGAGTTGGACTCGCCGAGCTTGATGGCGCCGAGCCGCTCGGTCATGCCGTACTGGGTGACCATGGCGCGAGCCAGGCTGGTGGCCTTCTCGATGTCGTTGCCGGCGCCGGTCGTCGGGTCGTGGAAGACCATCTCCTCCGCGGCCCGGCCCCCCAGCATGTAGGCGAGCTTGTCGAGCATCTCGCTGCGGGTCTGGGAGTACTTGTCCTCGTCGGGCAGCACCATCGTGTAGCCGAGGGCGCGGCCGCGCGGGAGGATCGTGATCTTGTGGACCGGGTCGGTGCCCGGGAGCGCCGCCGCGACCAGGGCGTGGCCGCCCTCGTGGTAAGCGGTGATCAGCTTCTCGTTCTCGCTCATCAGGCGGGTCCGGCGCTGCGGCCCGGCGATGACGCGGTCGATCGCCTCGTCGATGGCGGTCGCGGTGATCAGCTTCTGGTTGTTGCGCGCGGTGAGCAGTGCGGCCTCGTTGAGCACGTTGGCCAGGTCGGCACCCGAGAAGCCCGGCGTACGACGGGCGACGTTCTGCAGGTCGACGTCGGGGCCCAGCGGCTTGCCGCGCGAGTGGACCTTGAGGATCTGGTGGCGGCCGGCGAGGTCGGGGGCGTCCACGCCGATCTGCCGGTCGAAGCGGCCCGGACGCAGCAGGGCCGGGTCGAGCACGTCGGGGCGGTTGGTGGCGGCGATCAGGATGACGCCGCCGCGCACGTCGAAGCCGTCCATCTCGACCAGCAGCTGGTTGAGGGTCTGCTCGCGCTCGTCGTGGCCGCCGCCCATGCCGGCGCCGCGGTGGCGGCCGACGGCGTCGATCTCGTCGATGAAGACGATGGCGGGGGCGTTCTCCTTGGCCTGCTCGAACAGGTCGCGCACCCGGGAGGCACCGACGCCGACGAACATCTCGACGAAGTCCGAGCCGGAGATCGAGTAGAACGGGACGCCCGCCTCGCCGGCGACGGCACGCGCGAGCAGGGTCTTGCCGGTGCCCGGAGGGCCGTAGAGCAGGACGCCCTTCGGGATCTTGGCGCCGACGGCCTGGAACTTGGCCGGCTCCTGGAGGAACTCCTTGATCTCGCCGAGCTCCTCGATCGCCTCGTCGCACCCGGCGACGTCGGCGAAGGTGGTCTTGGGCATGTCCTTGGTGATCATCTTCGCCTTGGACTTGCCGAACTGCATGACCCCGCGGCCGCCGCCCTGCACGTTGTTCATCAAGAAGATGAACAGCAGCATGATCAGCACGAACGGCAGCACGGTGCCGAGGATCGAGCTGAGCAGGCTGGGCTTGGGGTTCTCCGAGTTGGAGGTCTGCAGCTTGTGGTCCTTCAGCGCCTGGTCGACGACCTTGAGCAGCTCGGGCTGCTGGCCGTCGATGTAGTGCGTCGAGATCTTCGAGCCCTGAGGACGTACGCCGTCGTTCAGCGTCGCCTGGATGACCTGGTCACCGTCGATGAAGGTGATGTCCTTGACGTCGCCGCTCTGGACGTAGGTCGACATCTGCGAGGTGTCGACCTCGTCGTACCCACCGCCGGAGGCGAGGAACTCCAGCGCCAGGACCACAGCGACCACGGCCACCACGATCCAGAGCCACGGCCCCCTGAACACACGCTTCACTGACTCTTCCGCTCCTTGATCCGGCGATCAACGCCGCGCGTTTGGATCACATGACCGTACACGCGCTCCCGAAGACTGAACGCGCCGGTCCGGCTCCTGGTTCCAGCACCCTCGGGCGACATCGGTCACGCTCCGTGGCTCAGCTGTAGACATGCGGCGCGAGCGTCGCGATGTCGCGCAGGTTGCGGTAGCGCTCACGGAAGTCGAGGCCGTAGCCCACCACGAACTCGTTGGGGATGTCCCAGCCGATGTAGCGGACCTTGACCGGCATCTGCAGGGCGTCCGGCTTGCGCAGCAGCGTGCACACCTCGACGCTCGCGGCGCCGCGCGAGGACAGGTTGCGGGTCAACCAGGACAGGGTCAGGCCGGTGTCGATGATCTCGTCGACGATGAGCACGTGCCGGCCGGTGAGGTCGGAGTCGAGGTCCTTGAGGATCCGGACCACGCCGGAGGACTTCGTCCCCGAGCCGTACGACGACACCGCCATCCAGTCCATCTCGACGTGCCGGTTCAGGCTGCGGGCGATGTCGGCCATCACCATCACGGCCCCGCGGAGGACGCCGACGATGATCAGGTCCTTGCCCTCGTAGTCGGCCTCGATCTGGGCCGCGAGCTCGCCCACCCGGTCCTGGATCTGCTTCTCGGTGAACAGCACCTCGACCAGGTCGTTCTCAACCGCGGCTGAATCCATGTCCTCAGGATTCCACACGGGTGGTGCGGAACCGCAGGCGACCGTCGTGGAGATATCCGGTGACGTGCCCCGGGAGCTGGACCTCGCCCCGGATCTCGCCGAGCACGAGTGACAGGAGTTGCTGGACGTGCACGTGGAACAGCTCCGCGTCCACCGCTCCCGCGTCGAGCGCGGCCAGCCGGAGCAACCGGGTCGCCAGCGCCGGGGGGACCTCGCGGGGGTCGGTCCCCGCCGCGAAGGCGGCCGCCGCCATGGCGTCGAGCGCCTCCACGTCCTGGCGGAGCTGGTCCGCGGTGCGCGCCAGGGTCGCGGCGATCCCCGGGCCGAGCTGGTCCTCGAGGACCGGCAGCACCCGGCGGCGTACCCGCACCCGGGCGTAGCTCAGGTCCAGGTTGTGCGGGTCCTCCCACGTCTCGATCCCCTCCACCTGGCAGGCCGTGACGGTGTCGTCGCGGCCGACGTCGAGGAGGGGGCGGGCGTAGTGGTCGAAGGTACGCCGCATCCCGGCCAGGCTGCGTCCGCCCGAGCCCCGGGCCAGCCCGAGCAGCACGGTCTCGGCCTGGTCGTCACGGGTGTGGCCGAGCAGCACGAGGGCGGCGCCGAAGTGCTCCCGCATCTGCTCGAGCACCTCGTAGCGGGCCTGCCGGGCGGCGGCCTCGACGCCCATGCCGGCGGACTCGACGGTGACCCGGGCCGACGCGGTCTCGTGCGCACCCATCGCGGCCATCTGCTCGACGACGTGGGTGGCGTGGGCGGCCGAGCCCTCCTGCAGGCCGTGGTCGACGGTCACGCCGATCACCCGCAGGCCGGCCCGGCGGCTCTCGAAGACGGCGGCGGAGAGCAGGGCGAGGCTGTCGGCCCCTCCGGAGCAGGCGACCAGGACCGAGTCGCCCGGATCGAGGGTCGCCAGGGTCCGGCGTACTCCTTGGCGACAGGCGGCGATGGCCGGGTGGAGAGCCATCCGCTACCCCAGGACGCGGGCGATCCAGGCCTCGGCGTCGAGGAGCTCGGCCTTGCTGGGCAGGTGGGCGGGCTCGGCCCAGACGGCGTTGAACTCCTCCATGCCGACCTTGTCGACCACGGCGCGGACGAACTTCGCGCCGTCGCGGTACTGCGCCATCTTCGCCTCGAGACCGAGCAGCCGGCGCAGGATCCGGTCCAGGGTGCCCAGGCCCTTGCGACGCTGGGTGAACTTCGCGCGGATCGCCTCGACGCTCGGGATGACCTCGGGACCGACGTCGTCCATCACCACGTCCGCGTGGCCCTCGAGCAGCGACATCATCCCGGTCACCCGGTCCAGGATCTCGCGCTGCTCGGGGGTGCTGACCATGTCGATGATGCTGCCGCCGGTACGGGCCGCCCGGACGATCTCGGCGAGCCGCTCGGCGCCGCCCTCGAGCAGGCTGCCCGGCTCCATCGCGCCGGTGATCGCGGCGATCTCGGAGAAGAGGTGGTCACGCATCCACGGCACGGCCGTGAACTGCACCCGGTGGGTCTCCTCGTGCAGGCACACCCAGAGCCGGAAGTCGGTCGGGTCGACGCCGAGCTCGCGCTCCACGTGGACGACGTTCGGGGCGACCAGCAGCAGCCGGCCGTGGTCGGGGTGGAACGGGTCGAACTGGCCGAGCACCTTGCCGGCCATGTAGCCGAGCAGGCCGCCGACCTCGACGCCGGTCACCTTCGCGCCGATCGCGCGGCTCAGCCCCGACGGCGGCCGCTTCTCGGTCAGCTTGTCGAGGAGCGGCGCGGTGGCGGCCCGGAACCCCTCGGCGTTGGCGCGCACCCAGCCGGGACGGTCGACCACCAGGATCGGCGCGGTGCCGTCGGGGGCGTCCAGGCCGGTGAAGTCGCGGACCAGGGAGGTCGAGCGGTTCGCGTCCGCGCGCAGCTCGGCGACGGCCTCGTCGGCCTCGGTGCGGGACACGACCGGCCCGTCACCGGCGATCTTGCTGCCGAGCGCGACCGCGATCTTCCAGTCGATCATCTCGGGTGCCGGGGCGTCGCTCATGCGGCCAGCCTACGGGGGCGGTCCGCGGCCCGTCGTACCTGACGAACGCGTTGGGTCCGGGGTGGAAAACCAACGCGTTGGTCAGGTACGACGTCAACGACAGCGGCAGGCGCCGAGGGCGGAGGCGGCCTTGTCGCGCCACTCGCGGGCCAGGCCGTCCTTGTCGGCAGGGATGCGGTCGGCCATCAGGACGAAAACCATCGGGTCGCCGGACCCGTCCACGCCGATGCCGGCCAGTGCGGTGACGCCGGTGAGGGTGCCGGTCTTGGCGCGGACCCGTCCCCAACCCTGCGGGGTCGGGCCGCCCGAGCTGTCGGCCAGCGAGCCGTTGAAGCCCGCGACGGGCAGCCCCTCGACCACCGCGCGCAGCCCCGGGTGGGCGCTGCTCGCGGCGAACCGCAGCACGGCGACGAGCAGGCCGGGCGACATCAGGTCGTGGCGGGAGAGTCCGCTGCCGTCGTACAGGACGCTGCCCTGCATGCCGATGCCGTTGGCCGCGAGGACCTTCCGCACGGCGGTCCGGCCGGCCTCGATCGAGCCCTGGCCCTCTTCGGCGACGCCGAGCTGGCGGAGCAGGACCTCCGCGCCGTCGTTGTCGCTGACCTGCAGGATGCGCTGGACGATCTGCCCCAGCGGCGCGCTGGTGACCGTGGCGACGGCCGTCGCGCCCGGCGGGGCCACGGTGCGGGTGGACGGGCCGGTCACGGTGATGCCGCGGCGGGCGAGCGCCTTGCGGAAGACGGTGGCCGCGGTCAGCGGCGGGTTCGCGACGCTGCTGCCCTGTGCGGTGTGGCCCTCGTCGACCCACAGCGCGCTGGTCTGGGCCACCTCGCCGCTGGAGACGTAGTCGTCCTCCCAGTGGGAGTTGACGGCGGGCCCGGAGAACAGCGAGTCGTCGTAGCCCAGCCGGACGCTGCGGATCCCGCGCTGACGCAGCGCCGCGGCGGCGCGGGAGGCGAGGGTGGTCACATCCGCGCGGTGCAGGTCGTACGTCGGCGACGGGTCGTCCTGGCCCGGCTGCTCGGGCGCGGACGCGAGGTAGGGGTCGCCGCCGCCGACCAGGACCAAGCGCCGGCTCGCGCCGGAGCCGGTGAGGACCGCGGTGGTGTCGAAGGTGTGCGACGGGCCCAGCGCGAAGAGCGCGGAGGTGGTCGTGACGACCTTGGTCGTCGAAGCCGGGGTCGCCAGGAAGCTGCCCGAGGAGGCGTAGCGGTAGGTCAGCCCCGAGCCGTCGAGCGGGCCGACGGCGGCCAGCACGTGCCGCCCGAGCGCCGCCTTGGAGAGCGGGCCGGCCAGCGCCGCGGCGATCCGGGCGCGGCTGAGCGGGTGGTCGGCGACCGGCTGCGCCACGACCCCCGGGCGTACGACGTCGGGCGCCTGGACGCCCTGCGGCGGCGCGACCGCGGCCGGGCCGGTCGCGACGACCTCGCCGCGCACCTGGTGCCACCAGTCGTCGAGCCTCCCGGTGCGCCAGCCGACGAGGCCGGCGACGGCCACCGCGAGCGCGAGCACGATGGGGACGGCGAGCAGCAGCTTGCGTCGTACCGCCTGGGCCGCGTCGGCCACGATCGTCCCCTCACCCCCGGTCCGCTCCGAGGCCCTCGACTGCCCTTCGCGCATATTGTGCGCGACAATGCTCCGGGCCGACCGCACCGGGCGGCCTGAGAGAGCCTGGACGGACAGGCGCGACGCGTGGAGGAACTGCAGTGGCCGAGTTCGACGTTCTGATCGAGATCCCCAAGGGCAGCCGGAACAAGTACGAGGTCGACCACGAGACCGGTCGCATCCGTCTGGACCGCGTCCTGTTCACCTCGATGGTCTACCCCGCCGACTACGGCTACATCGAGGGCACCCTCGGTGGCGACGGCGACCCGCTGGACGCGCTGGTGCTGCTGCCGTTCCCGGTCTACCCGGGCACGATCGTCAAGGCCCGCCCGGTCGCGATGTACGTCATGGAGGACGAGGCCGGCCAGGACGAGAAGGTCCTCTGCGTGCCGTGCGACCCGCGCTTCGACGACATCCAGGACCTGCCCGACGTGGCCGAGTGGGACCTCGACGAGATCCAGCACTTCTTCGAGCGCTACAAGGACCTCGAGCCCGGCAAGTCGGTCAAGGGCTCGAACTGGGCGGACCGCGCGGCCGCCGAGATCGAGATCGAGAACTCGATCAAGCGGCTCGCGGAGTCCGGCGGTCACTGACCCCGGCGGATCCCCCGGAAGTAGGCGATGGCGCCGCTGGTGTCGATGACGAGGTCGTCGACGCCGGCGGCGCCGAACCATTCCCGGAGGTCGTCGCGGGTGCAGCCCGGGCCGAGCAGGCCCGCCGCCCGGCCGACCTGACGCAGCGGCTCGAAGACGATGCCGGTGTCGTTGGTGAGCGCGCTGCCGGTCACCACGCCGCCCGCCCGCAGGACCCGGGACATCTCGCGGACCGCGAGCTCGGGATCGGGGAAGCAGTGCAGGCCGGTGAAGCTGACCACCAGGTCGAACTCGCCGTCCTCGAACGGCAGCTCCCCCACGTCGGCCAGCCGCGGCGTCACCTGGTCGGCCACGCCACGCCGCTCCGCGGCCCGCATCGTGCGGTCCAGCATGGTCTGGGCGATGTCGGCGGCGACGTACTCGACGCCCTGGTCCTTCTTCAGGCCGCGCAGCGCCACGCCGCCACCGCAGGGGATGTCGAGGACCCTCGCCCCCGCCGGCTGCCGGCCGATCTCGTCGGCCGCCCGGTAGAGCCGCGCGAGGTCGCTGCGGATCCCGGTGCGCCAGATCGCCCCGCCCGCCCGGGGGTGCTCCACGGTCCAGTCGTAGAAGCCGGCCCACAGCGGGTCCTCGGACCAGCCGCCGAGGCCGGGGATGCGGTTGAGCAGGAACACGGGCCCTCCATCGTCGATGTGCGGGTCCAGCATCGCGCAACGGTCGCTCAGGGACGACGCCCGAGCCCGACCTTCTCCAGCGGGACCCGCCACAGCGGGACGGCGCCGGCCCGGCGGGGGTAGGGAGCCACCGGGGTGTCGGGGCCGAACCGCTGGCCGCTGCAGACGGCGGCCAGCCAGAAGGACGCGATCGCGATGGCGGCGCCGGCGATGTCGTCGGCCAGGTAGTGCCAGCCGAAGTAGAGGGTCGAGACCACGACCAGGCCGAAGTAGACCCAGCAGGCGATGCGCAGCGCGCGGTTGCGGATCGTGTACTGCACCATCAGCGCGACCAGCAGGGTGATGCAGGTGTGCAGGCTCGCGAAGCCGGCGATGGAGTTGACCGTGTTGGACACGCCACCGAAGACCAGCCGGCCTCGGGTGTCGACGATCGTCTCCATGAGTGCGGTGGTGCTGGTGTGCGGCAGGCCCTGGTACTCCGAGGGGAAGGCGATGCCGGGCCCGAGGGTCGGCAGCAGGTAGTAGCTCAGTGTGCCCAGCGCCCATGCGAGGCACTGGCTGGCCACGAACCAGTAGCCGTAGGAGATGTTGCGCGACCACACCGCCCACAGCGTGATGACGACCGGCACCAGCGGCAGGAAGAACAGGTAGACCGGCGAGAGGACGTACGCCGCGTGGGTGCCCAGCACGGCCTGCAGCGCGTCACTGGGGTCGTGCCCGAAGAACAGCACGCGGTCCAGCTTGTGCAGCTCGTTGTCGTAGAGCAGCGGCATCCCGTTGTCGCCGATCCGGACGAACGGCAGGTCGGACTTCAGGTTCCGGTAGCCGACGTAGGTGACGTAGAAGCACGCCACCCCGAGCACCACCAGCCGCAGCCGCTCGCTGGTCCAGTGGCTGCGCCAGCGGTCGCGCATCAGCGGGATCAGCGCGCTGCGCTGGCCGCGCGACTGCCACCACGCCAGCGGCACCAGGTCGACCGCCATCGCCAGCAGGACCAGCACCGGGATCCGGACGTAGGACGGCCCCAGGAAGCTGCCCTCGGGGTCGAGGATCGGCCGGTCGTACCGCACGTGCACGTAGACGGTGCCGGCCGCCATCAGCCCGGCGGTGCCGAGGAGCAGCGGATAGGCGAGGCGGTACGCCGCCCTGCTCGTCTGCCTCCCGTCCGTCCGCACCCGCGGAGTCTAGATGGCCGCTACGCCGCGCCCGGTCGGGGCGAGGCGGACCGTGTCGCCGAGTGCCGGCGGCGGACCGTCGGTCGTCGCGTCGAGCTCGCCGACGCCCTCGATGTCGACGACCAGCCGCGTCGCGTCGGGTGCGGCGCTGACGCCCCGGACGACGCCCTTCAGGTCCCCGTCCTCGGAGGTCGCGAGCGCGGTCGGCCGCAGCGCGACCCGATCCGCTCCCCCGATCCGGCGCGCGGCGTCGCCCTCGAGGAGCCTGGAGTAGCCCAGGAAATGGGCGGTCTCGGCATCCACGGGGTGCGCCCAGACCTCACCGACCGGCCCCTGCTGCACCACGCGGCCGGCGCGCATGACGGCGAGGCGGTCGGCGACGGCGTACGCCTCGGACTGGTCGTGGGTGACCAGCAGGGCGGTCGTGCCCGCCTCGGTGAGGATCCGGCGCAGGTCGGCGGCCAGCCGCGCGCGCAGGCCGGCGTCGAGGGCGCTGAGCGGCTCGTCGAGGAGCAGCAGGCGCGGCTCGGCCGCGAGCGCCCGGGCGAGGGCGACCCGTTGGCGCTCGCCGCCGGAGAGGGTCCGCGGGAGGCGGCCGGCGTACGCCTGCAGGCCGACGAGCTCGAGCAGGTCGCGCGCCTCGGCGGCGGCCCGGCGGCGCGGCACACCGCGCAACCGCAACGGGTAGGCCACGTTCCGCGCGACGGTGAGGTGGTCGAAGAGCTGGCCGTCCTGGAACATCAGGGCGAAGCCCCGCCGGTGGGTGGGTACGCCGGACAGGTCGGTGCCGTCCCACGCGACGCGCCCCGCGGCGAGCGGCTCGAGGCCCGCGATCGCCCGCAGCAGCGTGGACTTGCCGCAGCCGGACGGGCCGAGGACCGCCAGCACCTCGCCGTCGGCCAGGGCGAGGTCGACGTCGGCCACCGCCCGCAGCGGCGGCACCCCGACGTCCACGCTCACGCCCACGAGCTCCAGCGTCATAGCGATCCCACCCCGGGCACCCGCAGCCGCTCGATCACGAGCACCACGGCGGCGCCCGTGGCGGCGAGGATCACCGAGGCCGCCATGGCGGCACCGTAGTTGAGCGGGCCCGGGCTGCCGGCGAGGCGGTAGATCACCACCGGCAGGGTGGGGGTCTCGGGCCGGACCAGGAAGCTCGTCGCCCCGAACTCACCCAGCGAGACCGCGAAGGCGAAGCCCGCCGAGGCGAGCAGCGGGCGCCACAGCGCCGGGACGTCGACCACCAGCGCGGCCCGCAGCGGACCGGCGCCCAGCGACGCGGCGGCCTGCCGCTGCCGGTCGTCGAGGCCGGCGAGGACCGGCACCAGGATCCGGACCACGAGCGGCATGGCCACCAGCGCCTGGGCGATCGGCACCAGCCACGGGCTCTCCCGCAGGTCGACCGGCGGATGGTCGAGGGTGATCAGGAAGCCGAAGCCCAGCGTCACCGCGGACACTCCGAGCGGCACCATGAACAGCCCGTCGAACACGGCGCGCACGCGGCGCTCGACCCTGCTCCGCGACCGCCGCGTCACGACGACCGCCACGAGCAGACCGAGGGTCAGCGACAGCGCCGCCGCCTCGACGCCGATGCGCAGCGAGTTCCCGAGTGCCTCGGTGATCGGCACCCGCACCAGCCCGCCGCCGTCGCTCTGCAGCAACCGGTAGAACGCGAGGGTCCAGTGCCCGTCGCGCCGCAGCGACCCGAGGACCAGCGACGCGAGCGGGACCGCGAGCGCTACGAGCACCGCCGCGGTCACCGCGAGGACGGGCAGGTCCCGCAGCCGCGGCCGGGCGGGGGTGGCCGGGAGGCGTCGTACCGTCGGATCCGGGACGGCGCGCAGCCGGGCGGCGACCACGAGCAGCACCACGACCACGACCAGCTGCACCAGCGACAGGGCGGCGGCCGCGCTGAGCTCGGGGAAGCCGGTGATCCCGCCGGTGGTGAGCAGGTAGATCTCGGTCTCCACCGACGAGTAGCGCAGGCCGCCGAGGGTGAGGACCACACCGAAGCCGGTCGCGCAGAACAGGAAGACCACGACCGCCGCCGAGACGAGTGCGGGCCGCAGCGCCGGCAGGGTCACGGTCCGGAAGACCCGCACCGGCGAGGCCCCGAGTGCGGCAGCGGCCTCGGCCGGGCGGCGGTCGAGCGACTCCCACGCGACGCCGACCGTGCGGACCACCACCGAGACGTTGAAGAACACCAGCCCGACCAGGATCGCGAGCGCGCCGTTGTCCATCAGCCGGCCGATCGCGACGCCGACCACGACCGTCGGCAGCACGAACGGCACCAGGAGCAGCCCGCGGAGCAAGCCCCGGCCGGGGAAGCGGAGCCGGTGGGTGACGTACGCGCACGGCGTCCCGAGCAGGACGGACACGGCGGTGGCCAGGGTGCTCACCCAGACCGTGAACCAGACGACCCGGCGGGTGCGGTCGTCGCCGAGCAGCGCCCACCCGGAGGCGTCGACGCGCGCCACCATCCCGCCCACGGGCAGCACGAAGAAGACCGCCAGCACCGCGGCCGGGACCGCGGCGAGAGCGAGGAACGAGAGGGTCAGCCGGAGACGATGTCGGTCCATGCCGTGGTCCAGTCACGCCGGTTCGTGGCGATGTCGGACGCGGAGACCTCGATCGGCTTCCGCGGCACCGGCGCGAACCGCTTCCAGTCGCTCGGCAGCGGGGTGCCGTCGACGACGGGGTAGACGTAGTTGCTGGTCGGCATCGCCTTCTGCACCGCCGGGCTACGCAGCCAGTCGACGACCCTCTGCGCGTCGGTCGGGTTCTTCGCCCCGGTCAGCACGCCGGCGTACTCGGTGTCCGCGAAGCAGGTGTTCAAGAGGGCGTGCGTGGAGCTCCTCCCCTTCTTCACCGTGTACGACGGATCGGTGTTGTAGCTGACCACGATCGGCCGGTCGCCGCCGGAGTAGGAGTAGTCGCTCTCGAAGGCCTGGGTCCAGCCGCTGTCGACCTTGGCCCCGTTGGCCATCAGCTGCTTCCACCAGTCCTGCCAGCCGTCGCCGTACGCGCCGATGGTGGCGAGCAGGAAGGCCATGCCGGGGCTGCTGGTGGTCGCGCCCTCGGTCACGAGGAGGTCCTTGTACGCCGGCTTCACCAGATCGTCCAGGCCGGTCGGCTCGGTCACGTGGTGGCTGGCGAACCAGGCGTCGTCGACGTTCACGCAGACGTAGCCCACGTCGACCGGGCTGAGGTCGCCGTCGAACACCCCGGCGCCGGTGACGGCCGCCTGGAAGGTGGTGTCGACGCCGTAGGCGACATCGCCCAGCGGGTCGTCCTTGGTCACCTGCAGCTTGCTGGCGAGCTCGCCGGCGTCACCGGCCCTCACGATCTCGAGGTCGATGCCCGATGCCTTCCGGAAGGACGCGACCATCGCCTTGGGCAGCTTGAAGGAATCGTGCGCGATCAGCACGACCTTGTGATCGGTCGGGGCGGCGGAGTCGGTGGCCTGGGACCCGCAGCCGGCGACCGACGTCGCGGCCAGGAGGACGGTGGCCGCCGCGAGCGCACGTGAACGGTTCATCGGATGGACTCCCTTCGCCGGTGCTAACCGGATCAGGTTCGGAGGGTCTGCGGCGGATCCGCACTCTCAGCACCCACGGGTGCTCCCCTGTCTGTGTCCTCCATGCTACCGACGCGCCGCCCCTCGACCCTCGGGCGGCGTGACCCTCCGGCCGCACCCACCCCACCGGGGCGCGGCCGGAGGAGGCCGGGGTCAGGCCGGGTCAGGCGTGCGCCGGCGCCTCGAGGGCGGACGGGTCCGGCGGGGCGAGGACGCCGAGCTGGATCCGGACGCCGTACTCGTCGCGCATGCCCCAGTGCTCGGCCATCCGGTCGCCCTCGGTGCGGTAGATGTGCACGGTCTCCATCACGAACGGCCGACCCGCGGTGCCCGGCCCGTGCAGTGCGTCCACGGCGACGCCCCGGCCGATGGCGCGCACCACCACCCGGTCCGGTCCGTCGAAGATGTCCTGGATCTCGTAGCGGAGCCTCAGCACGCCGCTGACGAACCCGAGGATCTGCCGGTAGCCGGCCGGGCCCGGGGGCAGCGGGAACGGGGAGCCGTGGTCGACGAAGTCCTCGGTGACGAGGTCGTCGAGCACGTCCAGCTCGCCGGAGTTGATCGCGTCGAAGATCGCACGCGCTGACTGGATGGCCGCTTCGGACATCGGGACACCACCTTCGCTAGACTTGACTGGAACACGAATCTAATGGAATGGGATTCCAATGACAAGGGCCTACGTGTCGACCACCCGGCAGGCGAAGGCGCAGGAGACGCGGGCACGCATCGTCGAGACCGCCGCTGCGATGCTCCTGCGCGACGGGCTCGCCGCCATGACCATCGCCGACCTTGCGCGCGAGGCCGGCGTCAGCCCGCAGACGGTCTACAACTCCGTGGGCGGCAAGGCCGAGATCGTCAAGGCGGCGTACGACGTGGGGCTGGCCGGCGATCACGACGCGGTCCCGATGATGGAGCGCCCGGCGTACCTGGCCGTGCGCGCGGCGACGGACGCCGCCAGCTACGCGACCGCCTACGCCCGCTGGTCGGCGGACATCTTCGACCGGGTCGGGACGCTGCTCGGCGTCCTGCTCTTCCACGGCACCGCCGGCGACCCGATGCTCGAGGAGTTCGTCGCCACGATCAACACCGAGCGGCGCACGGGCAACGCCATGGGCCTGCGGTTCCTGGTCGAGCAGGGCCTCCTGGCCGACGGCGAGGACTTCGAGCGGCTCGTCGACGAGGTGTGGGTCCTGACCTCACCGGAGAACTGGCACCGGCTCGTCCAGAGCCGCGGGTGGACGCGAGCGGCGTACGAGGACTGGCTGGCGCGGCACCTGCTGGTCGCCGTGTCGCGGGCGACCGGGCAGGCCGACACCGACTGACGCGCGCCCGGATTCCGGTCCGCCACCGGCCGGGGCGTAGAAAGGGAGCACGTCATTCGTCGTCGGTGGGAGAACTCGTGATCAACCGCGCCCTCGTGGCCACCCTCGCCGTCGCTCTCGGGATCAGCGCCGCGAGCACGGTCGACATCCAGGCGGCCCACGCCGCACCCTCGAGCTCCGCCGCGGCGGAGCGCGCCACCACCGCGACCCGGGCGACGACGTCCACGGTCCGGCGGATCCGGTGGACGAGGTGCGCCGACGCCACCCTGCGCAGGTACTCGCTGCGATGCGGCACCCTCCGCGTCCCGCTCGACTACCGCCACCCGAACGGGGCCACGATCACCCTGGCCCTCACGATCCGCCGGCACACGTCCTCGGCCGGGCAGTACCTCGGCCCGATCCTCACCAACCCGGGCGGCCCCGGCGGCTCGGGACTCACGCTTCCCATCCTGCAGAACTACGTGCCCAACGGCGTCGGTACGCGCTTCGACTGGATCGGCTTCGACCCGCGCGGCGTCGGGCAGAGCCGGCCGGCGCTGAACTGCGACCCGTCCTACAACGGCTACGACCGGCCGAGCTATGAGCCGACCACTCCTGCCCTGATGCACTACTGGCGCTCGAGGACCCGCGCCTACGCACGGGCCTGTGGCACCGCCGACGCCCGGCGACTGCTGCCGCACATGACCACGGCCGACAACGCCCGCGACATGAACTCGATCCGCAAGGCGCTCGGCGTCAGGAAGATCAGCTACTACGGCTTCTCCTGGGGAAGCTACCTGGGCCAGGACTTCCTCACCCTGTTCCCGAACCGGGTCAAGCGGGTCGTGCTCGACGGGGTCGTCGACCCGTCGCGGGTCTGGTACCGGGCCAACCTCGACCAGGACGTCCACTTCGACGCGAACATGGACGTCTTCTGGAAGTGGGTCGCGGCCAACGACGACGTCTACCACCTCGGCACCGACTGGACGGCCCTGAAGAGCGGCTTCTACGCCGAGCGTCGTCACCTGGTCGACCATCCGGCGGCCGGCGGCAAGCTGGGACCGGACGAGCTCACCGACGTCATGCTGGACGCCGGCTACTACGTCATCGGGTGGGCCCAGGACGCCGCGGCGTACGCGAGCCTGATCAACGACGGCGACGGGACGGCGCTGCTCAAGGCCTACCGGGACGGCAACGTGGGCGCGGGCGCCGAGAACGGCTTCGCGGTCTACAACGCGGTCCAGTGCACGGACACGTCGTGGCCCGACTGGGCGACGACGCTGCGCGACACCCGCCGGGTGGCCGCGAAGGCGCCGTTCATGACCTGGAGCAACACCTGGTTCAACGCACCGTGCCTCAACTGGCCCGTCGCATCCCACCACCGCGTGAACGTCCGGCAGCGGCGCGGCGTGCCGCGATTCCTGCTGGTCAGCGAGTCGAAGGACGCCGCGACGCCGTACTCCGGAGCACTGGCCGTGCGCGCCCGCTTCCCGCGGGCCCGGCTGATCGAGGGTGTCGGCGGCACCACCCACGCGGCCTCGCTGTGGGGGGTCCGGTGCGTCGACGACACCATCGCGCACTACCTGGCCACCGGCGCGGTGCCGAAGCGTCGCGCGGGCTACCGCCCGGATCGCGAGTGCCCGGCACTCGCCCCGCCGGCGGCCTCGACCGGCGCCGCTCGCCAGGCCCCGAGGCTCCCGGCGATCGTGCGTGACGCGCTGCGGGCGGCCCAGCGCTACGAGCTGCACTGACGCGGCCGCGGCGGCGGATGCTGGGCGCTACGGCGCCGGTTGGTACCAGCTGACGCCGTCGCGCACCGTCAGCGCGGCCTGACCGCGGGCGACCAGCAGGTCGAGGTGGGCCTTGGTCTCCATCGAGGCCATGCCCTGGTTGAACACGTCGAGGTCGGCGTAGCTGCGCTCGTGACGCGTCCAGCCCAGGTCGCGCGCGACCATCTCGGCGTTCACGTCGCCGCGCGCGTCGACCGACTCGCGGCACAGGTCGAGCCGGGTCTCGTGGTGGAGGAGCAGCTCGTCGACGCGGGCGTACGACGACGGCGCGACCGGCCCGTGCGCGGGCAGGATCTGCAGGTCGGGCAGTGAGCGGACCTTCGCCAGCGAGGCCATGAAGTCGCCGAGCGGCTGGTCCACGGGCGGCACCGTGAAGCCGATCGAGGGAGTGATCGTGGGCAGCACGTGGTCACCGGCGAACAGCAGCCCGGCCGCCTGCTCGGCGTACACGAAGTGGCCGGGGGTGTGCCCCGGGGTGTGCACCGCGTCGATGGTGCGCGCGCCGATCTCGAGGCGGGTGTCGCCCTCGAGCCACTGGTCGGGGTAGCGCCACATCTCGGGGACCGGGAGGTCGTCGTCGGTGCGGCCGGCCGCCCAGGCCTCGGCCACCTCGAACGCACCCGCGCTGCGCAGCACCGGCAGGAACGGGCTCTCGGTGAAGGCGTCGATGTTGTTGAGCAGGTCGAGCCCGGGCTGCTCGTCGCGGCCGAGGGCCACCGGGATCCCGAGCTCGCCGCCGAGCACGGACGCCATCGTGTAGTGGTCGCGGTGGATGTGGGTGACCAGGAACCGCTTGATGTCGCCGAAGCCCGCGTCGATCGACTTGAGCGATCGGTCGAGGAGCTCGCGCGCGACCGGGATCGCCCAGCCGCCGTCGATCAAGGTCAGCCCGTCGTCGCCCTCGACGACGTACACGTTGATCGCCTTCAGCCCGTCCATCGGCAGCGGCAGCGGGATCCGGTGGATTCCCTCCGCGACCTGCCACGCCCCCTCGGCGGCCCAGTGCTCGCCGGAGTCCGGGGAGATGGCTGCGCCGGTCGGGGTCGAGCTGGTCGGGCTGGTCGGGCTGGTCGGGCTGGTCACGGATGCAAGTCTGGCAGCCCGAGGTCCAGGTTCGGCTCCTGGATGCCGCCGTCGATCTCGAGCAGCTTGCCGGTGACGAACTGCCCTGCCCTCGAGGAGAGGTAGACGACGCCGGCGGCGATGTCCTCGGCCTCGCCGATGCGGCCCAGCGGCGTACGGGTCTCCATCTGCTCCTTCATCTCCGGTACGCCGGCGACGAACTCG
The DNA here is from genome assembly GCF_054777895.1 of Nocardioides ultimimeridianus. Taxonomy (NCBI): domain Bacteria; kingdom Bacillati; phylum Actinomycetota; class Actinomycetes; order Propionibacteriales; family Nocardioidaceae; genus Nocardioides; species Nocardioides ultimimeridianus. The sequence goes on along the minus strand of NZ_BAAHAB010000011.1, from coordinate 276,868 downwards.
AGCGCACTGGTCATCACCGAGCCCACGTAGATGCCGTTGACGCGGATGTGCGGCGAGAGGTCGGTCGCGGCGAGGCGGGACCAGTGGGCGAGCGCGGCCTTGGCGGTGCCGTAGGCGAGGTAGCCGCGGGCCGCCGTACGGCCCATCATCGAGCTGATGCTGGTGATCGACTTCTGCCGGCCCTCGCCGGCGGACTTCAGCATGAGCGGCACGGCCGCACGGCTGAGCGCGTGGGCGGTCGCGACGTTGAAGTGGAACGCCTCCTCGAGGTAATCGACGTCGGTGTCGAGGAAGGCGTTCGGGATGGTGCCGCCGACGTTGTTGACGACGATGTCGAGGCGGCCGAACTCGTCGAAGGCCCTCTCAGCGAGAGCGGCGACCTCGTCGGTGTGCGCCAGGTTCGCCGGTACGACGAGGGCACGCCTCCCCGTCGCCTCGATCCGCGCGGCGACCTCGGCGAGCTGGCTCTCGGTCCGGCTGGAGATGAGCACGTCGGCGCCGGCCTCGGCGAGCGCGACGGCGGTGGCGGCGCCGATGCCGCGGCCGGCTCCGGTGACGACGGCGACGTGGTCGGTGAGGTCGAAGCGGTCGAGGATGCTCATCGCGCGACCAGCCCCCTTCCGGTGACGAGCGGGAGGTCGATCGGGCTCACCAGCCCCGGCTTCGCGGCCACGACCGCGGGGATCGCGTTGATCAGGCGCTGGGCGGTGACGATCATCCCGGAGACGTTGTGGTCGCCGTTCTCGCCGTGGTGGGTGAACTCGACCTTCATGCACGGCTCGCCGGTGATCTCGATCCGGTAGCAGCCGTCGCCCTCGAGCGGGGTCGGCCAGTCCGGGTCGCTGTCGGCGGCGGTCCGGGTGACGTGGTCGAGGGTGATCCGCGGGACGCCGTCGACCGATCCTGTGACCTGGAACCGGACCGAGCCCATGGTGCCCTCGGCGATGTCGACCGAGACGGTCTCCTTGGCCCGCGCGGCCGGGCGGCGCTCGACGCGCTCGGTCAACGGCTCGTCGAGGGTGACGCCGAGACCGGCGGCGATCACGCGGACGACCGGACCCCAGGCGCTGGAGAGGATCCCCGGCTCCCAGAGCAGCGGCTTGCTGTCGAGGGGCTGGCCGAAGCCGAACAGGTCCTTCATCACGACCGGCTGGTAGTAGGTGGAGTAGTCGGCGATCTCGCTGACCCGGACGTGGTCGACGCGCTGGCTGAGGCTGGTCATCACCAGCGGCAGCACGTCGTTGGCGAAGCCGGGGTCGATGCCGTTGACGTGCAGGCTGGCGCCGCCCTCCTCGCCGGCCTTGTCGATGCCCGCGATGAAGTCGTCGGGCAGCGTCCCCTGCGGGTGCACCAGGATCACCGGGCCACTGGACACGACGTTGACACCGTCGCGGATGAAGCCGGTGAGGTCCTCGATCGACTCGAAGAGCCGGTCGTCGGTCATCGCGCCGTGCACGATGCAGTCGGGTCGCAGGGCGATCAGCGCGTCCCGGTCGGTGGTGGCGGTGACGCCGAGGGTCCGGCCCAGGCCCGCGAGCTCGCCCGCGTCCTTGCCCTCCTTCTCCTTCGTGGAGGTCCACACCCCGACCAGCTCCAGGTCGGGGTGGGCGTCGACGCCGGCGATGGCGTGCCGGCCGATCGTGCCGGTCGACCACACGACGACGCGGAGGGGCTGCTCGGGGATCACCTGGGACATGGGCTGAATCTAGAACAGGTTCTAGTTTCTGGCTAGGGGCGGGGTGGAGCGGAGCCGGGCTGCGCCTGCCTGCCGCTTGCTGGCAAGCAAGGACGCGCATACCGTCACCGGAGCGCCACCGTCATCGACTCGGGAGACCCCCATGCATCGTTCGACCGTCCTGGCCGCCACCGCGGCCGCCACCCTGTTCAGCACCGCACTGCTCGCCGGTCCCACCCAGGCCCGCCAGAGCGTGCCGCCCGCGAACCAGCTCACCCCCCGCACCCACTTCACCATGGTCGTCGACCAGGCCACCGGGACCGTGCCCGCGCCCGATCATGGCGCCGAGATCCCGAACATCGACTCGGTGAAGTCGACGATCCGGGCCTACTACGGCGCGCACAAGGGGCCCGACCCGACCGGCCTGTCGAGCGCGCCGATCTACCTGCCCGACCTCACCGGATCGACGTACGCCGGACAGGTCCGCACGATCGAGCAGGGCATCCTCGACGCCCTGCCGGCCGAGCACGCCCCGCGCCAGGCCGTCGTCTTCGACGTCGACGCGACGCTGCTGCTCGACTACGCCTTCGAGGAGGCGACCCACTTCAACTACGACCCCGCGGTGAACAACACCTGGGTCCAGGACGAGGCGTTCCCGGCCGTGCCCGGGATGCCGCAGTTGCTGCAGCAGATCGCGGCGCGCGGCTACGACCTGTACGGCATCACCGGCCGCCCCTTCAGCCAGGAGGACGCCACCATCGGCAACCTCACCGCGCAGGGCTTCACCACCGACGGCACCGCCACCGGCACCCCGCTGTTCGACAACGACAACCTCTACACGAAGTGGAACACCGCCGACCCGGCCGCGAAGCCGGCGTACATCGGCACTTGCACGCTGTCGCCGACCTGCAACACCGTCGAGTACAAGGCCAACACACGCAAGCACGTCGAGCAGGACCTCGGCGACGACGTGGTCATGAACGTGGGCGATCAGTGGAGCGACCTCGAGGGTGGGTACGCCGACGCGCACACCAAGATCCCGAACCCCACCTACTTCCTGGCCGCCGCCGACATCGCCGGCGCGCCCGCGACCGACGCCGCGATGGTGCCGCCCACGGACTACACGATGGCGCCGGACGGATCGAGCGGGCGGACCGTCGCCAGTGGCGACGACATCCCCAACCTCGATCCGCTGCGCAAGGAGATCCGCGCCTACTACAACGCCACCGGCGGCATCGCGAACAAGTCGAGCTCGCCCTACATCAGCGAGATGGCGGACCTCGTGGCCCGCTGGCAACCCCGGCTGGTCAACGAGTGCCGGCGCATGTCCGCGGCCGGCAACCGCCCCGCGATCGTCTTCGACGCCGACGACACCACGCTGTGGACCTACGACATGGAGGACGGGGCGATGAAGTTCAACTTCGACCCGGTGCTCCAGAACCAGTGGGTGCAGGACGAGCGGTTCCCCGCGACCCCGTCGATGGTCGGCCTCGAGAACGCCGTGACCGCCGCCGGGTGCACCCCGATCGGCCTCACCGGCCGCGGCGCCGCCCAGAAGGACGCGACGCTCGCCAACCTCGCGAACGTGGGGTACGTCGGGTTCACCCCCGACACCTACTTCACGAAGTGGGCGACCACGCCCCCGGCGTACCTCGACTGCGGGAGTGACAACGTCTGCTCGACGATCGAGTACAAGTCCGGGACGCGCCAGCACGTCGAGGCCGAGGGCTACGACATCGTCGCGAACTTCGGCGACCAGTTCTCCGACCTGATCGGCGGGTACGCCGAGAACGCGGTCAAGCTGCCGAACCCGACCTACTACCTTCCCTGACCGACGACGGGGATGACCTGGTCGGCCGACCACTCCGGGCAGCGGGTGCCGGAGTAGATCGTGGGCATGCACCGGTTGCAGTGGATGCAGACGCCCTCGGACGCCGCACCCACGGCGAGTCGGTTGACCAGGTCGGGCTCGCGCAGCAGCGCGCGCCCCATCACCACGAAGTCGAAGCCGTCGGCCATGGCCTGCTGCATGGTGGCCAGCGAGTTCACCCCGCCGAGGTACATCAGCGGCATCGCCAGCTCCTTGCGGAACTCCAGCGACTTCGGCCGGAAGTAGGCCTCCTCGAAGGGGTAGTGCTTCATGAAGCCGCGGCCCATCGGCGTCCTCATCCCGAAGCGCACCAGCGGCGGCATCGTCTCGGCGAACTCGCGGATCGGGGTGTCGCCACGGAACAGGTACATCGGGTTCATCAGCGACGAGCCGCCGGAGAGCTGCAGTGCGTCGAGGTGGCCGTCGGCCTGCAGCAGGCGGGCCAGCTCGAGACCGGCCTCGGTGGTGACACCGCCGGCGAAGCCGTCGCCCACCGAGATCTTGGCGGTGACGGCCACCGCGTCGCCGACCTCCTCGCGCACGACCCGGGCGACCTGGCGGGCGAGCTTCGCGCGGCTCTCCAGCGACCCGCCCCAGCGGTCGCGGCGCCGGTTGAGGCCGGGAGCGAGGAAGGAGGAGATCAGGTAGGAGTGCGCCATGTGCAGCTCGAGCACGTCGAAGCCGGCGCGCACGAGGGTGCGGGCGGCGTCGACGTACGCCCGGGTGACGCGGGTCAGGTCCTTCTCGCTGGCGGAGCGGATCATCTGCATCGACAGCGGGCTCGGCATCGCGCTCGCCGCGATCGCCGGCACCCCGTTGGAGCGACCGTTGGCGACGGGTCCGGCGTGCCCCACCTGCCCCGCGACCTTGGCGCCGGTCTCGTGGACGGCGTCGGCGAGCCGGGCCAGCCCGGGCAGCGTCCGCTCCCCGACCACGATCTGCTCGGCGTGGGTGCGCCCCTCGGGCGACACCGCGAGGTAGGCGACGGTGGTCAGCCCGACGCCGCCGCGGGCGGGGGCCAGGTGGTAGGCGATGAGCTCGTCGGTGACCAGCCCGTCCGGCGTACGGCCCTCGAAGGTCGCGGCCTTCACGGTGCGGTTGCGGAGCCGGACCGGTCCGAGGTCGGCGGGGTCGAAGACGTCGGGGATCACCACCCCGGCAGCGTAGCCCCGAACTGGAACGTGTTCTAGTGCCGCGGAAAGTGAGAGGAAAGTGAGGATCACTCATCTTTCGGTGCGGGCGGGGCGGGCCTACGCTCGAAGGCATGGCGAAGAAGCTGTGGCGGGAGCGCAACGCGGCGCTCGACCCGGACACCGACTACATCGAGATCGTGCAGAACCTGGCGCTCTACGAGTTCACCTGGGACATCACCCAGTCGCTGAGCTTCGCCCTGTTCCGCACCTACGCCGTGCCCAGCATCGGCCGGCTGCTCGACGAGACCGGCGCCTTCACCACCGCCTGCCAGAAGCGGTACGACGACACCGGGCTGCTGCTCGAGGCGCCCTTCGTCCACGGCTTCGACAGCCCCGAGGGCAAGGCGGCGATCCGGCGGATCAACCAGATGCACCACATGTACGACATCAGCAACGACGACCTGCGCTACGTGCTGGCGACCTTCGTGGTCGTCCCGAAGCGGTGGCTGGACGCCTACGGCTGGCGCCGCCTGACCGAGGGCGAGCTGCGCGCGATGGTCAACTACTACCGCGCGCTCGGCCGGCACATGGGCATCAAGGACATCCCCGAGACCTACGACGCCTTCATGCACCTCATGGACGACTACGAGCGCGCGCACTTCGCCTACGACGAGGGCGGGCGGCACGTCGCCGACTCCACCCTGGAGCTGCTCGACACCTTCTACCCGGCGATCCTCCGGCGCCCGGTCAACGCGATGAGCCGCGCCCTCATGGACCCGCCGCTGCTCGAGGCGTTCCGGTACGACGACCCCGGCCCGCGCGTGCGACGACTCGTGCATGCCGGGATGCGCGCACGGGCGCGGATCCTGCGGCACACCCCGTCGCGCCGCACCGCGCAGCGCGTCGTCGACATGCCGCGGTTCAAGACCTACCCCGACGGCCACCGGCTGGAGGACCTCGGCACCTTCACGCCGTACGGCGCCGGGTGCCCGGTGTCGCACGCACCCCGGAGCGAGCCGGCGCAGGCGGTCAGCTGAAGTCGGGCGCCCGCTTCGCGAGGAACGCCGCCACGCCCTCGCGGCCGTCGGGACCACCGGCGAGCCGGCTGATCGACTCGGCCTCCCGGCGCAGCGCCTCCTGAGGAGCGGCCTCGGCAGCCCGGCGGACCAGGTGCTTGGTGGCCGCGAGCGAGTCACGCGAGCCGGCGAGCAGGGTCCGGACGATGCCGTCGACGGTGGCGTCGAGCTCCTCGGCCGCGACCACGCGCGCGACCAGCCCGCAGTCGGCCGCCTCCTGCGCCGAGAACGTCTCGGCGAGCAGGGCCAGCCGGAGCACCCGGTGCAGCCCGAGGGTGGTGACCAGCATGCTGGCGCCCCCGTCGGGGCTCAGCCCGACCTTCACGTAGGCCAGGTTGAACGACGCCTTCTCGGAGGCCACGACGATGTCGGCGGCAGCGGCGATCGGGAAGCCGATGCCGGCCGCCATGCCCTGCACGGCGCTGACGACGATGGCGTCGCTGGTGATCAGCTCGGTGATGAACCGGTGCGCGCCCTGGGCCAGCTCCAGCACGAAGGCGCCCGGGTCGTCGGCCGAGCCCATCCCGCCCAGGTCGCCGCCGACGGAGAAGAACCGGCCCTCGGCGCGGATCACGATGACGCGCGCGCGGTCGGAACGCGCGCGCAGCGCGGCGGAGACCAGGGAGGCGCCGACCTCCTGGCCGAGCGCGTTCGCCCCCGACGGGTCGGCCAGGGTGATGGTGGCCAGGCCGTCGGCGTACTCGTAGCGGATGCTCATGTCGCCAGCATGCCGCATCCGCGCGGGTCCTCCGGGTGCGCCCGGCGCCAGGCCCACCAGCACACGAGCGAGCCGGCGAGGGCGGCGCCGTACATCGCGGCGGAGGCGGGCGCGGAGCGGGCGTAGAGGTAGGCGCAGGTGGGCGCGAGGGCGACGGGCAGCCAGTACCAGCGGCCGGTCATCGCGACGAGGGCGACCAGCAGGGCGGCGTACCAGCCGTAGCCGGGGGTGAAGACCAGGAAGCCGACGCCCACCAGCCAGACCGCCGCGATCTCCGGCCGGTCGGGGTCGGTACGACGCCAGCACCACCAGCCCGCAGCGGCCATGAGCAGCGCCCCGAGCACGGAGTCGAACGGGTGGGGCGCCAGGAGACCCACCAGCGTCAGCCGGTTGCCGTTGGCGTAGCCCTCCTCGTGCAGGTAGCCCGGCAGGTAGCCGATCACCTGCGTCCCGACCGCCGCCACGTGCGGCAGGTAGCCGGCGATCCCGACCGCCGCGGCGGCAGCGACCACCTTCGCCGGGTGTCGGCGCAGCAGTGCCGGACCGATCAGCAGCGGGTAGATCTTGGTCGCGACCGCGGCACCGACCAGCGCGCCCGCCCACACCGGCCTGGCGGCCGCATAGGCGCCGAGAGCCGCGTAGCAGAGCAGGATCGCGACCCAGTCGATGTGCGCGTTGTTGCCCAGCTCGGAGACGACCACGGGGCACCACCCCCACAGCGCGGGCCACCACGCGGGGTCACCGCGGCGGCGACATCGGCGCAGCAGCAGGAGCGTCAGGAGCACCACCGCGAGCGCGGCCGCGACCTGGAAGGCCTGCTGGCCGTCGTACGCCGCGTGGCCGCCGAAGGTGACGATGCGGATCAGGTCGAAGGCACCCTGGGCGACCGGCGGGTAGACGGTGTGGACGGTCGGGCGGTTGAGCAGCGCGCAGCCGATGGGCAGGGCGCAGCCGTCCTGACCGGGGTCGGCGAAGAGCCCCGGCTCGTGCAGCCCGGCCAGCGCCGGGTCGTCCGGCGCGTAGCGGTACGGGTCCACGCCGGCCAGCTGGACCTTGCCGTCCCAGAGGTAGCGCAGGTCGTCGTTGGAGGTGAGCGGCGGCTGGGCGAGGGCGAGCAGCTGCAGCGCGGCGGTGACCGCCACAACCAGGATCGCGGTCGTCCGCCGGCTGATCCCCGACCGCGCGAGCGCGAGGATCGCGACGGCGAAGGGCACGGCGTTCAGCGGCTGCAGGATCCCGGCCCTGGGGATGTCGAGGCCGGCGTGCGGGCCGGCGTACAGGGCCGCGGTGAGGACGAGCTGGCAGCCCACGGCCCCCACGAGCAGGGTCCTCGCGGCGGTCCGGGTGGGCGGTCGGCGTACATCCAGCACGGTTGCGAGCGTCGCAGCATCGCACCCGTCGATGAAGGGCCGCGGCGAGACCGTAAGGGGTCCGTAAGGAAGTTCTTACAGGGCGGTGACGGATGGCCCGGAGCCCTGTTCCCGTGCGGGTTCCGCTGTCACGTTGAGGCCATGGACACACCTCGTGCGACGGTTGCGGTGATCGGCGGCACCGGCTTCTACCGCTGGCTCGACGACGCCGAGCCGGTCGAGCTCAGGACGCCGTACGGCGCTCCGTCGGGGCCGGTGCAGATCGGGACGGTGGCCGGGCGCTCGGTGGCCTTCCTGCCGCGTCACGGCGAACGGCACTCGCTCGCGCCGCACGCGATCAACCACCGCGCGAACCTGTGGGCGCTGCGCAGCCTCGGGGTGCGCCAGGTGCTGGCGCCGTGCGCGGTGGGGAGCCTGCGGGCGACGGTCGCGCCGGGCTCCCTCGTCGTGCCCGACCAGCTCGTCGACCGGACCACCGGGCGCGTCCAGACCTACGTCGAGACCGGGGCGACCCACGTCCCGTTCGCCGATCCCTACTGCCGCCGGCTCTCGGACGCGCTCGTCGGCGCGGGACGCGACACCGGCGACACGATCCGCGACGGCGGCACCATGGTCGTCATCGACGGCCCGCGGTTCTCGACCCGCGCCGAGTCGCGCTGGTACGCCGACCAGGGCTGGGACCTCGTCAACATGACCGGGCACCCCGAGGCCGTGCTGGCCCGGGAGATGCAGCTCTGCTACGCCGCGCTCGCGGTCGTGACCGACCTCGACGCCGGGGTGGACCCGGGTGACGGCGTCGGCGAGCAGGACGTCTACGCGATGTTCGCCGCCAACCTCGGACGGCTCGGCGCGATCCTCACCGCGACGGTGAAGGAGCTGCCCGATCCCGAGGGGTGCACGTGCTCGACGTGGGCCGACGGGCTGGAGCTCGCGTACGGGGTGCCGCGATGAGGGTGCTGCTGACCGGCTCGGCCGGGTTCATCGGGGCCGCGATCCGCGACGACCTGCTCGCCGACGGCCACGAGGTCGTCGCCGTCGACCTGCTCCTCCCCCAGGCGCATGGGTCCGCGCCGGCCCTCCCGCCTGACACCCACCGCCTCGACGTACGCCGCGCCGCCGACGACCCGGCCTGGGACGCGGTCCTCCGCGGTGTCGACGTGGTGTGCCACCAGGCCGGCATGGTCGGGGTCGAGGCGTCGGCGGCCGACCTGCCGGCGTACGCCTCCCACAACGACGTCGGCACCGCCGCCCTGCTCGCCGCGATGGCGGCCCACCGCATCGACCGGCTGGTCCTCGCCTCCTCGATGGTCGTGTACGGCGAGGGCCGCTACGCCTGCGCCACGCACGGCCCGCAGCTGCCCGGCCCGCGGTCAGTGGAGCGACTGGAGGCCGGCCACTTCGAGAACCCCTGCCCGCGCTGCGGTGACGACCTCGCCTGGCTGCCGGTCGGCGAGGAGCAGCCGCTCCGCCCGCGCAGCGGGTACGCCGCCGGCAAGGTCGCGCAGGAGCACTACGCCGGCGCCTGGGCCCGCGCGACCGGCAGCCGGGTGATCGCGCTGCGCTACCACAACGTCTACGGACCGGGGATGCCGCGCGACACGTCGTACTGCGGCGTGGCGGCGATGTTCCGCTCCCGGATCGAGCACGGTCTCGCGCCGCTGGTCTTCGAGGACGGCGGTCAGACCAGGGACTTCGTGCACGTCGCCGACGTGGCGCGGGCCAACCTGACCGCGGTGGGGGCGGTCAGGACGGCCGCGCCCGGCTCGCTGTCGGCGTACAACGTGGCCTCGGGCTCGCCGATCACCATCGCCGAGGTCGCCGGGATCCTCGGCGCGGCCGCGGGCATCACGCCGGAGACGACCGGCGGCTACCGGCTCGGCGACGTGCGCCACGTCGTCGCCTCGCCCGACCTCGCGGCGCGCGAGCTCGGCTTCCGGGCGCGCGTCGCGCCGGACGCCGGCCTGCGCGAGCTGGCGACGGCTCAGCTGCGGGAGGTCGTCGCATGAACGAGATCGACCTGGTCCTGCCCTGCCTCGACGAGGGCCCGTCCCTGCGGGCCCTGCTGCCGCGGATCCCCGCTGGGATGCGGGTGATCGTGGCCGACAACGGCTCCACCGACGACACCGCCGACGTCGCGCGGGCGGCCGGCGCGCTGGTCGTGCACGAGCCCCGGCGGGGGTACGGCGCCGCCGTCCACGCCGGCGTCCTGGCCGCGACCGCGCCGATCGTCGTGGTCATGGACGGCGACGGCTCCATCGACCCCGACGACATCGCGCCGCTGGTGGCGCTGGTGCGGTCCGGCGCGGCGGACCTGGCCATGGGCCGGCGGGTCCCGGTACGCCGGGGCCTGGTGCCGTGGCACGCGCGGGTAGGCAACCGGCTGGTGCTCGCGCTGCTGCGCCGGCGGCTGGGCCTGGACGTGGGCGACATCGGTCCGCTGCGCGTCGTACGCCGGGAGATGCTGCTCGACCTCGGGGTGACCGACCGTGGCATGGGCTACCCGGTGGAGCTGCTCGACCGGGCGGCCCGCGCGGGCTGGCGGATCGTCGAGCGGGACGTGGCCTACCTGCCGCGCACCGCCGGTACGAGGTCGAAGGTGTCCGGCTCGGTCCGCGGCACGCTGCGCACCGCCCGCGACTTCGGCCGGGTCCTGGCGGCCCAGTCATGACCACCCTGCTGGTGCTTGCCAAGGCGCCGGTCGCCGGACGGGTGAAGACCCGGCTCGCGGCGGACCTCGGCGACTTCGACCTGGCCGCCGATCTCGCCGCGGCCGCCCTGCTGGACACGATCGATGCGTGCACGGCGGCCGTCGGCGCGGATCGCTGCCGGCTCGCGCTGGACGGATCGCTCGCCGAGGGCCGGCGCTCGGCGGACCTGCTCGACGCGCTGGCCGGCTGGACCGTCGTCCCCCAGTGTGCCGGCGACCTGGCCGACCGGCTCGCCCACGCCCACGAGGGCGTCACGGGACCGGTCGTGCAGGTCGGGATGGACACGCCCCAGCTGACGGCCGCGCTGCTGCACGACCTGGCCGAGGGCCTGGACGCTGCCGACGCCGTGCTGGCCCCGGCCGCGGACGGTGGCTGGTGGGCGCTGGCGCTCCGGTCGGGGCGCCACGGCGGTTTGCTGCGCGGCGTACCCATGTCCGGTCCGAGGACGTACGCCGACACCCTCACCGCCCTGAACGCGGGTGGGCTGCGGGTCGTGGACGCGCCGCTGCTCGAGGACGCCGACCACCTGGCCGAGGCGCGCCGGATCGCTGCGGCGGCCCCCGCCACCCGCTTCGCGCGGGCGCTGCACGCCATCGACGGGCTGGTGCCGCGATGACCGCGACCCTGCCCGCGGGCGAGGTGTTCAGCCACGCCCTGCGCGGCGAGACCTGCTACCTCTCGACGCCCGGCCGCCATCGCATGCCGCTGCCCGTCGCCGACTGGACCCGGGCCAGCGACGGCGCCGACGAGCTGCTGCTGCGGCTGTGCGTCGGGCCGACCCTCGACATCGGCTGCGGTCCCGGCCGGATGGCCGCCGAGCTCGCGGCCCGCGGTCACGTCACGCTCGGCATCGACATCGTCGGCGAGGCCGTGCGGCAGACCGTCGACCGCGGCGCGGCCGCACTGCAGCGCGACGTCTTCACCCGGGTGCCGGGCGAGGGCCGCTGGGTGACGGCGCTGCTCGCGGACGGCAACATCGGCATCGGCGGCGACCCCGTCGCGCTGCTCACCCGCGCCCGCCGGCTGCTGCAGCCCGGTGGCCGCGTCGTCGTCGAGGTCGCCGGCCCCGGCCAGCCCTCCGCCCACTTCGACGCCCGGCTGGAGTGCCCCTGCGGGCACAGCGAGCGGTTCCCGTGGGCGGTCGTGTCCGCCGACGACCTTCCCGCGCTCGGCGCCGCCGCCGGGCTCATCGAGATCGACCGCCGCTCGGCGCACGGGCGCTGGGTCGGCGTACTGACGGAGGCACGATGAGAGCGCCCATCCCCACGTTCACCTCGCGGCTGCGCAGCCCGGCCGTCGCCGCACGCGTTGGCCTCTGGGTCGGCATCAGCTTCGGCGTCTGCTTCGTGACCGGGCTGATCAGCCACTACGCCCAGCTCGATCACCAGCCGGTGCCGTTCCCGAGCTCGCCGAGCTGGGGCTACCAGCTCACCCAGACCCTGCACGTGGTCAGCGGCACCGCCGCGATCCCGCTGCTGCTGGTCAAGCTCTGGGCGGTCTACCCGCGGCTGTTCCAGGCGCCTCCGCGGCACCTGCGCGAGGCCGCCCTGGTCCTGCTGGAGCGCGGGTCGATCGCCGTGCTGGTCGCAGGATCCCTGCTGGAGCTGGCGATCGGGGTCATGAACGTCGCGCAGTGGTACGTCTGGCGCTTCGACTTCCGCGCCACCCACTACGCCCTCGCCTGGGCGGTCATCGGGGCTCTCCTGGTGCACATCGCGGTCAAGCTGCCGGTGATCCGCGAGGCGCTCACCAGCGATGTTGACAGTGTCAACCTGGACCGGCCCGAAGCGGTCGCGGCCGGAGTGGTCGGCCGGCGCGCGGTCATCCGGACCGGCTGGCTCGCGGCCGGCGTCGCGGTGATCACCGCCAGCTCCGCCGCCGGCACCGTCCCCGGCCTGAGCCGGATCGCCGTGCTCTCCCCGCGCTCGCGCCGCTCCGGCATCCCGATCAACCGCACCGCGGCGGAGGCGGGCGTCGTCCCGTCGGCGCTGGGCGACGGCTTCCGCTGCAAGGTCGAGTACGCCGGCGCTGCCGCCACCTTCACCCGCACCGAGCTGCTCGCACTCCCGCAGTCGACCCACACCCTCCCGATCGCCTGCGTCGAGGGGTGGAGTGCGGACGGGTCGTGGACCGGCGTACCGCTGCGGACATTGCTGGACCACGTCGGAGCACCGAAGGGTCGTGCTGTCGTGGTGACGTCCCTGCAGCAGCAGGGCCCCGACCGGGTCACCACGCTGCCCGCGAACTTCGTCGACGACCCGCGCACCCTGCTCGCACTCGCCCTGGACGGCGAGCCGCTGTCCATCGACCACGGCTATCCCGCGCGGCTCATCGCGCCGGACCGGCCGGGCGCCCTGCAGACCAAGTGGGTCACCCGGATCGAGGTGCTCTGATGCGGACCACCCGTGCCCTGCTGATCGCCGCCGGCGCGCTCGTGATGGCGTACGCCGCCTGGCTGCTGGTCCGCGACCAGACCGTCACCCAGCTGGTGCAGGTCGCCGAGTGGGCCGTCGCCGCGGTGGTGATCCACGACGGGGTGCTCGCGCCCCTGGCCTTCGCGGTCGGCTGGCTCGTCCAGCGCCGGCTGCCCGGCGGGCTCGCCCGCGCCACCGCCATCGCGCTGACCCTGGCCGGGACGGTCGCACTGGCCGGGTTCGCGGTCCTCACGCGCTCCCACCGGGGCGGTCCGAACACCACCCTGCTGGACCGGGACTACCCGATCGGGCTGCTTGCGGTCACGCTGGGCATCATCGGTGCCGTCGCGGTCGCGACGGTGCTGGGACGACTCAGGAGGTCGCGCGGGTGGCGAGGGTGATGGTCGTCGACGACGACGCGACGGTGCGCGAGGTCCTGGCGACGTACCTGCGCGCCCACGACCACGAGACCGTCGAGGCCGCGGACGGCGAGTCGGCGCTGCAGCTGATGTCCGACCAGCCCTCGGACCTGGTGGTGCTGGACCTCATGCTCCCGGGCATGGACGGCCTGGAGGTGACGCGCCGGCTGCGGGCCGAGCGCGACGTCCCGATCATCATGCTGACCGCGCTGGGCAGCGAGGCCGACCGCGTGGTGGGGCTCGAGCTCGGGGCGGACGACTACGTGGGCAAGCCGTTCAGCCCGCGCGAGCTCGCGCTGCGGGTCGACTCCGTGCTCCGGCGTACCGCCGCCCCCGCCGCCGTCGAGGAGAACCTCACCGACGGCGACCTGGTCATCGACGGCGCACGCCACGTCGCGACCCTCGGCGGCGAGCCGCTCGCGCTGACCGTGCGCGAGTTCGACCTGCTGCGCTACCTGGTCGCGCACCCGTCCACCGCGTTCACCCGCGAGGACCTGCTGCACCACGTGTGGGGCTGGACCATCGGCGACCGCTCGACGGTCACCGTGCACGTCCGGCGCCTGCGGGAGAAGGTCGAGGACGACCCGACCCGCCCGACCCGGCTGCTCACGGTGTGGGGCGTCGGCTACCGATGGGAGCCCCGAGCATGACCCTGAGCGCGTTCCTGGAGATCGTCTGGGTCGCCGCGCTGGCCGCGGTGGTGGTGGGCGCGGTGGGGCTGGCGTTCGCCTGGCTCACCCGCGGCTGGTCGCTGCGCTGGCACGTGGTGCTGCTGGTCGCCGTCGCCGGCCTCGGCTCGTACGCCGGCACGCTGGCCATCGCGCAGCTGATGTTCCTGTCCTCGCACGACCTGCTCGTCGTCACCGTCGTGTCCTCGGTCGCGACCGTGGTCGCGGTGGCGGTCGCGCTCGCGGTCGGGTGGCCGCTGGCCCGCTGGTCGACCGCGCTGCAGACCCAGGTCCGCGGCATGGGTCCCGGGATGGTCAGCGCCGGCGGCGGAGGTGGCCCGCGCGAGCTGCGCGCGGTCTCCGAGGAGCTCGCCGAGACCCAGCGCCGGCTGGAGCAGGCGCGGCTGCGGGAGCTGCGCCTGGAGGAGGCGCGCCGCGAGCTGGTCTCCTGGGTGTCGCACGACCTGCGCACGCCACTGGCCGGCCTCCGCGCGATGGCCGAGGCGCTCGAGGACGGCCTGGCTGCCGACCCGGCCCGGTTCCACCAGCAGATCCGCACCGAGGTCGACCGGATGGCCTCGATGGTCGACGACCTCTTCGAGCTGTCCCGGATCCACGCCGGGGTGCTCAAGCTGAACCCGACCACGCTCGCCGTCGGCGACCTGGTCAGCGAGGCGATCGCGGGAGCCGACCCGGTGGCCCGGGCCCGCAACGTGCGGATCGGAGGCTCCGTCGACGCCGGGCTCGAGGTCACCGCCGACCCGGCGGGCCTGTCCCGGGTCCTCTCGAACCTGCTGATGAACGCGATCCGGCACACCCCCGCCGACGGCGTGGTCGAGGTGATCGGCCGTCAGCGCGGCGACAGCGTCGAGGTCTGCGTCAGCGACGGCTGCGGCGGCCTGCGCGCCGAGGAGATCGAGCGGGTCTTCGACCTGGGCTGGCAGGGCAGCGATGCCCGTACGCCGGGCGACAGCTCGCTCGGGCAGGGCGCCGGCCTGGGGCTGGCCATCGTCAAGGGCATCGTCGAGGCCCACGCCGGCCGCGTCGCGGTCGAGAACCTCGCCAACGTCGGCGGGTGCCGGTTCTCGGTGCTGCTGCCCGGCTGAGCGGGGCCGGCTGCCCGCTACCCCGCGCAGGCCCCCGTGCCGACCTCGCTGTCGTCGGTCCGGCCCTGCGCCGCGGCGTCCTGGACCTGGTCGGCGGTCAGCGCGTAGCCGGTGTCGGGGTCGGTGACCGAGGCCGCGAAGACCACGCCGGCGACCTTGCCGCCGGGCGTGACGATCGGGCCGCCGGAGTTGCCGGGACGCACCAGCCCGCGCAGCGAGTAGACGTCGCGCAGGACCGTGCCCGAGCCGTAGATGTCCGGGGAGCGCAGCCGCTGCTGGGCGCGCACCCGGCCGGTCTGGATGTCGAACGGGCCGTCCTGGGGATAGCCGATGATCGCGACGGGGTCCTGCGCCTGCACGGCGTCGGAGCCGATCGCGAACCGCAGCCCGGTCGACCCGTGGGTGTCGACGTCGAGGATCGCGATGTCGAGCTCGGGGTCGTAGTGCACGACCCGGGCGAGCTCGGTCTCGCCGTCGACCTGGACCGTGGGGTCGTGCACGCCGGCGACGACGTGCGCGTTGGTCATGACGCGGTTCTCGGCGTACACGAAGCCGCTGCCCTCGACGCCACGGCCGCACGAGTTGGAGCCGCGGATCTTGACGATGCTGGCCTGGGTCGCCTGCACCTTCGCGGAGCCGGGCAGCTCCTTCGGGCCGGGCGGGACGTTGGTGATCTGCTCGGGCGCGAACGGCTCGAGGTAGCGCGGGAAGAAGCCGGTCCCGACCACGTTGTTGAACGCCTGCAGCGCCTTCGGGGCCGCGCCGGGAAGGGCGCTGTTGACCCGGGCGAGCACCTCGGAGTTGCGGACCAGCCCGGTGACCGGGCCGATCCGGGTGCCGCTGATCGCGACGCCCAGGGCCCACGCCACCAGCAGCACGGCCAGCGCGCTGAGGACGGCGCCGCCGAGCGCGTCGAGGACCCGGGCGGGGCGCCAGGTGATCTTGTCGCGGACCTTCGCGCCGACGTACTGCATCAGGGCCTGGCCCAGCGAGGCGCTGACGATGACGATGAACAGGGCGCCGAGCGAGACCAGCAGCGACGGCTTCGCGCTGCGCAGCACCGTCGGCGCGAGCCAGATGCCGAACAGGCCGCCGGTCAGCAGCCCGACCGTCGCGAACGCGCCGGTGACGAAGCCCTGCCAGTAGCCGGAGAGGGCGTAGGCGAGGACGAGCAGGACCAGCAGCCAGTCCAACAGATTCATGAGTCCCCCGTACGCCGAACGTATTCGGCCAGCATGTAGTCCGGGAGATCATGCACCGGCGGGTCGGCCACCGGGGGCAGCCAGCCGATGAAGTCCAGGAACCTGGTCAGGATGCCACCGGTGAAGCCCCAGAGGATGACGTCCTTGTCCTCGCCGATCAGGAAGCCCGGGCCCACCCACCCGCCGGGGTGCCGCACCTGGATCCGGTGCTCGGGGTCGACCAGCTCGCGGATGGAGACCCGGTGGATGGCGTGCACCTCGGCCGGCGAGACGACCACGAGGTCGACGGGGTCGCGCCAGTAGCCGATCACCGGCGTCACCGCGAAGTTCGACGGCGGCAGCCACAGCTCGGGCAGGGTCGCGAACACCTCGACGGCGGCCGGGTCGAGCCCGACCTCCTCGTCGGCCTCCCGCAGCGCCGCCTCGACCGCGGTCTCGCCCGGGTCGATGCTGCCGCCCGGGAAGGACACCTGCCCCGGGTGCGAGCGCATATCGTGCGCCCGCTCGGTGAGGAGTACGTCGGGCCCCTCCGGCCCCTCCGCCAGCAGCATCAGCACCGCACCGCGGCGCGGATCGCTGCCCTCCGGCGGCAGGAAGGCCGTGAGATCGCTGCCCTGGATCCGGGCGGCGCCGGCCGCGATCTGGCCCAGCCACCGGGGTCCGTCGGTCGTGCTCATCCGCCCTGCTTCACGGGGCTCGTCACGGTGATGCCGTGCTGCGCGGCGAGGTCGACCACCTGCTGCACCGAGTCGAGGCCGCCGGCGACCGGCGTCGACACGGTGCCGTCGGCGGCCACGAAGTAGAAGGTCGGCAGCGCGCTCGGCGGGTCCATGCTCGAACGCTGCAGGTCACCGCACGGGTCGGCCAGCGACGGGTAGGTCACCCCGCTGTCGCGCGCCAGCTTGAGCGCCATCCCGGGGAAGGTGTCGAGGTAGTCGACGCCCACGACGCTCACCTGTCCGGCGTACTGCTGGGCGAAGGCGGCGAGCGCCGGCATCTCCTTGCGGCACGGGCCGCAGTTCGACGCCCAGAAGTTGATGATGGCAGGGCCCTTGATGTCGGCGAGCGCGACCGTGGAGGTGCTCCCGAGGCAGCCGATGTCGGTGTCCGGCAGCGTCGACGCGGTCGCCGCCGGGTCGACGGCGAGCGTCTTCGGTGTGCAGTCGGCGATGCCCGCCTGCTGGCGGAACTGCACCAGGTCGGCGCTGCTCACGCTCACGTTGCACGCCCCGACCGCCTGCTTGGCGTCACAGGAGGTCAGCAGGACGGCCGCGCTGAGCGCGGCCACGCCGGCCGCGGCGAGCGGGCGGCGCATCAGTTCGGTCCCTCGGTGCGGACCAGCTTCTCGGCCTCGACAGGATCGGTCGGGCCGGCGCCGTACGACGGGCACCACTTGGCCACCGGGCACGCCCCGCACGCGGGCTTCTTGGCGTGGCAGCGACGACGGCCGTGCCAGATGAGGTGGTGGCTGAGCATCGTCCAGTCCCGCTTCGGGAACAGCGCGCCGATCGCGTGCTCGACCTTCACCGGGTCGGTCTCGTCGGTCCAGCCCAGGCGGCGGGCGAGCCGGCCGAAGTGCGTGTCGACGGTGATCCCGGGCAGGCCGAAGGCGTTGCCGAGGACCACGTTGGCGGTCTTGCGGCCGACCCCGGGCAGCGTCACGAGGTCCTCGAGGCGGCCGGGCACCTCGCCGTCGTACCTCTCCACCAGGGCGGCGCTCAGCTTGAGCAGGCTGTCGGTCTTGGCGCGGAAGAAACCGAGGGGCCCGACGATCTGCTCCAGGTGGGCGCGATCGGCGGCGGCCATGGCGGCCGGATCCGGGTAGGCGGCGAAGAGCGTGGGCCGGACCAGGTTGACCCGCTTGTCGGTGGTCTGCGCCGAGAGGACGGTGACGACCAGGCATTGGAAGGCGTCGTCGAAGTCGAGCTCGGCCTTGGCGTCGGGGTAGGTCTCGGCGAGCACCCGGTCGATCTTGCGGGCCCGACGCACCAGCTGGGTCGTGGTCTCCCCGGAGGTGTCGATCGGCCGCACGCGGGCCAGCCTACGGGGCGGTGCCGACGCTCCCGGCGCGCACCAGGGACTAGGTGTGAAGTGTGCCACTGGCTAGGATTCGGCGAGACGACGTGTGTGTCGGCCTCATTGGGGGGCCGAGATGCGTCGTCGACGTGAACTTGGAGGCAGCGTGGACAACGACGTACTCCGTCAGGCGCCACTGTTCAGCGCTCTCGACGACGAGGCGATGACCGCGCTGCGGTCGTCGATGGGCGAGACCCACCTGCGCCGTGGCGAGGTCCTCTTCCACGAGGGTGACACCGGCGACCGGCTCTACGTCGTGCTCGAGGGCAAGGTCAAGCTCGGCCGCACCTCCTCCGACGGCCGGGAGAACCTGCTCGCGATCATGGGCCCCGGCCAGATGTTCGGCGAGCTGTCGCTCTTCGACCCGGGCCCGCGCTCCGCGACCGTGACGGCCGTGACCGACGCCGACTTCGCCTCGCTGTCCCACGAGGACCTGCTCCGCTGGCTCGAGGGCCGCCCCGCCGTCGCCCGCGGGCTCCTCGCCCAGCTGGCCGGCCGGCTGCGCAAGGCCAACGACGTCGTCGCCGACCTGGTCTTCTCCGACGTCCCCGGCCGCGTCGCCAAGGCGCTGCTGGACCTCGCCGAGCGCTTCGGCCGCACCGCCGACGACGGCGTGCACGTCCACCACGACCTCACCCAGGAGGAGCTCGCCCAGCTGGTCGGCGCCTCGCGCGAGACGGTCAACAAGGCGCTGGCCGACTTCGCCTCGCGCGGCTGGCTGCGGCTCGAGCCGCGCTCGGTCGTGATCCTGGACATGGAGCGGATGGCGCGCCGAGCACGCTGAATCTCCTGGCGCTCGGCCACCCCCGGCCCCCTGCACCGGTGCGTAGACACTGGTGAGAGGGGGCCGTTGTGGTTCGTGAAGCATCTCGGGCGGCGTTCGAGCAGTACGTCGCCTCGCGCACGCCAGCACTCTCCCGTACCGCCTACCTGCTGACCGGCGACGCGCACCTCGCCGAGGACCTGGTCCAGAGCTCCCTGCTGCAGGCCGCGAGGGCCTGGCACCGCATCGCCGGCGACCCCGAGCCCTATGTCCGCCGGATCATGGCCAACCAGAACATCTCCCGGTGGCGGCGGTCGCGGTCCCGGGTGGCCGAGGTGCCGCTGTCGTCGTACGACGACCGCACGGGTGCCGCCTGCCCCGATCCCGACCTCCGGCTGAGCCTGGACGCCGCGCTCCGGCTGCTGACCCCGCGCCAGCGCACCGTCCTGGTGCTGCGCTTCTACGAGGACCTCACCGAGGTCGAGACCGCGCGGATCCTCGGGATCGGCGCCGGCACCGTGAAGTCGACGACCCGCGAGGCGCTGGCGCGTCTCCGCGTCGTCGCGCCCCATCTCGAGACCCTGCTGGAGGGCGTGTCATGAGCCGTCAGGAGCTCCGCGAGCAGCTGGCCCGCCTGGCCGAGGACGCACCCATCGCGTCGGTGCCGTCGGATACTTATCGGCGCGGGCGGCGGGCGATCGCACGCGGCCGCGTCGCGGCCGCCGTCCTCGCGGCCGGATGCGTGGTGATCGGGACGCTTGCGGGCGGCCGGCTCGGCGACGGGCACCACCCGCCCCATCCCGACACGTCCGCACCGGCGCAGCGACAGGGGGTGCCGGACTACCTGCACGTGGCTCCTTGGCTGGGCGCGGTCCCTGCCAGTGACGACCTCAAGGTCGGGGTCGCAGCAGCGGCCTTCAACGACGGGTACGGCGATCCGATGGTGATCGACGCCGAGACTGGCACCTACCACCAACTCGTGCTTCCTGGCTGGGGCGGCGGCGCGCTCGCGCTCTCCCCTGATGGGCAGCTCCTCGCCTGGGAGTTCTCGGATGCCAATGACGGCACGCCGAAGACGGGAAACTTCAACAGCGGGATCCGGGTCGTCGATCTCACGACGGGCAGGACCGTGCTCGACGGCACGTGGATCGACCCGACGCATCAGGCACGGTTCGCGCGGGTGCTGTCCCTCGCATGGTCCGCCAACAGCCGCTTCGTCGGATGGGAAGGCGTCGCCACCGATGGATCCGGCGACGCGCCCGTCAGGACGGCGGCGTACATCGGCATGGTGGACCGCGTCGATGGCCCGGCCGCGGGTCGTCTTCGCAACGTGATCGTGGCGCCGTCCGGCGTCGACACGGCCGTGAATGTGGTCAACGACAGCGACAACAACCACTACCCGACGCGTCCGGTCGCCGTCACCGACGACGGCACTCTCATCTCGGTCGCCGGCAACAAGCTGTACGGCGTGGGCCGAGCGCCGCAGACCTTCACGCTTCCTTCAGGAGCGCTGATCGGCGCGATCTGGCTGCGGGGATCACAGGTCGTGGCTGCCGAGAACCCGCCACGCGGCTGCTGCCTGCGGATCCGCGTACTGCCAGGAGATCGGGTGCTTCGTGGCAGCGGATGGCGCGGCGGTGCCGGGCCGGTGACAGTTCCCGAGGTCGCCGGCGTGCTGAACGACGGACGCGTGCTCCTGCGATCCGCACCCTTGGGTCATGCGGTCGTACTCGTGCCCACCACAGCATCCGGGCGGGCCCGCACACTCTTGCAGGTCGATGACGGCCTGACAACTGTCACCCTCGCGACGGACCTGATGACGGCTGACAACCTGACGGTGCCCGGACCTACTCCGAACTGGCCGGCCGTACCGCCGGAGCCGACCCACCACCATCACCTCACCCCCTTCGCCGGGGCCGGCATCGGTCTCCTCCTCCTGGCCGGCGCCGCCCTCTGGTGGCGACGCCGGCGATCACTCGCTCACATGTGAGTGAATCCGGCTCACTCACAGGTGAGTGAGCAGCGACCCATCGCGAGAACCCGGTGCGGCCCTGCCGCGCCGGCCGTCCCGCGCGCCCACGCCCGCCCCCTCGCCGCTCGGAGGCACCAGCTCCATGACGACCACAGTCGTGCCCGCAGCACCCACCGCAGCACCGGAGCGGCTCCGCCGATCGGCTGTGCCGGACCTGCTCGTGGCGGGAGGCTGCTTCACGGCGTACCTCGTGCTGAGCGTCCGGCGGTACGTCGAGGGACAGGCGACCGGCTTCGACCTCGGCATCTTCACCCAGGTCGTGAAGTCGTACGCCGACCTGACGCCGCCGTACGTGCCTCTCAAGGGACCGCACTTCAACGCGCTCGGCGACCACTTCCACCCGATCCTGGCCCTGATCGCCCCGTTCTACCGGGTGTTCCCGTCACCCGTCACGCTCCTGGTGATCCAAGCCGCCCTGGCGGCAGTCCCGGTGGTCCCCCTGATGCGCTGGGCACGGACCGACGTGGGTGCCCGCTTCGCCTGGTGGATCGGCCTCTCCTACGGCGGCTCGTGGGGCATCGCGGAGCTGCTCGGGTTCGACTTCCACGAGGTCGCGTGCGGAGTACCTCTCGTCGCGTACGCCGTGTGCGCGCTCGGGCAGCGGCGCTGGACCGCGGCGGCGCTCTGGGCGCTCCCGTTGGTGCTGGTGAAGGAGGACCTCGGCCTGACCGTCGCAGCGATCGGCGCCTTCATCGCGTGGCAAGGGCCGCGGCGGCGAGGCGTGGTACTCGCCGTGCTCGGGCTCGCCGCCAGTGCGATCGAGATCTGCGTGATCCTCCCGGCCATCAACCCTGCGGGCCACTTCGCCTACACCGGCCTGGATCCGTCCGGGTTGGCCTGGCCGTCGACCAAATGGCTGACGGTGCTTCTGCTGCTGGCGCCGACCGGCTTCCTGGCTACGCGGTCTCCCCTGCTGGTGGTCGCACTTCCGACCCTAGGCTGGCGCTTCGCAGCCACGAACCCGCACTACTGGGGAACGCACTTCCACTACAGCGCGGTCCTCATGCCGGTGGTCTTCGGCGCCGCGATCCAGGCGGCGCCCACGGTCGGGCCGCGGGCGCGGCGGTGCGCGTGCTGGGTCGGCGGTGCGGTCACCGTCGTCACGTTCTTCACCCACCCGCTGCACAGCGTCGTGTCGCCGAGTACGTGGGGGACCGACGCCCACCTGCGCGCCGTACGCGCTGTCCTCGCCGAGATACCCGACGGAGCGACCGTCGCCGCGTCGAACCAGCTCGCGGCCCAGCTCGCAGCCCGCACCACGGTGAGCGAGGTCTGCCTCTCCCCCGGCTCGCTCCCCACCCGTACGCCGCCGCAGTGGCTGGTCTATGACGCGAGTGATCCGACCCAGGAACACTGCACCGCGGGAGAGGCGATCTCAGCCGCTTCTCCCATAGCTCCGCGCTACCGGCTGGTCGATCGCCGCTCCGGCGTCACATTGATGCGCCGAGAGCACTCGGTCTACGTCCGGCGGTGGAAGCGGTAGTCGCCGGTCGCGAGCTTGGCCATCGTGTACCGGGTGTCGTGGGCTCGGTGATGGTGGTGGGAGCAGAGCAGTACGCCGTCGGCGAGGTCGGTCATCCCGCCCTCCGACCACGGCTTCAGATGATGTGCCTCGCACCAGGCAGCCGGTATGGAGCAGCCCTCGGCACGGCAGCGCTTGTCGCGTAGTCGCATGGCCTTGCGTTGGGGTGGTTGGAACAGTCGGCGTGCTCTGCCGAGGTCGAGCGGTTCGGACGTGCCGCCGAGGACGACGGGGATGATCTTCGCGGTACACGCCAGCCTGCGGGCCTCGCCGGCGCTGATCGGGATCTCGCCGAGCATCGCGGACCCTAGCTCACTCAGAAGGCCCTCGAACGGGATGGTGACCATGATGGTGGTGGCATCCCCACCGTGGTCGGGGAGCCTCTTGGGGTCGAGCAGTTCGAGGAGTCGGCAGAGCGCCTCGCCCCTGTTGCGGGCTCGGGTTTGGGTGACGCGGGGTGAGTCTTGGGCTTCGAGGTAGGTGAGGGCTCGTTCGGAGACGGAGTCGGGGAGGTCGCAGATCCAGCGGGTGATCCCGTTGCCGCGCTTCCGGATGCGGATCGCGACCTCGTCCCGTGCGGCCCGTTCTTCACGTTCCAGGGCTTTGCCCAGTTCGGCCTCGGCGATCTCGGGGGCGATGACTTCGAGGATCTTGGTGCCGAGGACCTGAAGGTCCTTGGGGTCGTAGATCGCGGCGAGCTCGATCAGGTGCGCCTCGGCCTGGGCCCGCACCGACTCGTC
Organism: Nocardioides ultimimeridianus; assembly: GCF_054777895.1. NCBI lineage: Bacteria > Bacillati > Actinomycetota > Actinomycetes > Propionibacteriales > Nocardioidaceae > Nocardioides > Nocardioides ultimimeridianus. Next base: position 253,376 of record NZ_BAAHAB010000011.1, on the reverse strand, counting down.
GACGGCGTCGGAGAGCTTGTCGACCGCGCGGATGATGACCCGGGCCTGGGCCTCGTTCACCCGTCCGTCGCGCATGGCGGTTGCGGTGAGCGGGTGAGCCTCGAGCGATTCGGCCAGCCGCAGTTGGGCGCGGCCAGCGGCCGAGGTGATGCGGGTGGCGGCCGAGGTGATGCGGGTGGCGTGGGCGAGCCAGCAGCCGGCGTCACGCGAGCCGTGCTCCTCGGCCACGTCCGAGGCAGCGGCGAGCACTCGGAGCTCGAGCTCGGCGAGCTGGGCCTTGACCTTGGCCAGGTCGGTCAACAAGTCGGCTTTGTCGCGAGCACGGAGGTAGTCGGCCGGCATGTCCGCGACCGCCAAGAGTTCGTTCCGCAGAGCGTGGGCGCAGGCGAGGATCGCGTGCAACGACACCGTTCCTGCGACCACTACATGCTCCCCGAGACAGACTGATCAACTACCGTCTATAGTACATCTGTTCGAACGCCAGTGGAAGACTTTCGACGAGAGTTTTCCCAGGTCAGAGTGTGTCTTGAAGGCGGCCGCGGAGCGGCGGCGCGGGGGGAGCCCGTGCCGTTGTCGCGCCGTCCAGCCGTGCGCCAGGGCCCCGCGGTCAAGGACGGCCGAAGGCCGCCGCGCAGCGGCGCGAACGAAGTGAGCGTCCTTGACGGCGGGAGGCGCACGGCTAAGGTGCGGCCGCCCGACACCAGCCCCGAAGGAGAGATGGGTTGGTTTCGATACGCCGCTCGCTGGCGCTCGCGGCTACTCAACCAACGAGGGGTCAGCGGGTAGCGAGGTACGCCAGCTGCGCCCGCACCGACCACTCCGCCGCACCCCAGAGCGACTCGTCGACGTCGGCGTACACGATCTCGACGACCTGCCGCGGAAGCAGAGGATCCTCGGCCGCATCAGCCCGCAGCGCAGACACCCCGAGCCGCGACAGCGCCGAGGACACCTGGGCCAGGCGCTGCTCGCGATGCACCTTGTAGTGGTCCAGCACGCCGGCGGCGTCGGCCAGCACCGGCCCGTGCGCGGGCCACAGCGACGAGACCCGTCCGTCGGTGACCAGCGCCCGCATCCGGGCAAGGGAGTCGAAGTAGCCGCCGAGATCCCCGTCCGGGTGCACGATCACCGTGGTCCCCCGGCCCAGCACCATGTCGCCCGTCAACAGGGCGCGGTCGGCGTCCAGCACGAGCGAGATCGAGTCGCGGGTGTGTCCCGGGGTGGTGATCACCTCGACCGCCAGCCCGCCCACGGAGAGCACCTCCCCGTCGACCACGGGATCGGACCGCCAGCACTGGAGGGGGTCCAGGGCCCGCACCCCGCAGCTCATCCGCTCGGCGAAGGACCGGGCCGCCTCGGTGTGGTCGAGGTGGTGGTGCGTCACGACGACGGCCGAGACCGTCCCGCACACCTCCGCGACGGCGTCGAGGTGCGCGTCGTCGAGCGGCCCCGGGTCGACCACGATCGACGAGGACGACCCGGGCTCGCGCAGCACCCAGGTGTTGGTGCCGTCGAGCGTCATGATGCCCGGGTTGGGGGCGAGGACGCAGCGGCCGCGCTCGCCGTACGTCCCACCCTCCCAGGCCTCGCTCACAGCGAGCGCTCCGCCACCAGCGCCCGCACGCGCTCGGGCATCGACAGGCCCCAGCCGCCGTCCCGCTCCTCCAACTCGGGCATGAACATCGCCACCGACGACGGCGCAGCGGCACGGACCTCGTCGACCGAGGCGTGCTGGGCGATCTCCAGCAGCGTGAGGTACGTCGGCGGCAGCATCGCCAGCTGCTCGGAGTGGGCCCGCGCGATGGCCTCCCGCGCGCCCAGCCAGACGACCTCGGAGGACTCCGAGGACACGTCGCGGGTCAGCTGCCCCTCGGGCAGCCGCGCCACGAAGAACCAGGTCGCGTAGCGCTTGGGCTCGAAGATCGGCGTGAGCCAGGCCCACCACACGCTGAGCAGGTCGGTGCGCAGCACCAGGCCGCGGCGCTCGAGGAAGTCGGTCAGCGACAGCGACCGCGCCTCCAGTGCGACGCGGTCGGCCTCCCAGTCCTCGCCGGTCGTGTCGGCAACCACGCTCGAGGCCGACTCCCCGGCGAGCAGCACCCCCGACTCCTCGAAGGTCTCGCGCACCGCCGCGCACACCAGCGCGACGGCGTCGGACTCGCCGACGCCCAGCCGCGCGGCCCACTCGGCGACCGACGGCCCGGCCCACAGTGCGGGCGCGAGCGCGTGGTCGCGCGCGTCCACGCCGCCGCCGGGGAAGACCGCCATGCCGCCGGCGAAGTCCATGCTCAGCTGGCGGCGCAGCAGGTACGCCTCGGGCTCGGCCGCACCGTCGCGCAGCAGGATCACGGTCGCCGCGTTGCGCGGCTCGGCCGGGACCCGGGTGCCGTCGACGTACTCCTGGTAGCGGCCGACGAGGTGCTCGGGCAGCGCCACCGGCGGGAGCGGGATCGGGAGGGCCACGACTAGCCCAGGATCTCGGCGGTGACCTCGACCTCGACCGGAGCGTCCAGCGGCAGCACCGGTACGCCGACGGCCGAGCGCGCGTGCACGCCCGCATCGCCGAACACGTCCCCGAACAGGTTGGACGCGCCGTTCGCGACCCCCGGCTGGCCGGTGAAGTCGGTGGTGGACGCGACGAAGGCGACCACCTTGACGATCCGCACCTGCTCCAGGGACCCGACGACCGACCTGATCGCCGCGAGCGCGTTGAGCGCGCACTGCCGCGCGCACTCGGTCGCGACCTCGGGGGTCACCGCGTCGCCGACCTTGCCGGTCGCGATCAGCGAGCCGTCGCGCATCGGCAGCTGGCCGGCCGTGTGGACCAGCGAGCCCACCCGCACCGCCGGGACGTACGCCGCCACCGGCGGAACCACCTCCGGAACCGTCAGCCCGAGCTCGGCGAGCCGCGCCTCCACGCTCATGCCGATCAGCCCTCGACCGGCCGCTTGAAGTAGGCGAGGTCGTTGCCCTGCGGGCTCGGGATCACGGCCACGAGCTCCCAGCCGTCCTGGCCGAAGTTGTTGAGGATCTGCGTCGCCGCATGGTTGAGGACGGGCGCTACCTGGTACTCCCACTTGGTCATACCGGCAGCCTAGCCACGCCCCGCCTCGCTAGGGTGGCGGCCGTGAGTGATTGGAGCCGGGTGCGCCTGCACGTCGTGACCGGCAAGGGGGGCACCGGCAAGTCGACGGTCGCGTCGGCGCTGGCGCTCGCCCTGGCCGGAGCCGGGAAGAACGTGCTGCTGTGCGAGGTCGAGGGACGCCAGGGCATCGCCCGGATGTTCGACGTCGACCCGCTCCCCTATCAGGAGCGCCGGCTCGCCACCGGCCTGCCCGACGCGAACGGCCGGCACGGCACCGTCCACGCGCTGCACGTCGACGCGGAGTCGGCGCTGCTGGAGTACCTCTCGATGTACTACCGCCTCGGCCGCGCCGGGCGCGCGCTCGACCGCTTCGGCGTCATCGAGTTCGCGACCACGATCGCGCCCGGCGTACGCGACGTCCTGCTGACCGGCAAGGTCTACGAGGCGGTCCAGCGCAACAGCCGCAACAAGGGCGCCATCCAGTACGACGCCGTGGTGCTCGACGCCCCGCCGACCGGCCGCATCACCCAGTTCCTCAACGTCAGCAACGAGCTGGCCGGGCTGGCGAAGGTGGGGCCGATCAAGTCGCAGAGCGACACGATGATGACGCTCTTCCGCTCACCCCGCACCGCCGTGCACCTGGTGACCGTGCTGGAGGAGATGCCGGTGCAGGAGACGGCCGACGGCATCGACGAGCTGCGCAGCGTCAAGCTCCCCGTCGGTGGTGTCGTCGTCAACATGACCCGCCCCAGCGACCTCAGCGACGCCGACCTGGTCGCCGCCCGCAACGGCACCCTCGACGGCGCGGCGATCGGGGCCGGCCTCGCCGGCGTCGGCCTGCCGCACGACGAGGCGCTCGTCGCCGGGCTGCTCACCGAGGCGCAGGAGTACGCCGAGCGACGGGCCCTCGAGGACAGCCAGCGCGCGGTCGTGGCCGGCCTGGGCGTGCCGGCGTACGAGCTCCCCCGGCTGGCGGGCGGGGTGGACCTCGGCGCGCTCTACGAGCTGGCCGGGCTCCTCAGGAAGCAGGGGATGGCATGAGTACCAACCGCACCCGCGTCGGCCCGACCGGCGCCCCGGCGCCGGCCCTCGACGTGGACGCGCTCCTCGACGACCCGCAGACCGGCATCATCGTGTGCTGCGGCTCCGGCGGCGTCGGCAAGACCACGACGTCCGCGGCCCTGGCGCTGCGCGCCGCCGAGCGCGGCCGCAAGGTCGTCGTCCTCACCATCGACCCGGCCCGCCGGCTCGCGCAGTCGATGGGCATCGAGGCCCTCGACAACACCCCGCGCCCGGTCAAGGACGTCGGTGGGGACGGGTCGCTGGACGCGATGATGCTCGACATGAAGCGGACCTTCGACGAGGTCGTGCTCTCCCAGGCCAGCCCGGAGAAGGCCAAGCAGATCCTGGCCAACCCGTTCTACATCGCGCTGTCGAGCTCGTTCGCGGGCACCCAGGAGTACATGGCGATGGAGAAGCTCGGCCAGATCCATCGCGACAAGGTGCTGGGCGACAAGACCTACGACCTGATCGTCGTCGACACCCCGCCGTCCCGGTCCGCGCTGGACTTCCTGGACGCGCCGGAGCGGCTGTCGAGCTTCCTGGACGGCAAATTCGTGCGGCTGCTGCTGGCGCCCGCGCGCGGCCCGGCGAAGCTGATGAGCGCCGGCTTCAGCCTGATCACCGGCGCGCTCAACAAGATCCTCGGCGCGGGCTTCCTGTCCGACCTGCAGACCTTCGTCTCGGCGCTGGACACGGTCTTCGGCGGCTTCCGGCAGCGGGCGCAGCAGACCTACTCGCTGCTCCAGGCGCAGGGCACGGCGTTCCTCGTGGTCGCGGCCCCGGAGCCCGACGCGCTGCGCGAGGCGGCGTACTTCGTCGAGCGGCTCAGCGAGGACCGGATGCCGCTGGCCGGCCTGGTGATCAACCGCAGCACGCCCGTGCCTGCGGGACACCTGTCCGCGGACGAGGCCACGGCCGGAGCGGACCGCATCGACGCATCCGACGGTGACGGTACGTCGGCCACCGCGGCCCTGCTGCGGATGCACGCCGACCGGGTGCGGATGACCGTGCGCGAGGCAGCGCTCAGGGACGGCTTCGCGCGGGCACACCCGCAGGTGCGCACCGTCGTCGTACCGGCGCTCGCCGGTGACGTCCACGACCTCGGCGGACTCCGCGAGGTCGGGGACCTGCTGGCCGGGGCCGAAGCCCCGGCCTAGCCGCGATCAGGCGCCGATGCGTGCGTCGACGCCGGCGTCACGCGCCGACTCGAGCAGCTTGCGCCACGAACCGGTAGGACGACGACGCAGCAGCGCACGGCGCTCCCGCTCCGTCATCCCGCCCCAGACGCCCCACTCGATCTGGTTGTCGAGGGCCTCGGCCAGGCACTCGGCACGAACCTCACAGCCGGAACACACCGACTTGGCCTTGTTCTGCTCGGCACCCTTGACGAACAACGCGTCAGCTTGGCCGTTCTGACATGCGGCGCGCAGCGCCCAGTCTTCTACCCACATGGAATTGTCCCCACATCTGAGCCCGGGTGGCGCCCCCACAGCACCGTTGGTCCCAAGCTCGTTGCCCAACGGTAAAGGAAAATGGCGACTCGTACAGGACGAATTGGGCCCAACTGGTCTAGTCACTACGGACTATTTTCGGCGTCTTGGCGCCGTTATCTGCACGATTGTGCGGGGAAGTGGTCCAGTTCCGCGGGTCCCGTACCCTGAACCCATGGCAGGTCCCCGGTTCGACGGTCTCGACAAGCGCAAGGTGGCCTCCCACATCGGGGTGATGATGGCGGTCGCCGCAGTGCTCGGCATCGTCGTGTCCGGCCTGGCCATCCCGTTCGCCGGCGTCTTCGGCTTCACCGCGAAGGACCTGGCGAACTCCGCGAGCGACCTGCCCAAGGAGCTCACCACCGAGGCGCTCCCGCAACGCACCGAGATCGTCGACGCGGTCGGAGACCCGATCGCGACGCTGTACGACCAGAACCGGGTCAACGTCCAGCTCAGCCAGATCTCGCGGACGATGGTCAAGGCGATCGTCGCCATCGAGGACTACCGCTTCTACCAGCACGGCGCGCTGGACATGAAGGGCACGCTGCGCGCGCTGTTCACGAACTCCACCCAGGGCGGCGTCGTCCAGGGCGGGTCCTCGATCACCCAGCAGCTGGTCAAGCAGACGCTGGTGAACCAGGCCGACACCGTCGCCGAGCAGAAGGCCGCCATCGCCGACACGTTCGCGCGCAAGCTGCGCGAGCTGCGCTACGCGATCGCCCTGGAGCGACTGCACAGCAAGGACTGGATCCTCCAGCAGTACCTCAACACGGTCTACTTCGGCGACGGCGCCTACGGCATCCAGGCTGCGGCCCAGCACTTCTTCAACGTCAACGCCAAGGACCTCACGCTGCCGCAGGCGGCGCTGCTCGCCGGCCTGGTGCGCAGCCCCGAGGCGCTCAACCCGACCGACAACCCGCAAGGCGCCATCGAGCGCCGCAACGTGGTGCTGGACCGGATGGCCCAGCTGCACGTGATCAGCTACCAGCGGGCCGACCACTTCAAGAAGCGCGGCCTGCACCTCGACGTACAGCCCACGGCCAACGGCTGCGTGAACTCCAGCGCGCCGTTCTTCTGCAGCTACGTCGTCTCCTACCTGATGAAGGACAGCGCGCTCGGCAACACCAAGAAGGAGCGCGAGCGCATCCTGTGGGGCGGCGGGCTCACCATCCAGACGACCATGCACGCGCAGTTCCAGCACTGGGCGACGGTCGCCGCGACCACGCACGTGTCCAAGCACGACAACGCGATCGGCGCGATCGCCGAGGTCGAGCCGGGAACGGGCGACGTGTGGGCGCTGGCGCAGTCGCGGCCGATGGGCACCGACGCCAACGCCGGCCAGACCTTCCTGAACTACAGCGTGCCGAAGAAGTTCGGCAGTGCCAACGGCTTCCAGCCGGGCTCGACGTTCAAGTTCTTCGTGATGGCGGCCGCGCTCGAGGAGGGCCTGCCGGAGACGACCAGCTTCTACGCCCCGTCGACGCTCAACGTGTCCGAGGGCGAGTTCCGCACCTGCCGTGGCATGTACCCCAGCACGCAGACCTGGCCCGCGCACAACTCGACCGACGCGACCAACGAGACGATGGACATGGACATCGGCGCGCCCCTGTCGGTCAACACCTACTTCGCCCAGCTCGAGCGTCGCACGGGCATCTGCAAGGCCTACCAGCTGGCCAAGGCGATGGGCGTCTCCCTCAAGCCCGGCAACCAGGTCCCCAGCTTCACCCTCGGTGTCGCCGACGAGAACCCGCTGACCATGGCGGCGGCGTACGCCACGGCGGCCTCGGGCGGCACCTACTGCCGGCCGCACCCGGTCAGCGCCATCCTGGACGGCAACGGCCAGGTCGTGAAGAAGTACCCGACGCAGTGCAAGCCGGTTCTCTCCGAGCACACCGCCGACACGATCAACTCGGTCCTGCACCGGGTCATGTCACCCGGCGGGTTCGGCCAGTACCTGCTGCTCAACCGGCCCGCGGCCGGCAAGACCGGCACGAACTCCGAGAACATGGCGGTCTGGTTCAACGGCTACACCCCGAAGCTGTCGGTCTCGACCGTGGTCAGCGGCGTCAACCGCGCCGGGCACCCGATCCCGGTGCCACCGGTCCTCGGCGGGCAGTACTACGGCACGGCGCACGGCTCGACCGTCGCCGGCCCGATGTGGGCCGCGGCGCTGCGGCCGGTCCAGGACCTGATCCCGTACGCCGACTTCACCGCCCCGGGCCTCGGCCCGGACCAGAGCGGCCTGCCGAGCGTGCTGGGCTCCAGCGTCCAGCGGGCCATGGACCAGATCAAGGCCGCGGGCTACACCCCCGAGCTGGCCGGCGTGTACGACTCGTCGTACGCCCGCGGCGAGGTGGCGTTCGCCAGCATGGGTGCCGACGGCCAGACGGTCTACCTGTTCACCTCGACCGGCCACGGCGCGCCCGCCGTGGCGCCGGTCTACCACGCGCCACCGCCGAGCCACCGGGGTCACGGCGGCCGGGGCCACCACCGGCAGAGCCCGCCGGCCACGGCGCCGGAGCCCGGGAAGGGCAACGGCAAGGGGCACTGACCGTGGTGGGCCGCTAGCCCAGCTGGCGGCGTACCTCCGCGGCCACGGCGGCGCCGTCCGCGCGGCCCTTGACCTGCGGGGTCACGACCCCCATCACCTTGCCCATGGCGCGCGGGCCCTCGCCCGCGACGCCGAGCTGGGCGATGGTGTCGGCGACGAGCGTGGAGATCTCCTCGTCGCTGAGCTGCTGCGGGAGGTACTCGGCGATGACGACCGCCTCGGCGCGCTCCTTGTCCGCACGGTCGGGGGCGCCGCCGTCGTCGAAGGCCGTGGCGGCCTCGCGGCGCTTCTTGGCCTCGGTCGCGAGGACCCCGATGATGTCGTCGTCGGTGAGCTCCTTGGCGACCGAGCCGGCGACCTCCGCGTTCGTGATCGCGGTCAGCACCATCCGCAGGGTGGAGGACCGGAGCGCGTCACGTGCCTTCATCGAGGCGGTCAGGTCGGTGCGCAGACGGTCCTTGAGGGTGCTCATGCGGCGATTCTCCCCCAGGTGTGCCAGCCTTGCCGAATGCGTTTGTCGTCGGCCCTCGGCCTGCTGGGCGCGGCCGGCGCCGCGGGCGGTGCCGTGACGGCGTACGCCGTGTGGGAGGCCCGGCAGTACACGCTGCGCGAGGTCACGGTGCCGGTCCTGCCGGCGGGGATGCGACCGCTGCGGGTGCTGCACCTCAGCGACATCCACATGACGCCGTACCAGCACGGCAAGCAGGACTGGCTGCGCTCGCTGGCCGACCTCAAGCCCGACCTGGTGATCGACACCGGCGACAACCTGGCGCACCAGGGGTCGGTGCCGGTGGTCCTCGACGCGCTCGGGTCGCTGCTGGACCGTCCCGGCGTGTTCGTGCACGGCTCCAACGACTACTTCGAGCCGCGGCTGCGCAACCCGCTGCAGTACCTGCTGCCGGACCGCGGCAAGCGCCGCACGAACGTGCCGCAGCTGCCCTGGCGCGAGCTGTCCGCGCGCTTCGGCGCAGCGGGCTGGGTGGACCTCACCAACCGGCGCACCCGGCTGACCGTCGGCGAGACGATCCTGGCGTTCGCCGGCGTCGACGACCCGCACCTGAAGTACGACGACCTCGCCGCCGTCGCCGGCCCCGCCGATCCCGATGCCGACCTGCGGCTGGGCGTCGCGCACGCGCCGTACCTCCGGGTGCTGGAGCAGTACGCCGCCGACGGCTACGACGCGATCATCGCCGGCCACACCCATGGCGGGCAGGTCTGCCTGCCCGGTGGCCGGGCACTCACCACCAACTGCGACCTCGAGCCGGCGCGAGCCCGCGGCCTCCACCGGCACCCCGCCGACTCGTCCCCCGGCGACCCCGGATCGGCCTGGCTCCACGTCTCCGCGGGCCTCGGGACCAGCCCCTACACGCCGATCCGGATCGCCTGCCGACCCGAGGCCACGCTGCTCACCCTGACCTGACCCCTCGATTGGAGTACGCCGCGAGGGCTCCGGTAGGCTCAGCGCGTTGCACCGCGGGCTGTGGCGCAGTTTGGTAGCGCGCCTCGTTCGGGACGAGGAGGCCGCAGGTTCAAATCCTGTCAGCCCGACGCGACACAGATCCCCTCCCACCTGCGGAAACGTACGGCGGGAGGGGATCTTTCTTTTTCGCGCGATCGCCACCGGCCGGACCGACATCAGCGGCGGCACGGTCGCGAGGGCTCGCCGCCGGCAGGGCGTCCGCGCAGCACGACGCACGACGACTGGGGCGTCGGGCTGCGCCAACGCCGAGCAGATGCCGCCGGCATCCGGGAGAGGCACGGCCGACCATTAACTATTGACATTAGGTTTGTGTGGTGATGTGATTTACCTAACATCAATAGGCGCCGCCCGAACACGGCGCCCCGATCCCAAGGAGGCCGACAATGACCTGGCACAGCTCGACGACAACCCGGGAAGGGTTGACGGCTCTCATCGATCACATCCGGCACCACGGCGGCACCGTGGCGAGCTGCCAGCGCTGCACCGGCGGGCTGCTGGTCACGTGGTTCACCCTCTGACCGGTTGACAGGTCCGCGTCGCGCCCGCCTTCCGGTCGCCCGCCCGCAGGGCTACCGCGCAACTGCGAGCAGCTCGCGTCGCACAGCTGCGATCACAACCTCGCTGCAGCGAGCGCAGACGTCGTCCAATCCCGGCTCGAACCTCTCGGCCCAGAACATCGTCCACCCGAAGACGCTTCGGCCGCAGGCGGCGTACCGGCTCCCCACATGGCGCGCATGCCGCACCCCGAACGGGGTGTCCGAGGCGAAGCTCGTGCGATGCGACGCGCAGACGTACCAGGTGGCCTCGGCCACGGGGACGTTCCTCGTCATCGGCCTGTCCATGCCTCGCCTCCAGAATCAGTCATTGAGGTCACAAACCTTATCGCGTAAGGTTTAACAGGAGGCGGTCGGGTGACCGCCGTCACACCCGGCTCCTGGAAGGAACCCCGCTCATGTCCAACCCCGACACGAACTCGACCACGGCACCCGCCGAGGCGAACGACACCGACCTGACCGCCGCCGATCTGATCGAAGAGGTCTCGATCGACGGCATGTGCGGCGTGTACTGAGACGGACCGAGACCCCTCATGTCGATGCTCGACGAGCCCTGGCGCCTATCGCCGCACGTGGCATTGCGTCCGGAGCCGTTCGGCGCGCTGGCCTACCACTTCGGCAACCGCAAGCTGACCTTCCTCAAGCGCCCACAGCTCGTCGAGGTCGTCCGCCGTCTCGACGTGGCACCGACCGTCCGCGCCGCCCTGGACGCCGCGGGCATCGCCACCGGGCAGCACGCGGCGTACGCCGCAGCGCTGGAAGGCCTGGCCGCCACCGACATGATCCGACCGCGAACAGAGGCGATCCGATGACCGCGACGCTCGTCCCACCCGCACGACCGACCGGCGGCACGCTGGTCGACCAGTTCGAGCTCGGGCTGGACGCTCCGATCTGCCTGACCTGGGAGCTGACCTACGCCTGCAACCTGGAGTGCGCCCACTGCCTGTCCTCCTCCGGTCGCCGCGACCCGCGCGAACTGACGACCGAGCAGTGCGAGGCCGTCATCGACGAGCTGCAGCGGATGCAGGTCTTCTACGTCAACATCGGCGGCGGCGAGCCCACGATCCGCCCCGACTTCTGGCACCTCCTCGAGTACGCGATCGCTCACCAGGTCGGTGTGAAGTTCTCGACCAACGGCGTCCGACTCACCCCCGAGAAGGCCGCGCTCCTCGCCTCTCCCGCGATGAACGGGTACGTCGACGTGCAGATCTCGCTGGATGGGGCCACCGCCGAGGTTAACGACCACGTCCGCGGTCCCGGCTCCTACGTCACGGCGCTCACCGCACTGCAGAACCTGCAGGACGCCGGCTTCGAGGACGCCAAGATCTCCGTGGTCTGCACCCGCGAGAACATCGGCCAGCTCGACGAGTTCAAGGCGCTCGCGGATCGCTTCGGCGCGACGCTGCGGCTGACCCGGCTCCGCCCGAGCGGTCGCGGCGCCGACGTGTGGGACGAGCTGCATCCTCTCCCGGAACAGCAGCGCGAGCTCTACGACTGGCTGATGGCCCACGGCGAGGACGTGCTCACCGGGGACTCCTTCTTCCACCTCGCCGCATTCGGCGAGTCCCTGCCCGGCCTCAACCTCTGTGGCGCCGGCCGCGTCGTGTGCCTCATCGATCCCATCGGCGACGTCTACGCCTGCCCCTTCGCGATCCACGACGACTTCCTCGCCGGCAACCTGCTCGCCGACGGAGGGTTCGACAGTGTCTGGAGGACCTCGCCCCTCTTCGCCGAGCTCCGCTCGCCGCAGACGGGTGGCGCGTGCTCCTCGTGCCAGTTCTTCGACTCGTGTCGGGGCGGCTGCATGGCCGCCAAGTTCTTCACCGGCCTCCCCCTCGACGGGCCCGATCCCGAGTGCGTCCAGGGGTACGGCGAGCTCGCGCTCGCCGGCGACCGCACGATCCCGGCAGCCAGCCAGGACCACTCGAAGACCAACCCGACCCGCAACCAGCCGGTGATGCTCAAGCTGCTCACCGCGCCGCCGACGTCGGCGTGCGCGGAGAGCCCTCTCGCCGGCTTCGATACGACCGGATCCGCCGAGCACGAAGGCTGCTGCTGATGACCACGTTCGAGAACCCCTGGAAGCAGAACCCCTGGTTCGAGTCGGTGGCCGTGGCGCAGCAGCGGGCGCGCAAGCGCCTCCCCCAGCCGGTGTACGGCGCCCTCGTGGCCGGCTCCGAGCGCGGCCAGTCGATCGCCGACAACGAGGCCGCCTTCGCCGAGCTCGGCCTCGCCCCGCACGTCGCCGGCCACCAGGCCAAGCGCGAGCAGTCGACGACGGTGCTCGGCCAGGAGATCTCGCTGCCCGTGATCATCTCGCCGACCGGCGTACAGGCGGTGCATCCGGACGGCGAGGTCGCGGTCGCGCGCGCGGCCGCCGCCCGCGGCACGATCATGGGCCTCTCGAACTTCGCCAGCAAGCCGGTCGAGGACGTGACCGCCACGGGTGCCGCCACCTTCTTCCAGATGTACTGGACAGGCGACCGCGACGTGATGGTCCAGCGGATGGAGCGGGCGCACACGGCAGGCGCCGTCGGCCTGATCGCGACTCTCGACTGGTCGTTCTCCGTCGGCCGCGACTGGGGCAGCCCCGAGATCCCCGAGAAGGTCGACCTCAAGGCGATGGTCCGCCTCGCACCGAAGGTCGCCACGAAGGGCCGGTGGATGTGGGAGTTCGGCAAGGAGTTCAAGGCCACCGGCAAGCTGCCCGACCTCACGGCACCGAACCTCGCACCTCCCGGCGGCGCGGCGCCGACCTTCTTCGGCGCGTACTACGAGTGGATGACGACGCCCCCTCCCAGCTGGGAGGACGTCGCGTGGCTGCGCGAGCAGTGGGGCCAGCTCAGTGGCGGCCGACCGTTCCTGCTCAAGGGCGTGTGTCGCATCGACGATGCGCTGCGGGCGGTCGACGCCGGCGTCGACGGCATCTCGGTCTCCAACCACGGCGGCAACAACCTCGACGGCACGCCCGCTCCGATCCGCGTCCTCCACGGCATCTCCGCGCGCGTCGGCAAGGACATCGACGTGGTCATGGACGGTGGCGTGCGCCGAGGGTCCGATGTCGTGAAGGCCGTTGCCCTCGGCGCCAAGGCGGTCATGATCGGCCGCGCCTACCTGTGGGGTCTCGCGGCGAACGGCCAAGCGGGCGTGGAGAACGTCCTCGACGTGCTGCGCAACGGCGTCGACTCCGCGCTGATGGGCATGGGTCACAGCTCGATCCATGACCTCACGCCGGACGACCTGCTGGTCCCCTCCGGGTTCCACCGTGAGCTCGGTGCCTGACCGTCGGCCTGACTCCCGGCCCGACGCCGACGCACGGGCCGGAGACCTCGCCGCGCGCACGTGGCCCGAGGTCGCCGGTCGGCACACGACCCTGGTCGTGCCGGTCGGATCACTCGAGCAGCACGGCCCCCACCTCCCGCTCGACACCGACACCCGGATCGCGTCCGCGGTCGCGGCCGAGCTCGTCGCCCGGACGCCGGGGACGCTGCTCGCACCGGCGCTGAGCCTCGGGTCGAGCGGCGAGCACCAGGCGTTCCCGGGCACCGTGTCGATCGGCACCGAGGCACTGCGGGTGGTCGTGATCGAGCTGACGCGGTCAGCACGCACCTGGGCCGATCGCGTCGTGTTCGTCAACGCCCACGGCGGCAACGTCTTCGCCCTTCGGGCGGCGGTCGACCAGCTCCGGGCGGAGGGCCACGACGTCGACTGGCTGGCGTGCGCCACCGAGGCCGTCGACCTCCATGCCGGCGTCACCGAGACATCGCTGCTGCTGCACATCGACCCCGCGGCGGTGCACCTGGACCGCGCCGAGGCCGGCAACAGCGCTCCCCTCGCGGAGATCCTCGCTCCGATGATGGCCGACGGCGTCCGGGCCGTCTCGCCCAACGGCGTGCTCGGCGATCCTGCGGGAGCCCGCGCCGAGTCGGGCCGGGCGATCCTGGACGCGATGGTCGCGGAGCTGGCACCGCACGTGGAGGCACGCACCCCGACAGGTACGCCGTGAGCGGCGGCCGCGTCGCCCTCGTGACCGGAGCCGCTCGCGGGATCGGCGCCGCGACGGTCGCACGCCTGGTGGCCGACGGCTACCGCGTCACGGCGTTCGACTCGTGCGCAGGAGCTGCCGCCCCGGACGGCATCGGCTACTCCCTGGCCACCAAGGCCCAGCTCGACGAGCTGGTCGACCGCTTCGCGGGCAAGGTCTGCGGCCATGTCGGCGACGTACGTTCCACCGAGGACCTGTCGACCGCTGTCGCCGCGACGCTCGCGGCGCACGGGCGTCTCGACGCCGTCGTCGCCGGTGCGGGAGTCATCGCCGGCGGACAGCCCCAGTGGACGACGGCTCCCGATCAGTTGTGGGCCCAGCTCGAGGTCAACACCCTCGGCGTCTGGAACACCGCGACCGCGACGATCCCCACCCTCCTCGACCAGCCCGATCCGTCGGGCTGCCGCTTCGTCGCCATCGCCTCGGCAGCCGGCGAGCGAGGGCTGTTCCGGCTCGCCGCCTACAACGCGTCCAAGCATGCCGTCGTCGGCATCGTCCGCGGTCTCGCCGCCGACCTCGTGGGCACCGGAGTCACGGCCGTGGCCGTGTCCCCCGGCTCGACCGACACCGAGATGCTGCGTCAGACGGCCGCCATCTACGGCACCACGCCCTCCGCGCTCGCCGAGCACCAGGGCCTTCGCCGCCTGATCGAGCCCGACGAGATCGGCCAGACGATCGCGTGGTGCTGCTCCCCCGCGGCGGCCGCACTCAACGGATCCGTCGTCAACGCCGACGGCGGGTTCGGCGCATGACGCTGCCGCTCGGCACCAGGGTCCGCCTCGCGCCGGCGACGACGGTGAGCGCGGACCGCAGCCTGGTCCTGGGCGGGTCCCCCTTGACCGCACTGAGCCTCAGCCGCGCCGGCCGGACGGCACTGACGGGCCGCGACCTGGTCGTCCGCGACGCCGCCAGCCAGCACATCGCGGAGCGTCTCCTCGCGACCAACCTGGCCCAACCGGATCTCGACGGCGTACCTGCGGTCGCTCCCGAGGACCTCACGGTCGTGCTCCCGGTCCGAGACCGCGCCGATCTGCTCGATCGCGCACTCACCGCGCTCCGGGGCCTGCACTGCATCGTCGTGGACGACGCCTCCGAGCAACCGCGAGCGATCGAGGAGGTCGCCGATCGCCACGGGGCGCGGCTCGTCGTCCTGCCCGGGAACCTCGGACCGGCCGGCGCTCGCAACGCAGGGCTCGATCGCGTCACGACACCGTTCGTCGTCTTCGTCGACTCCGACGTCGAGGTCACGCCCGAGTCGCTCCTCCGGCTGACCCGGCACTTCACCGATCCCGCGGTCAGCGTGGTCGGCCCGCGGGTTGCGGCCCGCACGATCTCGAGGAAGCCCCGGTGGTTCGAGAAGTACGACGCAGCCGCGCCCTCGCTCGCGCTCGGACGCGAGCCCGGAGTGGTCCGGCCGCGCGCCGCGGTCGGCTGGCTGCCCAGTGCATGTCTCGTAGCACGCACGGACGTCCTGCGCTCCGACGCCGACGGATTCGCGGCCGCCCTTCGCGTGGGCGAGGACGTCGACCTGGTCTGGCGCCTCGTCGACGGCGGCCACCGCGTCCGCTACGACCCGACGGTCGCGGCGTTCCACGCGACGCGGACGTCGGCCCGAGCGTTGCTGTCCCGTGCGTTCACCTACGGCACCGGCGGCGCACTCCTCGCCCGCCGACACGGACGGGCGGTCGCCCCGGCAGTGCTCACCCCGACGTACGCCGCGGCCGGCGCGGCCGTCCTGCTGCGCCGCAGGTGGGGCCTCCCGGTCGCGCTGCTGTGCCTCGCCAACGGCACCCGCTCCGTCCGGTCCCGGCTGCCCGAAGCCGCCGAGCGTGACCGGTACGCCGCCGGGTTGGCCGTCCGGGGTCTCGGCTGGGCGGTCCGCCAGGAGTCGAGCCTGCTGCTCAGGCACTGGTGGCCCGCCACCGCGGTCGCCCTCGCGACGTCTCGGACCGCACGGCGCGCCACCGCGACCGCCCTCGTCGTCGACGCAGCCGTCGCACTCTGGGAGAGCCGGCACCCCGACGACCGACTGCGCCCCGATCTGCTGCTCCTCGGCCGCAGGCTCGATGATGCGGCGTACGGCGCCGGACTGTGGTGGGGATGCCTCCGGCACCGCACGCTGATCCCCCTGCTTCCCGACAAGCCGTTGTCAGAGGGTCGCCGCCCGGCCGCGGCGTACAACTCCTAGTGTGGTCACCGTCACTGACCGGGTCAGCTGTTCCCCTGTCCCCTGAACCGAACCGGAGGCGTCACAGATGAGCGACGACACGGAGCCCCGCGACCAGAACGTCAACGTCGCCCAGGATGCCGAGCTCCTCTTCGAGTCGGTCCGCGAGATGAAGCTCCTCAGCTCCAGCTCTCCGACGACCCGCGAGATGCACGGCATGTTGGGCAACCTCGCCAAGGCCGGGCACCTCCTGCCGGAGGTCCTTAACGAGCTCAGCGAACGGCTCGATCCCACGACCGCCATGGACGGCAGCCCCTCGGCTGATTCCGCAGCGGCGAACGCTCAGGTGGAGATCGCTCGCGCCCAGATGCAGGAGGCTGCCGACCTCGCGCTCCGAGCCGGGATCCACCTGCTCGAGGCGCAGAAGGCGCTGGAGAGCATCCGCTGACCGAGCCGCTGGGCCGGCGGCCGCCGATCCAGCACGAGCCGAGATTCCGACGGCCCATGACATAATCTAATTGAATGTGGTTTTCCGGGAGGAGATGGGGATGGCGCGACCGAGTAGCCCGCTGATCAGCCAAGAGGCGACAGTCGAGGCCGCGCTGTCGATCATCGACAACGACGGACTCGACGCGCTCAGCCTCCCTCGGCTCGCTCGCGAGCTCAACGTGCGCGCGCCGTCGCTGTACCACCACTTCGACGACAAGAACGCCATCCTTGCGGCGGTCTCCCGCGCGATCGTCGCCAAGACCGTCTTCCCGCGAAAGCCGGTCTCCGGCGACTGGGCCGAGTGGTTCACCCAGCTCGCGCTGAACTTCCGCACGGCGGTGCTCCGTCACCGCAACGCCGCGCCGATCCTGCTCCAGTTCATGCCGCGCGACTGGATGACCGACATGTACGAGAACGCGGCGGCGTACCTCGAGGAGTGCGAGGTCCCCGTCGCCCTGCAGATGCAGATCCTCGACGGCCTCGAGAAGCTGGCGATCGGCGCCACCATCACCGAGGCGATGCGGCCGCCCTCGCGCGGTCGCGTGGCGTTCGAGCACGTCGACCCCGAGCGTCACGCCGTGCTGAGTGCGGCAGCGGCGGCCAACACCCTGACGCCGCGCCAGATGTTCGAGCACACGGTCCGCAGCTATCTCCTGGGCGTCGCCCACTTCGGGAACGTCGACGTCCCGGTCAACGGCTGATCTCACCGATCCGCTCGGCGTACCCATCGCCATCGCGCCGTCTCTGAAGTAACCTATCGTCTATAGGTTATTCAGAGAGGAGGCGTCGTGGAGAGCGACCTGTTCGAGGCCGATCACGAGGCGTACCGGGCGGTGGTGCGCGAGTTCGTCAGCCGGCACGTGGAGCCCCACCAGGAGGAGTGGACCGAGCAGCGTCGGATCCCGCGCTCGATCTGGACCGAGGCCGGCAAGCAGGGGCTGCTCGGCCTTGCCGTGCCGGAGGAGTACGGCGGCGCCGGTGAGACCGACTATCGCTTCCGCGCGATGGTCCAGTACGAGATCGCCCGCGTCGGCGCATCGTCGCTGCAGTCGGGCTTCTCGACGAACGACGACATCGTGCTCAACTACCTGCTGCGCCACGCCACCCCCGAGCAGTCGAGGCGGTGGCTGCCGGGCTTCGTCACCGGCGAGACGATCGGCGCCATCGCCATGACGGAGCCGGGCGCGGGCAGTGACCTGCGCGGCATCCGGACCAGCGCGACCGAGACCGCCGAGGGCTGGGTGGTCAACGGCTCCAAGACGTTCATCACCAGCGGCATCCTCGCCGACGTCGTCATCGTCTTCGCCAGGACCGGCGACTCCTTCAGCCTGTTCGTCGTCGAGGACGGCATGCCCGGCTTCAAGCGCGGCCAGCAGCTCAAGAAGGTCGGCCTGCACGCGCAGGACACCGCCGAGCTGTTCTTCGAGAACGTCGTCGTGCCGCACGACAACGTGCTGGGCGAGATCGGCCAGGGCCTGACCTACCTCAAGCAGAGCCTCCCGCTCGAGCGCCTCGGCATCGCCATCGCAGGCCAAGCCTGCGCGGAAGCCGTCCTCGGCTGGACGATCGACTACGTCAAGGAGCGCACCGCGTTCGGCAAGCGGATCGCGGACTTCCAGCAACCGGCGCACGAGCTGGCCAAGGCACGGACCGCGGTCGAGGTCTCTCGCGCGTACGTCGACCGCTGCATCCGCGAGTGGAACGCCGGCACCCTGACGGCGATCGATGCTGCCAAGGCCAAGGCGTGGTGCACCCAGCTCCAGCACGACGTGATCGACGTCGGGGTCCAGCTGCACGGCGGCTACGGCTACATGATCGAGTACCCCGTCGCCCGGGCCTACCTCGACGCACGCGTCCAGCGGATCTACGGCGGCACGAACGAGATCATGATGGAGATCGTGCAGAAGGACCTCCTGCGCTGACAGCACGCAGCGAACGGATCGGGCCCCTGGGATCTCCCAGGGGCCCGATCCGGCCCGCCCGACGTCAGCGCGGGGATTGCCCGCACTGGCACACGCTCAGCCGCGACCGCGATAGATCGACTTCGTCGTGAGGTACGGCGCCATGCCCTCCGGACCGAGCTCCCTGCCGATGCCGGAGGACTTGATCCCACCGAACGGCGCATTGATGTGCAGCTCGTAGTGGTTGACGCCGACGGTGCCCGACTCGATCCGCCGCGCGAGCGCGAGGCCGTGCTCCGGATCACCCGACCAGACCACGCCGGCCAGGCCGTAGTCGGAGTCGTTCGCGATCGCGATGGCCTCGTCCTCGTCGGCGTACTGGATCACCGAGAGGACCGGTCCGAAGATCTCCTCCTGTGCCAGCGGCGAGGAGTTGTCGACATCGGCGAACACGGTCGGCGGGACGAACCAGCCCTCACCGTCGATGCGGCCGCCGCCGGTGGTCAGGCGACCGTACGCCGGCCCGGCGTCGATGTAGCCGAGGACCCGCTGCTGCTGTGCACGCGAGACCAACGGCCCGATCTGTGTCGCTCGGTCGAGCGGGTCACCCACCTTCAGCGCGCCCACGACCGCGGTCACGGCGTCGACGACCTCTCCGTAGCGCGAGCGCGGCGCGAGGATGCGCGTCGCGGCGTGGCAGGTCTGGCCGTTGTTGGGCAGCGAGATCTCCGCGAGGCGGGATGCGAAGTGGTCGAGGTCGGCGTCCTCGGCGACCAGCGAGACCGACTTGCCCCCGAGCTCGAGGGTGGTCGGCCGGAAGAGACGGCCGGTCACCTCGCCGATGGCGCGACCCGCCACGGTGGATCCGGTGAAGGAGACCTTGTCGACGCCCGGGTGGCCGACGAGTGCCGCACCGGCCTCGCGGTCACCCGGGATCACGTTCAGCACACCCGCAGGCAGGCCGACCGCGGCGGCGGCGTCGGCGAACGCGAAGGCGTCCAGTGCCGCCTCCGGCGGAGGCTTCAGCACCACGGTGCAGCCGGCGGCCAGAGCGGGGGCGAGCTTCACGATCGCCAGTGCCTGCGGGTAGTTCCAGGGCGTGATCGCTGCGACGACACCGACCGGCTGCCGCAGGACCACGGTGTCGCCGCCGGTCACGCTCGGGCGGATGTCGTCGCCCCCGAGGTCGGCGGCGAGCCGCCCGTAGTAGTCGGTGATCATCGACGGGGCGATGCCGTTGACGATGTTCGACAGGCCGATCGGCATGCCGTTCTCCCGAGAGACAAGTGCCGCGGTGTCGCGACCGCTCGCCTTGAGCGCGGCGGCGAAGCGGCGGATCAGTTCGCCGCGCTCGCCGGGGGTCATCGCCGCCCACGGGCCCTTCAGCGCGGCCCGCGCGGCACCGACGGCGGCGTCGACGTCCTCGGGACCCGCGAGTGCCGAGGTACCGATCGGGCGTCCGGTCGACGCCTCGATCACGTCGGTCCGGTCGCCCTTGCGGGGCGCGACCCACTGGCCGTCGATATAGAGGTGGGGGCGCTGCGTCAGGTCAGTCATGTCGTCTCCCGCATCCGTCACAGGGTCGATTCGGCGCCGAGGAGCACCGAGCTGCCGAGGGGAGCCATCGGGCCCCCGATGTAGAGCGAGGTCTCCACGCCGGCGCCGGACCGGACCTGGTTCGTCGATGTGCCCCGGACCTGGCGCACAGCCTCGACGGCCAGACCCATCCCGTTGATGAACGCATCGGCGATGTTCCCTCCGGAGGTGTTGACCGGCAACGACCCGGTCGGGGCGGTGAGGTTCTCGACGGTCATGAAGTCGCCCGCGGCGGGGCCGCCGGGCACCAGGCCGTGGTCGATGAGCGATGCGACGGCCGGGCCACTGAAGTTCTCGTAGACCTGGACCACGTCGACCTCGGACGGCTTCATCGCCGCCTGTCGCCAGAGCCGTGACGCGACACCCTCCCCTCCGACCGGGTCGCCGTAGCCCGCGGTCGTGTAGCCGTCCTCGCAGTTGGCGAGTGCGGCGTACCCTCCCGGCGCGCCCTGCGCCCCCGCCAGGACGTACGCCGGCTTCACGTCCAGCTGCCTCGCCCGCGCGGCGCTGACGAGAACCAGCGCCACGGCGCCGTCATTCTCTCGGGAGCAGTCGAAGAGGTGGAACGGTTCGACGATCACCGGTGAGGCGTCGTACCTGGCCGCGTCCAAGGGCTTGCCGAAACCGGCGGCCGATGGGTTGTTCTGTGCGTGGGCGTACGCCGCCAGCACCAGGTTGCGCAGCGCGCTGCGTGGGACCCCGTCGGCCTCGAGGAGACGCTGCGTCCGCAGGGCGCAGGTCTGGGCAGGCGTCGCGACGCCGGCGGAGAGGTAGTGGTTGTCGAAGTAGTACTTCGCATAGCCGAGCCGGCCGGTCGTCGCCTGCGTGATCCCGCGGACGGCGACGATGCAGTCAGCCTGACCGGTCGCGATCGCCGCAGCGGCGGCCGTCACGGACGCAGCCGAGCCTCCTCCACCGCCTCCCCACACCATGCTGGACCAGCGCAGCTGGGTGATGCCGAGCTCGGCGCCGAGCACCACGCCGGTGTGGTCGCCGCCGGCGTACGACGTGAATCCGTCGATGTCCCGCGGCGAGATGCCCGCGTCGCGGCAGGCAGCGAGGATCGCCTCGAGGACCATGACCCGCTCGCTGCCCGGCGCCCGGCCACGGGGGTGGTGGATCTCGGAGATCCCGACGATGGCAGCGGCGCCGCGGAGGGCACTCATACGGACACCCAGCGCAGGACCGGCCACGTCGCGTTGGTGGGCTCCTCGATGACCCCGCGCACACGATCGCCGATGGAGACGGAGCCACCCCGTAGGAGTCCGAGCAGGCGGAGCGGCGCACCATCGAGCTCGACGAGCACGCTGACGTACGGCGCGGATGCGTCCAGCTCGCTCATGAAGTCGCGCTCGGTCCGGATCCAGCTGAAGACCGTGCCGGCCGGCTCGACGGCGGTCCACGCGAAGTCGAATGACCAGCAGGAGCCGCACAGGACCCGACCGATGGGCTGCCAGTCACCGCAGGAGGAGCACCGGGGCAGCTTCACGACGCCTTCGCGCAGTCCGTCCCAGTACGGCGCGTCCGCGCCGTCCACGTCCGGTCCGCACGGGAGCGCCTCGGCGGGCGCGGTCGGCACCACGTCAGACCTCGAAGTTGGCGAGGCCGTCGGCGAGCCAGCTCGTGCCGTCATGGCGCCACGCGGACTCCAGCCCGATCGCCCCGTCCTCCGTCGTGTAGACGCACCGGCCGATCCCCCGGCCGTCGTCCAGCCGGATCTCACGGATGTCGGTGGCCGTGACCTGCGCGCGGGGAGTCCTCACGCCCTCGAAGACGGCGGGAACGACCGCGGGATCCATGTCGGCCAGCACCGCCTTCACGTCGCCGGTGCGGACGAAGTCGACATGACGGCGGTAGACCGCCTCGAATCCGGACAGGTCGGACGCGAAGGATTCACTCATGGCCCGATCCTAACGACGTTAGATTAATTGGGCAAGGGACCGGCGCGCTCAGACGAGGTCGAACCTGCCTGCCTCGGTGACACGTACCTTGGTTCCCTCCGCCTCGGCCACGGCGAGATGTGCCGCCGTCCCCGCATCGTCGTTGCGGGCCAACGTCCGCGACCCGTCCGGCAGCATCAATGCCGCATGGGAGCTCTCGGGCCGGCCCTCGCGGTCGTGAACGACGGTCCACGACTCGAGTTGAGCGACGTCGGAGCGCACGCCCATCGACAGCGGGGTCGTCGGCACGGCATCGGTCTCCGGCTGCGCCGACCGGCGGCGGAAGCCCTTCGCAGGCGGCGTCGAGGAGTAGATGCCGAGGCTGTGCTTGGTGAGGTAGCCCGAGTTGGCCGTCACGAGCCCCGGCCTGTCGCTGCCGCGCACGGCGGCGATCATCGAGGCGATCGCATGGGTGCTGTAGTTGTTCCACGGACCGCCGGCGAAGGTGAGGCCGCCGGTGATGGTCAGCGGACGGGCCGGGTCGTCGACCGGCAGCCCCAGCTCCTTGGCCGCCACCTGCACCGCGGAGGGGAAGCAGGAGTAGATGTCGATCGGACCCAGGTCGGCGACCGAGAGTCCGGCCAGCTCGAGCACGGCCGCTCCGGCGTACCTGATCGCGGGCGAGCCGTCGAGCGCCGGCCGCTCGGCGATCGGACCGGTGTCGGAAGCGTCGGCCCCCGACACGGGGAACACCCACCGATCACGCGGTACGCCGCGGCGCTCGGCCGTCTCCGCCGAGCAGATGATGACGGCGGCAGCCTGTTCGACGCTGTTGTTGGAGTTCATCAGCTTCGTGTACGGCGCCGCGATCATCCGGTTGCTCGCTGTGGCGGTCGCTATCTGCTCCGCGGTGTGCGGAGTGCGCACCCAGGCGTACGGGTTGTCGACGGCGACCTCGCTGAAGCGCGACCAGAGCGCGGCGATGTGGTCGCGGTGCTGGGCCTGCGTGCGGCCGGCCGAGATCCGAAGGGCCTGCTCGAACAGCGGATAGACGTACGCCGGACGGTCGACCCCGCCGATGACCTCGGACTCGTGCCGCATCGGCACGTCCGGCCGGCTCTCCGGCAGCGCGACGTCGTCGCCCTGGCGCGTCCAGGCCGGGCGCTCGCCCTGGGCCTGGAAGGCCATCCGGGTCCTCCACGCCTCGGCCCCGGCGACCACCGCCACGTCACACCTGCCGGCGAGGACGTCCTCGCACGCGTCGCTGACCAGCGCCTGCGGATAGCAGCCGCCGGCGCCGGTGTAGACGGTGTGCCGGACCGGGGCACCCAGGCGCTCTCCCACCAGAGCACCCGGGTCGCGATAGCGCCACGACAGCATGCCGATGACGCGGATCGATTGGACGACCTCGGCGAGGGCCGGCGCACCGGCGTCCTCGGCCGCCAGCCGCACTGCGCGGACGATCATGTCGACCGGCTCGACCGGATCCTCGCGCTGGTTGAGCTGGCCGCCACCGACGAGGACCGGGGTCCGCGGATCGAGGGCGCTCACCCGGCACCGCCCCGGGCGATGGCGACCATCTGCTCGCGGTCGACGATCTTCACCCGCGGGCGGCGCTGGCCCTTGCCGCCCTTGCGCTCGTGGTCGTCGAGCTGCTTCCAGCCCTGCAGGTCGATGTAGCCGTCGATGAGGTCGGCGACATCCTCCGCGCCGGCGACAGGAACGGTCAGGCGCCCGGCGACGTAGTCGTCGAACAGCGCCGCCACGGTCTCCTTCGCGCACTTCTTGTTGGTGCCGATGACGCCGGACGGACCTCTCTTGATCCAACCGGTGACGTAGGAGTCCGCGGCACCCGCTACTCGACCACCGTCGTTGGGCACGACGCCCCGCGACTCGTCGAAGGGCAGACCGGGCACGGCCTCACCGAGGTAGCCGACCGATCGGAACACCAGCCCGCAGGCGAGCTCCTCGGAGTCTGCGGTCGCCACCGCGATCGTCCGGCCGTCCTCGCCCACCTCGAGCCGGTTGCGGACCAGTCGCACCCCCTCCACCCAGCCCTCCCCGAGGATCTCGACCGGCGAGAGGAGGAAGCGCAGGGAGATGCGGCGGTCCTGCGTCGGCGTACCGGTGCACAGCTCCTCGAGCAGCTCGACCTTCAGTGCCTCCATCGACCGGTCGCCCGCGGCGGCAGAGCCCAGCTCGTCGGGCCGCGCGACCACGTCGATGCCCTCGGTCTCCAGCAGCCCGAGCAGCTCCGGCGTCGTGAAGGCGGCCTCGCGAGCCCCGCGACGGCCGACGACGACGACCTCCCGGACCTTGCTCGAGCGCAGCGCTTCGAGGGCATGGTCGGCGATGTCGGTCGCGGCCAGGCGGTCAGGGTCGCTGAGCAGGACACGCGCGACATCGAGAGCGACATTGCCATTGCCGATGATCACGGCGCGCTCGCACGACAGGTCGAAGGTCCGGGAGGAGAAGTCCGGGTGTCCGTTGTACCAGGAGACGAACGCCGTGGCGGAGTGGCTGCCCGGCAGGTCCTCCCCCGGTACGCCGAGGGTGCGCTCCCCCAGGGCCCCGACGGCGTACACGACGGCGTGGTAGCGCTCCTGCAGCTGCTCCGGGCTGATGTCGCGCCCGATCTCGGTGTTGAGGAACATCCGGAATCCCTTGCGCCGCGCGGTCCGGTTGAACGGATCGGCGGCAGCCTTCGTGTCCTGGTGGTCCGGTGCGACACCCGCGCGCACCAGCCCCCACGGGACCGGGAGCCGCTCGAACATGTCGACCTCGGCCTCGAGACCGCGTTGGCTCAGGATCTCCTCGGCCGCGTAGAAGGCGGACGGACCGGAGCCGACGACCGCGACCCGGAGCGTGCCCTCCGGGCCAGCCGACCAGTCACGCTTGGCCGCGACGTTCTGGACCTCCTCGTAGTCCCGGCGACCGGGTGTCTCGTAGTAGCGCGCGTTGATGCCCTCGTAGCGGGCCGACTCCTCGGACAGGTCGTAGTCGGCCTGGATCGCTCCGACGGGGCACGTCTCGACGCACGCGCCGCAGTCGATGCAGCTCTGCGGGTCGATGTAGAGCATCTCGGCGGTCCGGTAGTCCGGCTCGTCGGGCGTCGGATGGATGCAGTTGACCGGGCAGACGGGGACACAGGCCGCGTCGTTGCAGCAGGCGCGGGTGATCACGTGGGTCATGGTTCAGCTCCCTTCGGTCGGCGCGAGCGACGGCGCTGCGTCGGGGTTCGCAGGCAGGTAGTCGTCGGCGTACCGCACGTGTGCGGCCTTGATCGTCGTCGCGAGCCACTCGTTCCAGGCCTTCAGCTTCCGGTCCGACCAGAGCGCGGAGGCGAGCGTCTTCTGCACCTGCGCGAAGGTCAGCGGGTACGACGGCTTGATCGCCTCGACGATGCCGACGTTCCAGCCGGTGGCGGACCTGACCGGCCCGAACACGACTCCGCGCTTCGCGGTGAACGCGACCTTGGCGTACGCGTCGTCCAGGTCCTGCGCAGCGACCGTGCCGAGCAGGCCTCCCCGGCCGGACGTGCTCTTGTCCAGCGACGCCGCTGCGGCGACCTCGGCGAACGGCCGGCCCGACCGGATCCGCCGGATGGCCGCCTTGGCGGCGGCCGGGCTGTCGACCACGATGTTGCGGATCGTCCGCCGCTCGGGCGCCTTCATCTGGCCTCGGTGGGCGTCGAAGTCCGCCTTCACCTCGGCAGCCGTCGGCTGGGCGATGCTGCCGGTGACCTCCTTGTACAGCGCCGTGGTCTCGAGGGTGCGGACGATCTCGTCCAGCACGTCGCTCTTGGAGATGCCGTTGTCGCCGAGGAACGTGGCGAAGCGTGCCTGGCTGCCGCCGAGGTTGCTCTTCACGACGGAGTTGAGGCCGAGCTCCGCCTCGGCGTCACTGATGCGCACGCCCCGCCTCTGCGCCTCGGCGTCGAGGATCATGCTGACCGCCATCGACTTGGCCGAGTCACGCCGGAAGGTCGACAACTGGTCGCCGGCGGTCGGAACCTTGATGGAGTAGAGCGCCGACAGGGTGTGGACCCGCTGGTCGAGCTGGTCGATGGTGACCTGCCGGTCGCCGATGGCGAAGGCGACGTCCGCGGGGAGCTTGTCGGCGTTCGTCGTCATGCGTACGGCGCCCGCCCCGGTGATCGCCAGGGAGAGGGCGACCAGCACCACGGCTGCGAACCCGCGGGGGCGCAGGAGGTCGACGTCCTTGAGGGTGGACTTCATCGGCTGATCACTTCCAACTTCGGCTGGTTGTCGGGGGGAACGAGGGCGAGCTTCGGCCTCGCCGCCGGGACTCCTTCGGCGCCGGCCCGGCGTGGCGGGGCGGTCCAGGTCGCGTGGACGAGGCGCGCGGCGACGTACGAGCAGACGACGCCGGCCGCGAGCGCCAGTCCGAAGCCTCGCAAGACCGCGAGACCCGACAGCGAGAGGGAGGCGTACCCGATGGTGCCGGCGCACGCGGCGACGGCGACGCTCCGACCGCCCGGCGCATCCGAACGGCGGAGCATGGTCGCGAACTCACACGACGTCACGGTGATGAGCGCACCGACCACGACGGTCAGCGGGCTGAGCGTGACACCGAGCAGGCGCACGCCGGCGAACAGCCAGCCGGTTGCCAGGAGGCCGGTGACCAGGACCGCCGCCCCATCGCGCCAGGTCCGCAGCAGCAGACCGAGGACCAGGCTTCCGACCAGCAGGCCGACGAGGTTCATCCAGTAGCGGTCGGACGACATCGCCTCGAGGCCGTGTGCGGCCAGGACAGGCAGCCCGGTGACGCTGACGGTGTAGCCCGGGGGCGGCGCAGGCAGCACGCTCTCGACGCTGTCGATGAGATCACCTTGCGCGCGGACGTCCTGCGGGACGATGCCGAAGGTCGAGATCGCGGTCGCGCTGTCCGGAGCGATCACCGCGCTGCGGAGGTACGGCGGAATGAGCCCGGCCCCGGAGGAGAGCTGGTCGGACGTCGGCTTGTCCCCGAGGAAGGAGAGCAGTCGGCCATAGGTCAGCAGCGGCCGCAGCTGGTCGCCGTGCGCCTCCACGACCGCCGCCTCCGCGCGGCGCTCCCAGTCGAGGACGGCCCCAGACACCACGTTCCTGCCATGGATCTGGATGTCGACCTCGCCGGAGAACCCGAGGGTGTGCTCGGCGGTGTTCAGACCCTGGAGCTCCGGGAGGCCGGCGGCGAGCTGCTCCGGGCTCGACTCGATGCGCACCGATCCGATGGCGATCCAGCCGGCCACGGCGGCGACGACACCGGCCACGGCGACCAGTCGCACACCGACCGGGCCCACCGGGATCCGGCGCTTGTCGCGTGGCCCGGGCTCACGCGACTCGCGCGGCTGGGCGACGCCGACGAGGCTCGTCAGCAGCAGCGACCAGCCGACCGTGAGGGCCACGCCGATCGCAAGCGCAAGGCCGAGCTCTCGGACGAACGGCAGCGGCGTGAGGACGAGGCTGGCGAACGCGACCGCGCTGGCGGCCGCCGCGGCCAGGATGCGGCCACGCTTCCGGGTCTGCACGAGGTAGAGCGGGAAGTCGCTGCCGATGCCCAGCAGAATCGGCATGAACGCGACGACGCCGAGGGACAACGGCCTGTCGAGCCAGCCGAAGCCGGCGATGGTCGTGCCGGTGCCGAGCAGAGCGCTCGCGAGCGGCACGAGGCGAGAGCGACGTCGACGACTCCACGGCAGCAGGAGGAACACGAGGCCGACGCCGAGGAGCGCGATGCCACCGAGCAGCGGGGCCTCGGACCTCGCCTTCTGGGCCACCGCGGCAGCAAGGACCGGTACGCCGGTGACGAGCGGCCGGGATGTCTCCATCCCGGCGGCGTCGACCGCGTGGGTCACCTCGTCGACGAGCGCGGCGGTCTGTGCCTGGCTGAGGTCGGCCTCGGGTCGGACGAGCACCGTCGCGGACTTCGCGTCGGGTGCGAGGAACTTCCATTCCTGCTTGGGGTTGCCGTGCCGGTCGTACAGCACGCTCGCGACGAAGCGGGGGTTGCCCACGGTGGGGAGCCCGATCGGCAGCGCCGCGGCCACGAGCGAGCCGTACCGCTGGTCGAAGGTCCGCAGTGCGGCATCACAGGCGGCCTTCTGGCCGCCGACGCTCTGCCCCTTCGACCTGGCCTCTGCCTTGGCGAGGTTGCACAGGGAGTCACGACGGCCGGCGATCTGGGCGAGGACGGCGCGGATGGCGAGGCCGGTCTGGTTGAGCACCGTGCCGGGCCCGTAGACGACCTTGACACCCGGAAGACCGGAGAGGGTGCCCTCGAGCTGGATCAGCTTGAGCAGCTGGTCCTGCTCGAGGAACACACCCTGTGGTCCGGTGCCGTGCAGGATGACGACGATCGGGTCGCCGCCGAACTGCTTGTCGTGTGCCGACAGCTCGTCGTAGGAGCTGTCACCGTGCGGGACGAACGAAGTGACGTTGGTGTCGATCCTGGCTCGCAACAGCCCCCCTGCGACCAGAGCGATGAGAACCGCGACGAGGATCCATCGCAGCGCGCTCGGGTGAGTCCTCAGCAGAGCCTTGCGTCCCATGTCACTCGGTCTCCTTCTCCTTCTGGATCCGCGGATAGGTGCCGGTGTACTTGGACGGCTGCGCAGCCTTGAGCGGGGACGGATATGGGTTGTTCCAGTTGTTCACGGTGATCGACTGGAGGTTCAGCGGGTTACCGCGGAGGCTGAACTGGCTGAAGATCGGGGCCAGTCGGGCGGGCGTGATGCCGTTCTCGACAGGTACGTCGAAGGCTCCGCCGAAGTTGCCGAAGAACGAGCCGATGTCGGCGGCGTACGGCTTGATGTAGGCGAGCATCGGGTTCAGGTTGAGCACGAGCTCATCGAGTTGTGGCGCGACCGCGCTGAGGTTCGTGGCGAGTGTGGGAACCTGCGTGAGGGTCGCGTGCGAGCGCTTGAACGAGGAGTTCATGGAAGGCAGCAGAGCGCGGAGGCTGTGACTGGCCGAAGGCAGCTGGGTGAGCGCCGTGTTCAACGCCGGAGCGGCCGCGTTGAGGTCGGACGCGACCGGGTCGAGGTCCGACGCGAGGCCACCGAGGGAGGACGTCGCCGACTTCGCCGACGTCATCAGGCCGGGCAGGAGCTGCATGGTCCTCGCGAGGTTCTTCTGCTGACCGGCCGTGGCCGCCGTGATCGTGTGCGCGTTCGAGATGAGCGAGGCCAGCGCCGTGCGGTTGGTGTTGAGCGAGGCCATGATCCGGGTCGCTTCACGGACGAGCGCGGTCAGGTCGCGGCTCTGGGCGGCGATGGCGTCGGTCGCGGTGTAGCCCTCGTGCCCGAGGATGCCGACGGCGTCCACGAGGTCGGCGAAGCTCTCCTGCGTGCCGCCGGTGACGACGCCGGCCGAGGTCAGCGCGCTCGCCAGGGCCTTGCGGGTGTGAGGCGTGAAGATCTTGAAGATCTCGTCGACGTCGACGGGCGCCTCGACGGACGAGGCCGGTAGCACGCTGCCCGAGGAGAGCGCCTGGCCATTGCCGTCCTTCAGGACGACCATCGTCTGACCGATCACCGACTTCACGCCGATGCGGACCTTGGTGCCGGCGTGGACCGGACCCCCGTCGCCGTTGAGCGCAAGCGTGACGTGCACCGTCCCATCGCCCAGCTCCATCCTGTCGACCTTGCCGACGAGGACGCCTGCTTCCCGGACGTCGCCGTCGGGCTGGAGGCTCTTGACGTCCGTCGCGTCGAAGCTGACGAGGTAGGGGTGACGGCCGGGCATGTGTCCGCCGGCACGGTTCCAGAGGTAGAAGAAGCCGATCACGCAGGCGAGCGCCACGGTGACGACGACCGCGACAGGGGTCCGAACGCGGTACATGCTCATCGGTACGCCGCCTTTCAGTGCGTGTTCGGGACCGAGTGGTCCATCGGCTGCAGACCACCGCTGAGGTTGTTCACGTCGAGCTCGACATCGGCGCGACCGAGGCCGCCGTTGACGTCGTACAAGCTGAACGAGGAGGAGGTCTGGTAGGTGAATGCCGCCAGGTCGAACATCCACGGCGACACCAGCGTCGCCGCTCGCGGCAGGTAGCCGGCGACGGGGCGCAGGTCCCGCAGCGCCGGGTCGGCCTGGAACGAGAAGCTGCTCAGGTCGTGGACGACCGGGCCGGCGTCGGTCGCCAGCGGGCCGGCCGCCCGCACCGTCTTGTGGATGCCGTTCACCGTGCTGCCGAGCTTGTCGAGGGCGGTCGGCAGCTTTCCGGACGCCTTGTCGAGGTCGGCCAGCGTCGGGTTGAGCGTCCGGGCCAGTCGGGTCACCTTGGTCATGGAGGTGCTCAGGTGGCCGGTGAAGGCCGGCAGTGCCTTGATCGTCTGCGACAGCTGCTTGTCACGCGTGCCGAGGGCATCGAGCGTCTTGCGCATCGAGCTCAGGAGCACCTGGACGCGCTGGCCGTCGGTGCCGGTGGTCTTCGCGAAGACGGCGAAGTTGCTGACGAGGGAGCTGATGTTGGAGCGTCGCTGGTCGAGCTGGTTGATGATCGGCTGCCAGGTCAGCATCGTGCGCCGCGTCGCGTCGAGGCTCGCCGGAAGGTCCTTGGGGGCCGTCCGCAGGGCCACTGCCGCCTGGTCGAACAGCGACGTCAGCGCGGCTCGCGTGTGGTCGTCGAGCTTGTCGAGGATCTCGTAGGGCTGGACAGGACGCTCGGTCTGGGAGACCGGGATGGTCTGTCCCTCCTTGAGGAGCGTTCCCGGCGGGCCGCCCGGGTTCATCTCGACGTACATGATGTTGAGAGGCGACTTCGTCCGCAGGATCAGCTGCGCATTGCTGTAGATCTTCTGCTCAGGATCGATCGACAGCGTGAGCTTCGCTCGGCCGTCGGCCTCCGGCTGGGCCGCGGTGATCCGGCCGACGTTGACGCCTGCGATCCGGACCTCCTGCACGGCGGAGGGCTGGACGCCGGCCGCGTTGCTGAACTCGGCCGCGAACTCGAAGTGATGCTCCCACGGCCAGTTGTTGTGCTCCTGCTTGAGGATGTAGCCGCCGCAGGTGCAGCCGATGACGATCGCCACGACCACGGCGATGGTGTCGCGCTTGAGGCCCGGCGTGTTGGCGACCCGGTCGCGGAGCGTGGCGAGGCGGTGGCTGAGGGTGCTCATCGACCCACCACCTGCGGGAGGAGGGCGGCGAGGGCATCGCCCAGGTCGAGGTTGCCGGCCTTCAGGAGACCCGCACTGATGCCGGCCTGGAAGTTGAGCGTCGAGCCCTGTGCGTCCTGCGTCTGCGAGGCCCGGTCGAGGTTCGTCACCATGTAGCCGATCTCCTGGTACAGCTTGTTGTCCGCCTGCACGCCACCGCCGGTGTCCTTGAACGCGCCGGTGCCGCGGTAGGTGCTGCCGAGGGTGGTGAGGATCGGGCCGTTGATCTTGTTGATCACGGGACCCTTGATGTCGCGCACGATCGCGTCCGCGTTCTGGCTGATCGGGATGAGCTGGCGCACCAGCGGCTGGGCGTCCCGGACGATCGGAAGCAGCTTGCGGACCGCCGGCAACGCGTCCCTGAGCGTGGGCGTCAGCTTGCCCACCAGGGGCGCGAGGCTGTTGGCGGTCGGCAGCAGGTCCGTCGAGGTCGATCCGAGACGGGTCAGCGTCCCGTCGAGCCGGCGGGTGCCGGTGCGGGTCGCCATCAGCGCTGCGGGCAGGTTGTTGATCGACTGCGCGAGCTCCGGGCTGTTGGCGGCCAGGGTCGTGGTCGTCCGGTCGAGGCCCGTGAGGCTTGCCTTCAGGTCGCCACTGCGCTGGTCGACGTTCGCGGCGAGGTTCTGCAGGCCACGAACGATCGTCGGGAGGTCGGTCGCCGGGTGGTTGCCCTGAGCCGCCGTCACGAGTCGCCCCGCCGGCGGGAGCACCCGGCTCGCCGTACCGGAGAAGCGACGCAGGGAGGCGGCGCCCCGGGCTCCGAGGGTGTCCCCGAGCTCGGCGACCGTGTCCTGGACCGCCCGTCGGGTCGGGTCCGGGAGTGCGTCCAGCACCCGGTCCAGCTCGACCGGGGTGCTCGTGCGGGACTGCGGGATCGTCGCACCGCTGAACTTGGTGCCGTCGGCGCTGGGGATCAGGTTGACGGCGTACACACCGCCCAGGACCGTGTACGGCTGGATCTGGGCCCGCGGGCTCGAGCCGAGCTCGCTCGCGACGTCGTCGTCGACCTTCATCGTCACGTGGGTGACGCCGTCGGGGTCCTGCGAGACCCCCGAGACGACGCCCACCTGGAGACCCGCCATCTTCACTCGCGTCTGACCCTTGATCAGGGAGTAGTTCTGGGGGAAGTCGGCGTGGATCGTCGTGCCGCCGCGCAGTGCGATCGTGATGTCGTTCTTGAACGCGAGCGCGGTGACCACGGCGACGCCGATGACCAGCAGCGCGATCCCCTTGCCGGCCTTGGTCCTGATGCGGGGCCGCCGTGACAGCAACGACGTCGAGGAACTCATGCTGGCCTCACTTGTTGTTGTAGGCGTCGCCGGCGGCGAACGCGCCGCCGGGGCCCGGGTAGGGGTCGACCTTGGCGAGCGGGTCGGGAGCGCTGAAGTTGTACAGACCGGGGAACACGAGCTCGGCGGAGAAGTAGTGCTTCCAGGGGGTGAAGTGCCCCGAGAGCAGCGTGTTGAGGCTGAACAGGTGGCCCGCATCCGGCGCGTACGGCGCGAGCACGCTCAGAATGGGGTCGGTGAACCCGAGCGACTCTCCGAGGTGGTGGACCGCGTACTGCGCGTCGGTCACGGCGGGGGTGAGCGCGTCCACGGCCGGAACCCCCTCGCGGGAGAACCCGACGACGGTCCGCGCGACCGGCGGCGCCTCACGCAGGAATCCACGCAGGTCGGGCATCGCGCGCACCAGGTCGTGGACGCCCGGGCGGAGGACCTTGACCGCGTGGGCGGTCTTGTCGAGTGCCGGACGGATCCGCGTGAGCCCGCGGTTGACCGTCCGCAGTGTCGACGGGGCGGCCAGGAGCGTACGCCGCAGCGCCTGGGTGTCCTCGGTGTTGACCGCGGCCAGGGTGGTGCCCGTGTCCTTGACCAGCGCACCGAGCTCTGCCTCGTGCCCACGGAGCTGGCCGACGAGCTGATCGGCCGTGGCGAGCAGTCCGGAGAGATTGGCGTCGGGCGAGTTGACGGCACGCAGGATCTTCTGTGCGTCATCGAGGGCGTTCGGCGCGACGCCGAGCCCGTCCTGCAGGTTCTGGCCGCCGCCGTCGACGCCGATGCCGACGTTCCGCAGCGTGGTCGAGAGCCCCTTGCGTGCCGACGGGGGGAACGCGGCGAGGGCGTCATTGAGGTCGACCGCGCTGCGCGTGTGGGTGGCGGGGATCTCCCCGCCGTCCAGCGCACCGCTGGTGGGCGTACCGGGGTCGAGCGACACGAACTTGCGACCGAGGGCCGACTCGTTGCCGACGCTGAGCTCGGCATCGCGGTAGACCTTGACGTCGCCCTCCAGCCGCATGGTCACGTGGGCCTTGCCGTCGCGGTACTCGATACCGGTCACCTGGCCGATGCGGACGCCGTCCTCCTTGACGTTCTGCTGCGGCTTGAGGGTGCCGACGTCGTCGAAGGCCGCGCTGAGCACGGTGTAGCTCTTCAGCGGCACAGCGCCACCGCCCTGGACGGTCGTGCCCACCTTGGCGATCGAGAAGGCCGCCAGCACGGCGACGGTCCCGATCAGCAGCTTGCGGACGTCCCTGCGGTGCATCCTGCGCGCCATCACTGGCCTCCGATCAGCTGGTCGAGCAGGGCATGCTCCTGCGTGGACGACAGCCCGGTGGCACTCCGCGACGACGTGCGCTTGTTGCCTCCGAGAAGGCTCCCGAGCAGGCCGGTGAGCGGGTTGCCCTTCGTGCCGCCGAGCGCACCGGTCAGTCCCTGGACCGTGCCCTGCAGCCCGTTGGTCAGACCGCCGGTGACGCCACCGAGGCTCGGCTGGCTGAGACCGCCGGGGAGAACCTTGTTGCCGGCCAGCGTGTTGAGGGCCTGCGGCGTCACGAACACGACGCCCCGGAAGTAGTGGCTGATCGCATCGCGGCTGTTGGTCGACAGCGCCCACTTGGTCACGAAGTCCATCAGGTCCTGGAGGTGGACATCGAGCAGCTGGTTGCCGACGGGGACGGTGCGATGCGCGGTGTTGCGCAGGTTGGTCCCGTGTTTGCGCAGGTCGGCCGCGATGGGTCGGGCGGCCTTGATGAGTCCATCGGCATGCACGAGCAGCGTCGCGAAGTTCCGGAACGCGGGCGCGGCGTAGGTGGAGAAGTTCGTGATCTCGTCGGAGATCGTCGACAGGTGCGAGGTCACCGGTCGAGCATCACGCAGGGTCGGCGCGATCGAGTCCGACACCTTGCCGAGGTCGTCGAGCGTCCGCCGTGCCTCGATCAGCGTCGTCGGCAGCTGCTTGATGGTCTGCTCGATCGCGGTCTGGTTGTCGCCGAGGGCCGAGAGCGTCGCCTTGGCGTTGGCGATGAGGACGTCGAGGTCGCGGCCGTTGTTCCTCGTCAGCGCGGCGGAGACCGGGGCTGCCTTGTCGATCAGGCTGCTGAGGACCCCGTTCTGCTGGCGGATGATGCGGCCCAGGCCGGTCAGGTCGCTCATCGTCGGGGCAAGTGCCCTGATCGCCTGGGCGGCCTTCGTGCCGTTGCCGGCGACGCCGTCGCCCAGGGCGGCGACGAGCGCGGCCAGGCCCGTCGAGGTGGGGTCGTCGAAGGTGTTCAGGACGTCCTGGAGGTTGACCACGCTGCTGGTCCGGTCGACGGGGATCTCAGCCGATGCGTCGTACGGCGCCGTCGGCTTGCCGTCCACGATCGAGACGTAGTTCTCACCGAGAACGTTGATCGGCTTGATCTCGAGGCGAGCGCCCTGGTGCAGCGGCAGGACCTGCTTCTGAACCGTCATCGCCACCTTGGCGACCTTGCCGTCGAGGTCGATGCTGTCGACCTTGCCGACCTTCACACCGTCGATCCGCACCTCGCTGCCGCGTTCGAGCGGGCTCGCGTCCTGGAAGTAGGCGGTCAGGGTGCCATCGGAGTCGGGGGTGCGACCGACCAGGGCGAAGCCCGATACGAGCAGTGCGACGATCGCCACGCACAGCATCAACATCTTGCGCGACATCAGCTCACACCGTCCCCATTTGCGTCGGTCCAGGTCTGTCCAGCGATGGAGCCCGGCTGCGGGCGGGCGTCCTGCTGCATGCCCGGCGGCATGATCCCCGGGTTGTTGTCGAGGCTCGATGCCGAAGCCGTGATCAGCGCCCGTGCGTAGTGCCCGGCCGCGTCACGGCTGCCGAACACCCCGTTCCAGTTGCTCAGCCATCCGACGAGCTCGGGCGTGTAGGGCCGCAGGTACGACACCATCGGGTTGAGTGTCCGCAGCGCCGTCGTGACCGACGGCAGCGTCGCGTTCGCGTCCCGGACGAGACCGGGCGTGTACTTGAAGAGCGTGTCCGCGTCCTTGAGCGTGCTCGGCAGCATGGCGAGCAGCGGCTTGGCCGTCACCAGGACCGGCTTGGCATAGCGGGCGAGCTGCGGGAGCTGCGCGGTCGACGGCTTGAGCGCCCGGAGGAGCTCCCGCGCCGACGTCACCGCACCGGGCACGTGGCCCAGCGTCGTGTTGGCCTGCGACACCGTGCCGGGCAGCAGGGCGATGGTCCTCGACAGCTGTGCCTGCCGGGCCGCGACGGCCGTGGTCAGGCGGTTGAGGTTGTTCACGGTCCGCACCATCGAGACGTCACGCGATGCGACCACCGAGGTGACCCCGTGAAGCTGGGTGACCAACCGGCGGAGCGCCGGGCCGTCCTCGCCGACGCCACGGAGGAGCTCGAGCAGGGCCTTGAACGTCGGCCCTGCCTCCCGCAGGGTCGCGTTCAGGGTCTTCTGCGTCGGCTTGCCGGCCAGGGTCGAGTTGAGGTTGACGACGAGCGTCCCGAGGTTCTTGCGCGTCTTGGCATCGAGCATGGAGAACAGGTCGTCGAGGTCGA
This sequence comes from Nocardioides ultimimeridianus, assembly GCF_054777895.1. Classification (NCBI taxonomy): domain Bacteria; kingdom Bacillati; phylum Actinomycetota; class Actinomycetes; order Propionibacteriales; family Nocardioidaceae; genus Nocardioides; species Nocardioides ultimimeridianus. The sequence continues at coordinate 217,101 of NZ_BAAHAB010000011.1, read as the reverse complement.
CCGCCTCGTCGTTGCCGGTGATGAGCTTGCCCGACGGGATCGGCGCCCCGTCGGCCGGACCGGGCACGAGCTCCACGATGCGCGCGCCGAGCACCGACTCCCACTTGATGCGGCCGAAGGTTCCCGAGGGCAGTGGGGCGAACGCGTCGTCGATGTCGACCTTGACCAGGGCCTTGCCGTCCTGGACGCCGATCGAGTCGACGTGGCCGATCGTCTGGCCACGCATCACGACGCGTCCGCCGGCGAACGCCTGGTCGGCGGAGGGCATCAGCAGGGAGACCGTGTACGGCGATCCGTGCACGACCTTGGCCAGGGCGAGGACGACGAGCAGCACGGCGACCGCGCTCAGCGCGACCGTCTTGCGGGAGAGGGAGCCGAGAGGATTCATGGGTCAGTCCATCCCCAGGGGGCCGTCGGCGGCGCCGGCGAGGAACTGCCGCACGAAGGGGTCATCGGAGGCGAACGCCTCATCGGCAGGACCGGCGTGCACGATCTTTCCCTTCCACAGGACCCCGACGTAGTCGCTGAGCTCTTCAGCGGACGGGATGTCGTGGGTGATGACGATGTAGGTCCCGCCGTTCTCACGGTGGACCTCCCGGATGAGCCGGGAGAGCAGCCGGGTGCGGACCGGGTCGAGGCCGGAGTCGGGCTCGTCGAAGAGGACGACGTCGGGCCGCATCACCAGGGCTCGTGCGAAGCCGGCGCGCTTGCGCATGCCACCGGAGATCTCGTTCGGCGCCTTGCCGACGGCGGCCTCGAGGCCGACCATCTTGAGGTTCTCCATGACGATCTCGCGGATCTCGGCCTCGGGCTTGTCGGTGTGCTTGCGGAGCGGGAACGCGACGTTGTCGTAGAGGTTCATCGACCCGAAGAGCGCCCCGTCCTGGAACAGGACGCCGAAGCGCTTGCGGAGCTCGTAGCGCTCGTGCTCGCTCACGTGCCAGATGTCGCTGCCGAACACGCTGACCGTGCCGGCGTCGGGCTCGAGCAGGCCGACGATGTGCTTGAGCAGCACCGACTTGCCGGTGCCGGAGGGACCCAGCACCGAGGTGATCGCGTCGTCGGGGAAGTCCAGGTCGACGCCGTTGAGGATCGGCCCGTTGCCGAAGTCCTTCTTCACCCCGCGAATGCTGATGCTGACGTGGGGCGTGGCCGGCAGGTTCGACGCGTGGTCGGGAGCCATGGTCTGTGTGGTCATCTGAGTCTCCGTCACTTCAGTTGCCGATCGGCGAGTTCGGGGAGTTGCCGTAGAAGAGCTGGACGAGGACCATCGCGATCCCGCTGACCATCACCAGGTTGACGAGCATCGACTTGGCGGTGGCCCGGCCGACGCCGACGGGCCCACCCGAGACGTTGAAGCCGAAGTAGCAGGCGACCAGGACGATCGACGTACCGAGGAACGTCCCCCAGAACAGGGCCACCACGAAGTCACGCAGGTTCTGGAAGAGGAACAGGAAGTAGCTGAAGCCGCCGCCCGAGACCGTGTTCAACAACGAGACGTTGAAGAGGTAGCCGGCCATGAAGTTGATCGCCAGACCCGTGATGAAGAGCAGCGGCATGGAGATCGCACCCGCGATCACCCGCGCGCTGACGAGGTAGGGGACGGACCGCACGCCCATGACGTCCATCGCGTCGATCTCCTCCGAGATCCTCATCGCGCCCAGCTCGGCCACGATGCCGCAGCCGATCTTGGCGGCGACCACCCAGCCGAAGACGACCTGGATGATGCCGCGCATGCCGCCGACGGAGTTGACCGCCGCGACGTAGCTGTCGATGCCGATGCTCGAGAACAGGAAGCTCGCGGTGAGTCCCATGACCGCGCCCATCATGAAGAGCAGGCCGAAGATGACCGCGGCGTTCTCGCGCACCATCGCACTGGTCAGCCGCATGATCTCCGAGGGGTAGAGCCGGATCGCGTACGGGATCTCCCGGAACACCTTCGCCGAGAACTCGACGAAGTCGCCGAGTCCGTCGAAGGCGCTCCTCCTGGGCCTCGGCGCCAGAGCCGGACCGGTGTCCTCGGAGTCGGCGGCGCCGGCTCCCTGCGGGTCTGCGACAAGGGTCATCGGAAGTTACCCAGATCCGGGAAGAGGCCGAGCAGCAGCGCGTTGAAGGCGAGCTGCAGGACCCAGACGGCGATGAAGGAGAGGACCACGGCCTGGTTGACCGCGCGACCGAGACCGATCGCGCCGCCCGAGGCGGTGAATCCCTTGTAGCAGCAGATCGTGCCGATCAGGATCCCGACGAGGAAGCAGTTGACGACCACAGCGAGGATCTGCACCGGCGAGACGTTGGCGAACAGGTTGCTCTGGAAGTGGGCCGCCGGCTGATGGGCGACGTAGAGGCCACCGAGCTGCATCGACAGCATCGTGACCAGGAGCGCAGGGACCGAGAGCAGCGTCGTGATCAGGGTGATCGACACGACGCGCGGCAGGGCCAGGTCACGGATCGGGTCGACGCCCATGACCTCCATCGCGTCGATCTCCTCGCGTACCCGGCGAGCGCCGAGGTCGGCGGTGAGCGCGGAGCCGATGACGCCCGCGACGACCATCGAGACGATCCACATCGTGAAGGTCCGGATCGCCTGGAGGAACAGCAGCGGACCGAAGAGCTGCGTCGCTCCCGCCATCTGGAAGAACTGGACGGTCAGGATCGACATGAAGATCAGGAAGCCGAAGATCGCAGCTCCGATCGGCGCCGACGCCGTGCGCATCGTGCCGAACATGTCGTCAGCGACGGCGCCCCAGTAGCCGACCGGCTTGGTGATCGCGCTCTTGAGGATCTGCAGGAGCAGGTCGACCATGCCGCCGGCCTCCTGGATCGGCCGGCGGAGGCGCAGCGGCACCTTCGCGAGCACGCCGTTGAGCGTCCCGTCGTACGGACCGACGGGCCGACGCACCCGGCGACCGGACCCATGAGCGGCCGTCGTGCTCATCTGCCTCACCTCTGTCTTGCTCATGTCTGCCGGCTGGTCGGGGACGTGGACCGGTCACCCCTGCGACGTGTCGGCGATCACATCGGACCAACGGCGACGCCGCGAAGGGAGTTACGGGAAACTACCTTCAGTATGTAGATTTGATCTACTGTCGGTAGGTTTCAGAAGTCGATGACGCCGCGGAGGTTGATGCCCGCGTGCATGTCGGCGTAGCCCTGGTTGATCTGCTCGAGCGGGTAGCGGCGCGTGATCAGCTCGTCGAGCTTGAGGTGCCCCTCCTTGTAGAGGCGGAGCATGTCGGGGACGGCGCGCGTGGGCTGCATCATCCCGAAGAGCGAGCCCTGGATGCGCTTCTGGTACATGGCCAGCTCGAACAGGCTGATGTCGATGCCGTACTCGGTGACATTGCACATCGAGGTCAGGACGACCGTGCCGGCCTTGCGGATGGAGGCGAAGGCCTCGGCGACATGGTCGCCCGTCACGATGCCGACAGTGACGATCGCAGAGTCCGCGCCCTGACCGTCGGTGATCGACTGGGCGAAGTCCGTCGCCTGCGGCATGTTCTCGAAGACGTGCGTGGCGCCGAACCTGAGCGCCTCGTCGCGGTGGAACGGAGCCGGGTCGACCGCGATGACCGTGGAGGCACCGGCGAACTTGGCACCCTGGACGGCGTTGATGCCGATGCCGCCGACGCCCATGACGATCACGACGTGGCCCGGGCGGACCTCTGCGGCGTTGACGGCCGAGCCCCAGCCGGTGGGGACACCACAGCCGATGAGCGCCGCGACCTCGAGCGGTACGTCGTCGTCGATCTTGACCGCACCCCACTCGGGCATGACGGAGTACTCCGAGAACGTCGAGACGAGGCTGCATTGGCCGACCGGGCGTCCGTCCTCCAGGTGGAGGCGGTGCGTGCCGTCGAGCTGGGTGCCGAGCATCATGTACGCACCGTTGTCGCAGAGGTTCTGCTGACCACGGGCGCACCACGTGCAGCGACCGCATCCGGGGATGAAGGCGGCAACGACCTTGTCGCCCACCTTCAGGTCGCGTACGCCGGGGCCGACCTTCTCGATGATGCCGGCGCCCTCGTGGCCCCCACAGAACGGGTACGACATCGCCGGGACGTCGCCTTGCGCGTAGTGGTCGTCGGAGTGGCAGAGACCGGCGTGCTCGTAGCGCACGAGGACCTCGAACTCCTTCGGGTCGTCGACCTCGACCTCGACGATCTCCCACTTGCCGGGAGCGTCGAACAGGACTGCTGCGCGAGACTTCATCGTGTGCCCTTCCTTCCCGGCGCGCCCGTTCGGGAGCCGGCGTTTATCTAATGCCGTTAGTCAAACCGACTGTGACGAAGATTGCAATACCTATTCTTATTTGGTTTACATCTTCGTCACACCGATGGTGCTGCGAGGTGCGGACAGGCCGCTGCCCCATGCCTCGGGGAGGGAGACAAGGGGCAGCGGTCGTTCGAGAGCGGAGCCGAGCCGGAAGGCTCACAGGCGCCGCGACGAGAGCGAGGAAGTCACTCGAACTCGATCTTGCCCATCGTCTCCTGGATGTACATGAACGCTGGCATGTTCTTCAGCATCTGCGCCATCTTGCCGCGCACGCGGAGCTTGCCGCGGGTCATCGCCACGGTCGGGTTGATGCTGCCGTCGAAGCACCCGCGCCACACGTCGGAGCTGCCGCTGATGAGGAAGTCCGCGCGGTCGAGGTCATCCTGGTCGGCTTCGCGCACGGCGACGACCTTGCCCTTGTCGAAGCTGACGTAGAACTGGCCCTCGATCGGCGCCTCGTACTTGTAGGCCATGTTGAAGTCGATGTTCTTGCCCTTGTCGGCCCACACGGGGTCGGCGTTGAGCGCGTCGGCCATCGCCTGGTAGAACTCGACGGTTCCCAGCTTCACTGCCATTGGTCTCTCCTTGTGATGAATGTGATGCGGATGGAGTCGGCGGTGCGGCTAGGCCGACTCTCCGACGATGAGCGGCAACGAGTGCACGCCCTTGACCTGGCTCAGGTGCCGCACCGGCGGCGCGTCCGGGTCGAGGCGGTAGTCCGGCATCCGGGTGTGGATCTCCTCGAAGGCGATCCGCAGCTCGAGCCGGGCGAGGTGCGAGCCCACGCACCGGTGGTTGCCGGCGCCGAACGCGAGGTGCGGGTTCGGGTCACGGGCGATGTCGACCTCGTCGGGGTCGTCGAACTTGGCGGGGTCGCGGTTGGCGGCGGCGAAGGGGATCAGCACCCGATCGCCGGCCTTCATCTGTACGTCGCCCACGACGGTGTCCTGGGTCGCGACGCGCGCCGGACAGATCGCCGACTCGTAGCGCAGCATCTCCTCGACCGCTGTCGGCACCAGCGAGAGGTCGTCGACCAGCTCCTTGCGCACCTCGGGATGCTCGGCCAGGTAGATGATGCTGTGGGCGAGCTGCCCCTGGACGGTGTGGAGACCGCCGATCATCATCAGGAGGAGCAGGTTGAGGATCTCGAACTGGGTGATCTCGCGGCCATCGACCGTGCTCTCCATCAGGATCTGGGTGATGTCGTCGGCGTCACCGGGGTTCTCGGTGCGCTCGTCGATCATCTCGGCGAAGTACGCGTACACCTCCATGCCGGCGGCCTCGCGCACAGCGAGGTTCTCCTCCTCACTCGCCCCCGGTACGCCGAGCACCATGGTGTCGACCCAGCGGTTGAACTTCGGGGCGTCCTCGAGGTTCCAGCCCATCAGCGCGAGGAAGACACGGCTCGGGAACTCCCTGGCGAAGTCCTCGACGAAGTCGACCTGGCCCTTGGCCAGCATCTTGTCGAGCAGCTCGTTGACGATGTCGCGGATCTGCGGCTCGAGGTCCCGCATGCGCTTGGGCGAGAACAGCGGGTTGATGATGTTGCGGTAGTAGCCGTGGTCCGGCGGGTCGATCTGGATCGGGATCATCTCGCCGTCCTGGCCGATCGAGTCAGGGATGTTGATGATCCGGCTCGACCACGTCCCGGCGTCGCGGACGATGTCGTGGATGTCGTCGTACGTGGTGACGACGAAGTGGCCCCCGTAGCGCGGCGTGTGGGCGACGGGGCACTTCGCCCGCATCTCGGCGTAGGTGTCGAAGACGCCCTCGACGCCGTCGGCCATGTGGATGTCGAAGTCGACCTGCAGCTCGGGGCTGAAGGCGTCCTTGAGTTCGGTCACGATGGATCCTTCTGTGCTGGGTCGGCTCAGACGACCGTGATGGCTTGTTCGGGACAGTTCGAGGCCGCCTTCACGATCAGCGCACGCTGCGTGTCGTCGTTCGCCTCACCGATGACGACCGGGAAGCCGGCGTCGTCGCAGTCGAAGATGTCGGGCGCGAGCATGTAGCAGCGCCCGTGCCCCTTGCAGACGTCGAGGTCGACGGTCGCCGTCATCGCCTGGTCACTCATCGTCACTCCCATTCGCTTCCGACGACCCCATAGGCACGTGCGTCCAGCGGCGTGCCGAGGTCGGTGTAGAGACTGCGGACCTTCGTGTAGGCGAGGACGCCGTCCCGGCCGTTCTCGGCACCCACGCCACTCATGCCGCGACCCGCCAGCGGCGTACGGCGTACGTCGGCCTGGGCCGCGTCGTTGATCCAGGTGAGACCCCCGCGCACCCGGAGAGCGACCTCGCGCGCCCGCTGGAGGTCGGCGCCCCAGACAGCGGCGGCGAGACCGTAGCGGGTGTCGTTGGCGATGCGGATCGCATCCTCGACGTCGGAGTATCGGATGACCGACAGCACGGGCCCGAAGATCTCCTCGTGCGCCGCAGGGTTGTCGTTGTCGAGGTCGACCAACACGGTCGGTGCGACGTAGTGGCCGCCGCTCGGGAGATCGGCCACCGGACCGCCGCCGACCAGCGCGCGTGCACCGTGCTCGAGGCCGGCGCTGATGAACTTCTCGACCTTGGCGCGGGCGGCAGCCGAGATCACCGGGCCCACGTCGGTGGTGAATTCCTGGGCGGGACCGAGCTGGAGCACCGACGCGCGGGCCTCGAGAAGGGCGCAGAACTCGGCGTAGCGGGAGCTCGGCACGAGCATCCGGGTCGTCGCGACGCAGGCCTGACCGGCGTGCATGAGGCTGCTGAAGAGCGTGCCGCGGACCGCCAGCTCGGCGTCGGCGTCGGGCAGGATCAGGGCCGGCGACTTGCCGCCCAGCTCGAGGACCACCTCTTTGGCGGTCGCCGCCGCGGATGCCATGACCTGGGTACCGACGGCGGTGCTGCCGGTGAAGGTGACCATGTCGACATCAGGGTGCGCGACGAGGGCCTCACCCGCGACGCGGTCGCCATGGACGATGTTGAGCACGCCCGGCGGCAGGCCCGCCGCGACCGCCGCCTCGGCCAGAGCCTCGGGTCCGATTGGCGTCAGCGGTGAAGGCTTGAGCACGACGGTATTGCCGGCGAGCAGCGCCGGTGCGACCTTCCACACGCACATGAAGAGCGGGAAGTTGTACGGCGTGAACGCACCGACGACGCCGTGCGGCTCGCGGTGCAGCTCCCACTGACCGAAGCCCGGATTGGTGTCGATCGGGAACGCCTCGGGGCCGCTGAGGATCGGTGCCATGTCCGCGAAGTCGCGGAGGTGCGCCATCGGCGCCCCGACCTGGAGCATCGGGCAGAAGCGCGCGGTGGCGCCCGTGTCGGCGATCAGGTCATCGACCAGGGTGTCGAAGTTCGCCTCGAGCGCCGATGCGAGGGCGCGGAGCATGTCAGCCCGCGCTTCGACGGTGAGCCGGCGCCACGGGCCCTGGTCGAACGCCCGGCGGGCGGCCTCGACGGCGGATGCGACGGACGTGGCGTCGGAGTCGGGGACCTCACCGAAGACTTCGCCGGTCGACGGGTCGTCCACCGGGAGGGCACCCGCCCCATCGACCCACCGGCCGTCGATGAAGTTGCGGAACCTACGCATCGAATCTGTCCTTCCGCTCACGCGATGTCAGGAGCTCGCCATCCCCGGAGAAGGCGAGGGAGAACTGTCGGAAAACTTATGTCGTTAGTTTTTCTGTGTCAAGAGTCATCGGTGGCCCTCGTCACAACGACCGCACCGGAAGGCGTCAGAACGCCGGCGGAAGAGCCAGGACGTAGCTGCAGTCGGTCTGATCGTGGAAGAAGCCGAGCTCCCGCGACAGGTGCAGCAGGAGCTGCTCCTCGCGTGCGTCGACATAGAGGACGGCGAGACGGGCACCCATCGCGTTCGCCTGGCGGAGCCCCAGCACGAGGAGGTCGTCGAGCCGCTCCGGATCCTCCGACGGCGTCAGCTGGAGCAGCGCCTCGGCCGAGTCGCCCCGGCGTACGACGACGTCCCCGCCCCTGCCTCGCACGACCCGGACGCCGGGAGCGTGCAGCAGTGCGGCGTGCTCGGGCGCGATGCCGACGGCGTGGGGGTCCGTCGTCGGCGGATCCACCGAACCGTCGGCGATGTCGCCACTCGCCTCAGCACCGCCGACCCGGTCGTCCGGTCGGAGGGGACGGATCGTCCGGAACAGCTCACGCTCGACCTGCGCGCCGAAGCGCGCGGCAAGACGGCTTGCGGCCGGGTGTGAGCCATGGGACCAACCGCGGACCCGTCGGAGCTGAGGCTGCGCCGCCCATCCCTCGGGCTCATCGCGAAGCCGCTCCGAGAGCAGGGTGGCCACACCGAGAGAGCGGAACTCCTTGCGCACCAGCAGCTGGGCAGCGACGTCATCGCCCTCCCCCTCGAGCCGGAGATAGGCGACGATCTCGGCATCGGGCAGCGCGTCGAGGTCGGCGCGCCCACGCTGCCCCTTGGGGGGCATGGTGGCGATCAGATGCACCATGCCGGGTCCGGCGTCAGCCACTCCCCCGACGGTCGAGAACCCGGCCTCGGCGTCGTAGGCGACTGCGTCCGCGAGCATCCCATCGAGCTCGCCCCGGAGACGGTCCGGGACGGACAGGTGCCAGCCGTACTCGATCATCCGGCTGCGGAGTCGCCGCCGGCCTGGACGAGGCGCTGGATGGTTCGTCGGAAGACGTGGTTGGCGACCTCGTTGCGGCCGAGCACCATCTGCCCGGCGCTCTGGCTGGTCATCCCCTGTTGGGAGTTGCGCAGCACGGGGAAGTCCTCCTCATAGAGGACGTCGATCAGGATCTGCCAGTTCTTCTCCCAGAGGCGGGTCCACTTCTCCTCGTCCATGCCGGCATCTGCGGCAGAAGGGACGATGAGCCGCATCTCCATGACCGACTGCCCAGGGTCGCTGGGGTGGGGACGGAAGGTCAGCAGCTGGAAGTGGTCGGGCTGCTTGAGCAGCGTGCTGTTGGGGCCGAGCCAGTGCGTCTCGGTGACGTACTTGACCAGGCTCTGGTCGCCTGGATCCTCGTCGAGCCAGCGGTCGATCGTCTTGCGTGGAGCGACGAACCGCGAGTGGTTGCCGTAGTCCTCGAACGCCATGACGTTCGTGTGGATGATCTTGCCTGCGGTGTTCGGATGGGCGTACTGGATGTGGTAGCCGTCCAGGAACGCATCCTGCATGATCTTCCAGTTCACCGGCTCCCAGAAGTCGTCGAACCTGACGCAGCTCAACGTGTCGAGCGAGTAGCTCGCCAGGATCTCGTCCATCTCGGGACCCAGCCAGGCCGCTACGTCGATCTCGGCGCCGGCTCGGTCGACGATCCACACGAAGCCATGTCGCTCCTCGCACGGCAGCTCGATCAGGCCGAGCTTCTCCCTCTCCACCTCGCCGACGGTGTTGTCGCGGGTGACGGTCCGGAGCGACCCGTCGATGTCGTAGGACCAGCGGTGGTACGGGCAGGAGAACAACCTGCGCTTCCCGCAGGCCTCGTCCTCGAGGAGGGCTCCGCGGTGACGGCAGAGGTTGACCATCGCCTTCACCGACCCGTCCTTCTGACGGGAGACGATGACGTTGTTCCGCGGCATCCGGACGGTCTTGAAGTCATACGTCTTCGCGATCTCGGACCCGTGAGCGACGATCGTCGGCACCTGCCCGAAGACCAGATCGCGTTCGCGCTGGGCAAGCTCGGCGTCGGTGAACTCGCTGGCGTCGAAGTACTCGACCGCCTCGACCTGGTCGGTCGTGTCGTCCCTCAGGTGCTGAAGGGCTCGACGGATCCGCATCTCCCGATCGACATTCATCTCTGCTGACATGGTCGCCTCCTGCAGCCCGTCCCGATAAACCTAACGTCATTAAATTACTGCCGGCCCGTTCGCCCTGCAACCCTCCGAGGTCGCCGGCGCCGGAAACCGGCGGATCACGCGGTGAAGCAGGAGCGACACGCATTCATGCCCGCGCCCTCGAGATCGGCCCGCGAACCGCGTCCGACGCTCTTGCCCTCGACCGTGCGACAGCCGGGACGGTGGAACGTCATCCGCCCGGGCACGAACACGACGCCCTGAGCGTCGCCGGTCTCGCTCTCGCCGACCTCGCCTGCGGCGGCGACCGGCAGCTCCTGCGCCGTACCCGGCCCCACCCACGCGTCGTCGTCGACAGCCGGATCCTCGGCCGCCGGATCAGGTTGCGCCCGGGCCTCCGAGGCGACCGTCGTCCCGGCAGCCAACCCTGCCGAGTCACGCCGGAGGAGGTGATCAGCGATCAGGGCGACCGCTACGAGCCCAGCCAGAACGCACGCCGCGATCAGCTGGGCATCGCTGTCGGTGACCCAGCCGACGACGAGCAGCACAGCGGCGGCGAGCAGGACGACGATGGCGACCATCAGCAGACTCCGATCATCCCCGGCCGGCGACGGCGGGCGTCGTCAGCACGTCTTCCCACGCACCCCGAGCGGTGATCGCACGGCGTTGCCTCATCAGCTGCCCGCCCGAGTCGAGGGAGAAGCCGCCGACGAAGTGGCCCTCGAAGCGGTAGCGCGCGAGGAACGGGTCCGTGGCTCCTCCGCCGGCGCCCAGCTCGACCTCGTCCGCGGCCTCGCCCAGCATCTGGAAGCGATGGCCGTACCACTCCGACCAGAAGTAGGGGACGATCGAGCAGGTCTCACGCTCGACGAGGAGCGCATTGCGGCACGCGAGCTCCGCCTGCTCGATCGTCGACGTCCAGTGCTCCAGTCGGGTGGACCTACCGCTCCAGCCGTTGACCCACCGAGCGACGTCCCCGGCGGCGTAGACACCCGGCACCGTCGATTCGAGGTACCGCGAGCAGGCGACACCGTCACTCACCAGGACGCCGGATCCGCGCAGCCAGCCGACCGCCGGATCCACGCCGATGCCGACGACCACGAGATCGGCCGGCAGGACCGTGCCGTCGGTGAGAACCACCGACTCGACGTGGTGCTCACCGGTGATGTCACGGACACGAGCACGCGTGCGGAGGTCGGCGCCGTACTGGCGGTGGAGCACGGCGAGTCGCTCGGCGACCAGCGATCCGACGGCCCGCTCCAACGGGAGCGGCGCCGCCTCGACCAGGGTCACCTCCGCTCCTCGTGCGATGGCGCTCGAGGCCACCTCCCCGCCGATGAACCCGGCACCGATGACGACCACCCGCGCGCCCGGCTGCAGCCGCTCCCGGATCCGCGCGACGTCCGACGCGGTCCGGAGCGCCGTGATGCCGCTCAGGTCTTCGCCCAGCCCCAGGCTGCGCGGGTGCGCACCGGTCGCGATGATGGCGGCGTCGTACTCGACCTCGCCGGCGCTCGTTCGCACGATGCGGCTGCGGGGGTCCAGACCGACGGCAGTGACACCGAGACGCAGATCGATCCCCTGGCCCTCGGGGTCGTCGATGTGCTCGACGAGGCCGAGATCCTCCTCGGCGACGAGGAAGTCCTTCGACAGCGGCGGCCGGTCATAGGGCGCGTGCTCCTCGGCGCTGATCACCGTGACCGAGCCCTGGAACCCGAGCTGGCGGGCCTGCTCGGCCGCCTTGGCGCCTCCGAGCGATCCTCCGATGACGACGAGGCGGTCGACGCCCTTGCGGAACTCGCTCATCTCACTTGCCCGTCCACTTCGGGGCGCGCTTCTCGGCGAAGGCCTTGATCCCCTCACGGCTGTCCTCGGAGCGGAAGACGCGCCCGACCGCCCTGCCGTTCAGCTGCCAGGCGTCGTCGTCCCAGTCGGACCCGAGCACCGCCGTGCGGTGCACCATCCGCTTGCTCTCCCGTACCGACACGGGCGAGTTCACCGCGATCCGCGCCGCCAGCGCGAGCGCCGCCTCGACGACCTGGCCGGGCGCGGACACGGCGTTGGCCAGGCCCCACGCGACGCAGGTCTCGGCATCGATCGCGTCCCCGGTCAACGCGATCTCGAGCGCCCTCTTGAGCGGCACCTGGCGCTGGATGCGTACGACGCCGCCCGCGGCGGCCATCAACCCGCGCTTGACCTCGGGAAGCCCCAGCTGGGCCCCCGGGTCGAGCACGGCCAGGTCGGAGGCGAGCACGATCTCGGTGCCACCCCCGAGCGCGAACCCGTTGACCGCCGCGATCGTCGGGGTTTCCACGAAGTGCCGGACATAGCCCGCGAAGCCCCACTCGGGATGCCCCTCGGCCTCCAGCGACTCACCGCGGCCCAGGGCCTTCAGGTCGGCCCCCGCACAGAAGGAGTCGCCGGTTCCGGTGACGACGATGACCCGGACCTCAGGGTCGGCGTCGGCGTCGGCGACGGCGTTGCCGAGCCCTGTCGCCACCGCCGGGTTCACGGCGTTCTTCGCCTCCGGTCGATTGATGCGGATCACAGCGACGTGGTCGGCGGTCTCGGTCGTGACGACCGGTGGATCGACGGCGGTGCTCACGGGGACTCCTCTCGGCGGCTCCGACGATCGACGTCACCGCTGATTCAATCTAATGGCATTAGGCTACGAGTGGCAAGCGCCCGGAGGCGGAGTGGCGACAATCAGATGTCGAGGACAAGCGGGCCCTGGAGGCAACGGCCCACGCAGATCATCATGCAGTCGTTCTCGGCCTGCTCCTCGGGCGTGAGGACGCTGTCGCGGTGCTCCGGCACCCCGTCGAGGACGGCCACCTCGCAGGTGCCGCAGGTCCCCTCACGGCAGGAGAAGTCGACCGAGACGCCCACCCGCTGAAGCGCGTCGATGATCGACTCGTCCTCCTCGACCGTGACGTCGACACCGGACGCCGACGCCTCGACCTCGAACGATCCGCCGGTCGAGGCCGGCAGCTCCTTGGGGCTGAACCGCTCCAGGTGCAGGGTCTCGCCGTCACGTCGGGCCATCGCCGCCTCGAGAGAGACGAGCAGCGGCTCCGGGCCGCACGCGTAGATCCGTCGCCCCGGCACGACCGGGCCGAGGAGCGCGGACAGGTCGAGAAGCCCGCACTCGTCCTGCGGCGCGAGGACCACGCGATCGGCGTACCGCTCGAGGAGGTCGCTCGCGAAGGCCATCGACGATCGCGTGCGCCCGCCGTAGGCCAGGTGCCAGTCGGCGCCGCCCGCCTCGGCCTCCCGGACCATCGGCAGGATCGGCGTGATGCCGATGCCCCCCGCGATGAAGAGGTACGCCGGAGCGGGCTCGAGCGCGAAGTGGTTGCGCGGCCCGACGACCTCCACGGTCGCACCGTCGACCAGGTCGTCGTGGATGCAGATCGAGCCCCCGCGGCCGTCCGCGACGCGGAGCACGCCGATCTCCCAGACGTCGCGCCGGCGCGGGTCGCCGCAGAGCGAGTACTGCCGGACCAGGTCCTCCGCGATCCGCACGTCCACATGGGCGCCGGGCTGCCAGGAGGGCAGGTCGCCGCCGCCGACCGCCTCCATCACGAGGTGCACGACCCCGTCGGCCACCTCGCTGCGCGATCGGATGCGCATCTTCATCGAGCTCTCCGGCATAGTGAGCTACGTTATCCTAACGACATTAGATTAGACAACGGATGCACAGGAGCCGACGTGACCCTTATCGACCGATTCCGGCTCGACGGACAGACCGCGGTGATCACCGGAGCGAGCTCCGGTCTCGGCGCCGGGTTCGCGGCGGCCCTCGCCTCGGCGGGCGCCGACGTGGTGCTCGCCGCACGACGAACGGACAGGGTGGAGGCCCTCGCGCGGCGCATCGCACAGGACCACGGCGTACAAGCGATCGCGGTCACCGCCGACGTGGCCGACCCCACGGACTGCGCCGAGGTCACCCGGGCCGCCATCGCGACGACGGGCCGAATCGACGTACTCGTCAACAACGCCGGGCTCGGCAGCGCCGTCTCGGCGCTCAAGGAGACGCCCGAAGGATTCCGGCGTCTCGTGGACGTCAACCTCAACGGAGTCTTCTGGATGGCACAGGCCTGCGCACGCGTGATGGAGAACGGCGGGTCGATCGTCAACGTGTCGAGCGTCCTCGGCCAGGTGGCACCGAGGTTCCCGCAGGCGGCGTACGCCGCGAGCAAGGCCGGTGTCATCGGGCTCACCCGCGACCTCGCCGGAGAGTGGTCGGATCGGCGCGGCATCCGCGTCAACGCCCTGTGCCCGGGCTACTTCGACTCGGAGATGACCGCGGGCGAGGGCGAAGTGCTGCGGCAGATGGTGGCCGAGCAGTCGATGATGCGCCGGTTCGGCCGGCAGGAGGAGCTCGATGCGGCACTGCTCTTCCTGGCGAGCCCGGCATCGACGTACGTCACCGGGACCACCCTGACGGTCGACGGCGGACTCACGTCCTTCTGAGCATCAGCCGGCAGCGGGGCCAGGCCAGCGCGGTCCATAGTCGGGGTAGTCGCTCGGCACGCGCATCGGGAACGCCGCGGCACGCTTCTGCAGGAAGGACGCGACGCCCTCGCGGACGTCCGCCTTCGCCGGCAGGTCGAACACACCTCGGGACTCCACCGCGTGCGACGCCCACGGCGAAGCGTGCGAGAGCCCCGACCAGAGCAGCTGGCGTGAGAGCGCGGTCGCGACTCGCGAGGTGTTCGTGAGTACGTCGCGAGCCAGTGCCTCGGCTGCGTCATCGAGCTCCTCGTCAGGGACGACCCGGGTCGCCAGTCCGGCGGTCCGCGCCTCGGCCGCGTCGACCATCCGGCCGGTGAGAACCCAGTCCGCGGCGTTCGTCATCCCCACCAGGCGCGGCAGGAACCAGCTCGACGCCGACTCGGCGAGCATCCCGCGCCGGCCGAACAGGAAGCCGACCTGCGCACCGTCACCCATCACGCGGAGGTCGCAGGGAAGCAGCATCGTCGCGCCGCCACCGACCGCAGCACCACGGACCGCGGCGACCACAGGCTTGAGCATGGCGGCGATCCGCATCGTCACGACGCCGCCCGCATCGCGCGGCACTCCCGCGATGCTCCCGAAGCGATCGACGAACTCCGCCTGCTCCTCCGTCGGCCCGGAGACCTTCGAGTGGAAGCCCTTCTCCAGGTCCGCGCCCACGCAGAAGTGACGACCGTTGCCGCGCAGCAGGACGACCCCGACCTCGTCGTCGCGGTCCGCCCGGTCGAAGGCGTCGAAGAGCCCCGCACAGAGAGCCAGCGTCATCGCGTTGCCCTTGTCGGGCCGGTTGAGCGAGATGACGCCGATCCCGTCGCGGACCTCGTAGGTCACGGGCTGCTCGTTCACGGGTGCCTCCTCGGCGGCTCGAACGGGGACTGGTCACAGAAACCGATTGCCATTAGATTAACGGGGTCTGGCCGCACAACTGCAAGGAGCCGCCGTGCTTGAGCTGACCGCGCTGCCCCTCTCGGGGGTTCGGATCGTCGACCTGGGGGATCCCGTCGCCGAGGACGGCGCCCGGCTGCTCGCAGACCTCGGTGCGGACGTGGTCAAGGTCCGCCTGGCAGCCGACGAGAGCCCCCGGGGCTCCGAGACCTCGCTGACCGAGATCCGGCGGGCTGTCGCCAACGCCAACAAGCGGCTCGGACAGGTCGATCTCGACTCCGCCACGGATCGAGCGAGGCTGACCGATCTCATCACGTCTGCGGACGCGCTGGTCGTCGCTGCGGACGTCGCGACCGGTCTCGACCTCGTGCGCCTGCGGGAGGCCAACCCCGCGCTCGTCGTGACGCTCTCCAGCCCGTTCGGCTCGACCGGGCCGCGCAGCACCTGGCAGGCCACCGAGCGCACCCTGCTCGCACTGAGCGGGTCGATGTCGCGATCCGGAAGGCCCGGCGACCCACCGCTGGTCCCACCGGACGGCATCGCCGCGGCGACCGCAGCGACCCATCTCGCCTGGTGCACCCTCATCGCCCTGCAGGAGGCTGCTCGCACCGGCACGGGCCAGCAGCTCGACATGTCACACCACGAGTCCGTGACGGTCGGCCTGGACCCGGCCTTCGGCGTCCAGGGCTCCGCGGCGGCAGGCCGGTCCGGGTCGTTCCGACGAGGCCGGCCGCCGGCGGACTCCTATCCCGTCTTCGAATGCGCCGACGGCCAGGTCCGTCTCTGCCTCCTGGCCAAGCGCCAGTGGCGCGGGATGTTCGGGTGGCTCGGCGCCCCGGAGGAGTTCGCCGATCCGGCGTACGACTCGATCAGCGCGCGCGTCGCGGCCTGGCCTCGCCTGAGCAAGCTGATCGCGGACCTCTTCGCCGACGAGTCCGCCGAGGCCCTGGTGGAGGAGGCCGCTCGTCGCGGCGTCCCGCTGGCCAGGGTCATGACCGTGCGCGATGCGCTCGAGGCAGACCACTTCACCAAGGCCGGCACCATCGCCCGGGTCCCCCTCCTCCCGGGCACCGACGCCCGGCTCCCGGTCGGCAGCATCGACCTCGACGGCGACCGCATCGGCTTCCGCGCGCCGATGCCCTCCGTCGCCGAAGACCCACTGGCGCCCTGGGCGGCGCGTACGCCGGCGGCAGTGCCCCGAGCGGCCGACGAGCCACCCTTCGCGGGCCTGCGCGTGCTCGACCTCGGCGTCATCGTCTTCGGCGCCGAGATCGGTCGGGCGTTCGCCGACCTGGGCGCGGACGTCATCAAGATCGAGAGCCTCACCTTCCCCGACGGCCTTCGCCAGACCCGTGGCGGCGAGGCGATGAACGCCTCCTTCGCGTGGGGTCACCGCAACCGCCGCAGCTTCGGCCTCGATCTGCGAACCACCCGCGGGCGCGAGGTCTTCCTCGAGCTCGCCGCGACGGCGGACGTCGTCCTGTCCAACTTCAAGCCGGGGACGCTCGCCTCTCTCGGGATCTCCTACGACGACCTCACGGCCCTGCGTCCCGACCTCATCGTCGTCGAGAGCGCCGCCTTCAGCTCGAAGGGTCCCTGGGCCGCGCGACTCGGCTACGGCCCGCTGGTCCGCGCCGCGTGCGGCATCTCCAGCCTGTGGCGCTACGGCCCCGATGAGACCGAGTGCTGGGACGGCGTCACCGTCTACCCCGACCACGTCGCCGGCAGGGTCGGAGCGCTCGCCGTCGTCGCCGCACTCTGGCGGCGACGCTGCTCGGGCCGGGGCGCGCACATCGAGTTCGGCCAGTCCGACGTGGTGCTCACCCAGCTGGCGGGGTACGTCGCGAGTGAGGACCTGGAGCCCGGATCCGTCACCGCCGTGGGAAACCGGGGACGCGAGCTGTTCGGTGGGGTGTTCCCCTGCGCGGGCGATGACGAGTGGTGCGTGATCGACGCCCGCGTGACCGAGGAGCTCGACACCCTCGCAGCGATCGTCGGTGCGCGCTCGCCGGCCACGCTCGGCAGCGAGGTCGCGGCCTGGACCTCGCAGCGCTCCCCCGTTGCCGTGATGGAGGCACTCCAGGCCGTCGGAGTCCCCGCGGCGGCGATGGTGCGCCTGCCCGAGCTGCTCGACGACCCCCAGCTGCAGCACCGCGGAACCTTCACGACGATGAACCACCCGCTGCTGGACCAGCCGCTCCCGGCCGAGGACGTGACCGCGCCGTACGAGTCGGTCGTGGTGCGTCCCGCGACGCCCGCGCCCTCACCCGGCCAGCACACCCGCGACATCAGCACCGGGGCGCTCGGCCTGACCGAATCCGAGATCGAGGACCTCCTCGCGGCCGGGGCCATCCACGACGGCGCCCCACGATGACGGACCTGCTGTACGCCGAGGACCTGCCGATCGGGTTCCACGTCGAGCTGGGGACCGTGGGCGTCTCGCGCGAGGAGATCATCGAGTTCGCCCGGCGGTACGACCCCCTGCCGTTCCACGTCGACCCTGCCGCGTCGCACTTCGGCGACGTGATCGGCAGCAGCATCCACACCCTCGCCCTCTTCGCCAGCCTCGCCTCGCCGCAGCTCGTCGCGCGCCTCGCGATCGTCGCCGGCAAGGGGATCGACCGGCTCCGGCTGCCGAACCCGGTCCGGCCGGGCTCCACACTCCGCGGGTCGATGGAGGTCGTCGACGTCGTGGCGAAGCCGGACCGTGCGGACATCCACTGCCGCGGCCTGCTCATCGACCAGGACGACCTCGTGGTGCTCTCCATGACGAGCATCAGCGTGGTCCGGTCCCGCCCGCCGCAGCCAGGGACGGCCGTGGTGCAGCACATCATCTAGAGACCCGATGCCCGACTCCGAGTCACCCGCCTCGACGGCTCCATCCGCATGGCGCCGCGCCGACATCGCGACTGTCGCGACGGCCGAGACGCGGCCCGAACCGCCCCCGGAAGGGACCAGCATGAACCTCATGACCATCGATCTCCTCGACCGCACCCGCGCCTTCATCGACGAGCACGTCCTGCCGATCGACGACGAGTACGACGGCGACATCGAGGCTGCGGGCGGCGAGGCCCTCCGGCGTACGCTCCAGGACGCCGCCAAGGCCGCCGGGGTGTTCGCGCCCCACGCACCTGTCGAGCACGGCGGCCTCGGGCTCACCATGGTCGACCGGGCCGGCATCTTCGAGGCGGCCGGCCGGTCGGTGTTCGGTCCGGTCGCGCTCAACATCAACGCACCCGACGAGGGCAACATCCACCTGCTCGCGCACGTCGCGTCGGCCGCCCAGCGCGAGCGGTACCTCGATCCCCTCGCGCGCGGAGCCAAGCGGTCGGCCTTCGCCATGACCGAGCCGGCACCCGGTGCGGGCGCCGATCCGTCGGCCCTTCTCTCGTCCGCGCAGCAGACGGGCGACGGGTGGGTCCTCAACGGCCACAAGTGGTTCATCACCGGCGCCGACGGGGCGGACTTCTTCATCGTCATGGCCCGCACGAGCGGCGTGCCCGGCGATCGCGGAGGCGCGACCATGTTCCTGGTCGATGCGGATGCCCCCGGCGTCGAGGTCGTGCGCCACATCGGGACGACCGACAAGTCGATGCTCGGCGGGCATTGCGAGATGCGCTTCGCCGATGTCCACCTCGGCGCTGACGCCGTCCTCGGAGGTGTCGACGAGGGCTTCCGCTACGCCCAGGTCCGCCTCGGCCCTGCGCGCATGACCCATGTGATGCGGTGGACGGGCGCTGCGCAACGCGCCCACGAGGTGGCGGTCCGCCACGTCGCCGGGCGTGAGGCGTTCGGCAGCCGGCTCGCCGACCTCGGCATGATGCAGCAGATGATCGCGGACAACGAGATCGATCTCGCCGCGACGCGGGCGCTGCTCATGGAGGCGTGCCGGGAGCTCGACCTGGGGGGCCACGCCTCCCGGACGACCTCGATCGCCAAGACGTTCGCGGCGGAGGCCCTCCATCGGGTCGTCGACAGGGCCACCCAGATGTGCGGCGGCCTCGGCATCTCCAACGAGCTGCCGATCGCGAAGATCGCGCGTGAGATCAGGCCGTTCCGCATCTACGACGGCCCCTCCGAGGTGCACCGCTGGTCGATCGCCCGCCGCTCCGTGCAGCAGTACGGCGGAAGCAGGTGACCGAGGTTCTCTCGCCGGCCGAGCTGGTCTCGGTCAGGTCGGCGATCACCGACGCCGGCACCCCGGTCGACGGCACGCTCACGGCGAAGAGGCTCTCCGGGGGCCGCTCCAACGTCACGGCCCTGCTGTCCGACGCCGCCGGGCCGAAGTGGGTGCTCCGGATGCCGCCGCGCGTCGGGCGTACCCCGTCCGCGCACGACGTCGCCCGGGAGTTCAGGGTCGTCAGCGCGCTCGGGCCGACGGATGTTCCCGTACCTCTCGCCGTCGCCCTCAAGGTCGAGGACGAGGTCCTCGGCTGCGACTTCGCGGTGACCGGGTTCGCTGCGGGGTCCGCGATCAGCTCCCAGGACGACCTGGACCCGATCGACGACGGGGACATCGACCAGGCGATCGACAGCCTGGTCACCTCGCTCGCCGCGCTGCACCGCGTCGACGTGCCCGCAGTCGGGCTGTCGGGGTTCGGTCGCAGCGACGCGTACGCCGAACGGCAGCTCCGGCGCTGGGGCGGTCAATGGGAGATCGTCGGAGCCGAAACCGGATGCGGGTCGGCGGCCACCGAACTGATCCGAGGCCTCAGCCGATCGATCCCGGACCAGCCCCGGAGCGCGGTGATCCACGGCGACTACCGGATCGACAACGCGCTCATCGACTTCGACGCGACCCCGCCCGCCGTCACGGCCATCGTCGACTGGGAGCTGTCGACCATCGGCGATCCCGTCGCCGACGTCGCGATGATGTGCGCCTACCGCCTTCCCGCCTTCGACGACGTGCTCGGCTTCGCGGCAGCATGGACCAGCCCCCGGATCCCCGACGCACATGCGCTCGCCGAGCGCTATGCCGCCGCGGGCGGGGTGGAGCTGACCAACTGGGAGTTCCACCTGGCGCTGGCCTACTTCAAGGTCGCGGTCATCACCGCCGGCATCAGCCACCGACACCGTGTCGCGGGCGGAGACGCCGGGTCCGACACTGCGGCGCGTGCCGTCGCGCCGTACCTCGAGGCCGGGCTGGCCGTCCTCGGCGGGTGAAGCTCCCACCCGCCGCCGTGACCGGTCGGCGCCTGGCTCAGGGGCGCAACGACCCGGCGGCAGGGTGGGAGAGCTGGGTGGCTACGGCGCCTTGGCGTAGGCGCCCGGGATGTCGGCGTACTCCTCACGGAGTGCGACCTTGGCGATCTTGCCGCTGCCCAGGCGCGGAAGCGGCTCATCCCTGAACACGACATAGCTCGGCACCTTGTACTTGGCGAGCTGGGTGCGGCACCTCTCCAGGATGTCCTCGGTCGTCACGTCGCCGGAGCGTACGACGATGGCGGCCGGCGTCTCCCCGAACTTCTCGTCGGCGGCGGCGAGCACCGTGACCTCGGCGACGCCGTCGACCGATGCGATGACCTGCTCGATCTCACCCGGCGACACGTTGATCCCGCCCGAGATGATCAGGTCCTTGAGCCGCTCGAGGAACCTCAGCCGGCCGTCCTCCGTGGTGGTGCAGAGATCACCGCTGTACAGCCACCCGTCGCGCAGCGCCTTCTTGGTGTTCTCCTCGTCGTTCCAGTAGCCCGGGGTGACACCGGGGCCGCGCAGGATGGCCTCACCGGGCTCACCCGGGTCGCACTCGGTGCCGTCCTCGCGGACGACCTTGACCTCGGTGAAGATCGACCCGGTGCCGCAGGTCTCGGGGTGCTCGGCGAAGTCCTTGGCCAGCGTCGCGGTCGCGACACCGCCCGCCTCGGTCATGCCGTAGATCTGGCGGAGCTTGACGCCCTTGGCGGCGTACGCCTCGAGCATCGCGACGGACACAGCGGCGCCGCCGGTGAACGCGGAGACGAGCGAGGAGAGGTCGGCCGACTCGAACTCGGGGGCCTTCATGAGCGCCTCGAAGATGAAGGGGACGCCGAACAGCGTGCCGATCTTGTTCTTCTCGATGAGACCGACGGCCCGCGAGGGATTGATGTCCCTCTCCAGCCACATCGTGCTGCCGAGCACCGTGCACATGCAGAGTCCCCAGACGAGGCCGGGGGTGAAGGCGAGCGGGAGGAGCATCAGCTCACTGCCACCCGGCCGCAGGCCCTCCTCGGTCAGCGACGCCTCGAAGACGATGCTGAGCAGGGTCCTGTTGGTGCAGATGACGCCCTTGGACAGGCCCGTCGTGCCGCTGGTGAAGAGGATGATCGTCGGGTCGTCCGGCTCGATCTCGACGACGAAGTCGTCCGCGTCGCCGTCGCGCAGGTCGGCGATCTCCTCGAAGCCGATGACGTCGAACTCCGCACCCAGGGCGGAGACGTCCTCGAGGACCCCGCGGAACTCGGGCGCCGCGACCACGGCGACCGCGCCGGCCTCACCGATGATCTTGGTCAGCTCCGGAGCCACGAGACGAGGGTTCAGCGGAACCAGGACGGCGCCTGCCTTCTGGACACCCAGACCAGCCCCGACCCACTCCATCGAGTTGGCGCCGAGCACGCACACGCGCTCGCCACGAGCCACCCCGCGAGCCGCGAGGGCACGTCCCACCCGGCTGCTCCAGTGGTGGAGATCAGCGAAGGACACCCGGTCGTCCCCGACGACGACAGCCGTCTCGGCACCCTTCGTCGTACCCCACCAACGCAGGGCGGAGACCAGTGAATGTGCCATGACACTCCTCGTGTTTCGTCAGCTGCCGGGGCGCCCGAGCCTGCCTGTTAATCTAATGCCGTTAGTCTATGACGGGATGTGACCGTGTCAACACCTGTGACCCCGGTCATTCTCCCCGGCCTCCACCTCGCCGTCGCGACGTCCTCCGTGACCGGGGAGGAGCGATCTGACTCACCTCCCCAGTGCGAGCACCTCGTCGAGGCCCTCCTGGAGGCACGCCATGAGGACCGGCGCGTCGAAGACGTCGCCGTCGCAGTTGACGCCGATGCAGGCCTTGCCCACGTGGGAGTGCAGCACCACCATGACCGGGGACCCGGGCAGCGGTCCGAAGTAGAAGATCTCGTCGATGACGATCCCGAGGAGCCTCGACTCCTCGCGCGCCCCGGGCACATTGCTGAGGGTGACGTCGGTCCGGTTCTGCATGCTCGTGAAGAGCGGGGTGAGGATCTGGGAGGGCGCGCGGTTGAGGACCGGGAGCACCAGGGAGAACACGTCGAGGGCAGGCTCGCTGCTGGCGCGGCGTACGACCTTCTTGAGCTCGCGCATCCGCTCGGCCGGGTCGGCGATCGACCCCGGCGCACTGATGAAGGCCGGGGCGAACCTGTTGCCACCCTTGCTGTCGCCGTCGTTGCGCATCGAGACCGGCATGTTGATGACGACGTCGCCCATCGGCTTGCCGGCCAGCTCGTGGTAGCGCCGCAGACCGCCGAGGATCGCCGCGACGTAGGCGTCGTTGATCGTGCCGTCGACCGCCTTGCCCGCCGCCTTGAGCTCGGCGAGGTCGCAGGTGAGGGTGCCGTAGGCCCAGTTGGTCCGCTGGCCGGCGCGGAGCAGCTCGGACTTCCCGGGTGTCGGAGGCGCCAGGACCCGACCCATGGAGCCGACGAACCTCGCCGACCCGACCGGGTCCCTGGCCACGCCAGCCGCCACACCCAGCGCACCCTTGGCGAGCCTCGGCAGGCCGAGGACACGCTGTGCTGCCTGACCGACCGCCACGTCGACGGGTGTCGGCGTCCGGCCCGCAGCGGCCTTACGGACCGCGGCGACCCGATCGGCCGTCCGGCTGTGCAGGTCACTGAAGAGCTGCACGCTGCCGTGACCGTCCATCAGGCAGTGGTGGACGATCAGGAAGTACGCCGACCGTCCCCCGTCGAGCCCTTCGATCAGATGGCCCCGCCACGGCGGGAGGGCCGGGTCGAGTGCGACGAGCGCCAGCTTGGCGGCACATGCCAGCAGCTCCTCGTGGGTGGCCGAACCCCCGAGGTCCACCCGCTCGAGGTGCCGGGAGAGATCGAAGTCGGCGTCGACCCAGACCGGCGGCCCGAGCGGCAGGGCCGGCTCGACGACCTTCTGCCGGAAGCGCGGGAACTCGGACAGCCCGAACTCGTGCCAGGCCACGAGCTCGTCCCAGTCCGGCGTGCCCGCGAGCACCTCGAGCACACCGCCCTGGGTGGAGTTCTCCGGGTGCTTGTTCGCACGCCACATGGTGGCCTCGAACTCGGACATCTGCTGCCCCCCACCCCAGGTGAGCGGCGATTCCTTCTTGGACATCAGTTGTTCCTCTCGGTGCTGCGGGAAGGGACGCCGGCGTCGTCGTACCGAAGCTGGAGGAGAAGCTTCGTGAGCACCTCAGGCGCTTCGACCAGCGGCGTGTGACCGATGCCCGGAATGACCTCGAGTCGGCCGGCGGGCAGGCGGGCGAGCATCTCCTCAGCGGTCTTGAGCGGCGCGAACGGGTCACGCTCGCCCCAGATGAGCAGCGTCGGATGCAGGACCTGCTCAGGGACGGAGTCGCGTACGGCGGCAGCCGATGCCGTGATGGCGTCGGCGTACCCCGCCGCTCCCAGCTTGGGCACGATGACCGCCGCAAGCTCGTCGGACATGCAGCCGGGATCGCGCATCGCGCCTCGCAGGAGGACGGAGCGAGCGGTGCGGCTGCGGACGAGCAGGTCGACGACACGAGGGTGCGAGAAGATCCGCTGGGCACCGCGGAGTACGGACAGGACGACCTTCAGTCGCCGCTCGCTCATCGGCACGCCACCCGAGTCGACGAGGACGAGCCGGGTCACCAGCTCAGGGTGCCGACGGGCGAGGCCGAGCGCCACCAGGCCTCCCATCGAGTGGCCGGCCACGACGCCGGCAGGGGCCCCGGCATGCGCCAGGACTCCGGCGACCACATCGGCGTAGTCGGACATCGTCGCCGGGCTCGGCAGGCAGGTCGACTCACCGAAGCCCGGCGTGTCGACCGCGATGACGCGGCAGTGCCGGGTCAGCGCCGGCAGGCACTCGAGCCACCACTCCCAGCAGCAGCCCATCCCGTGCAGCAGCACCAGCGTCGGCCCGACCCCGCAGTCGAGGTAGCGGACGCGCGTCGACTCGTGCCAGTACGTGCGGACCGACGCATCCCAGTCGGTGTCGGTCCAGGTGGGCGCGGCAAGGGTCCGCGGCCGGCGTACAGGATCATCCGAGCCGCCGGCGATCCAGCTTCCGATCGCGCCGCCCGCACCTACCACGGCCGCCGCCCACCACCATCGCGCCCTCATGGCGGATAACCTAAAGGTTATAGATTATTCTGGCAAGGGCGCGCTACCACCACCTCCAGCCGGCAGGGGGCGCCCGGAGATGGATCACGTGGTCCGACGTCCGACGGGAACGCCTGCCGTCTCCTGAGGAAGGACCGACGTGACGAGTCCGTCAGTGGTCCGTCGCGGGCGCCCCGCCGAGGGCGGCGTCGAGCGGCCCCTCGGGCAGCTCCACCCCCCGCTCCCGGGCCAGGCCGTCGGCCTGGAACCAGAACGCGTCGGACAGCGACACGACGAAGGCGCGGGTGCCGGGCCGGCGCGGCGTACGGGCCATCCATCGCTGGACCGACTGCAGGCCGGCACTCACGGCACCGAAGAGCCACGGGTCGACGAAGTCGGCGTCATCGGGGGCCAGTTCCGCGCCGAGCGCCTCGAGGATGCCGCCGACGACCACGACCAGCCGCTCGGTCAGGGTGCCCAGCGCGAGCGCGAGCGGCGCCTCGTCCGCGGTCGCGATCGGCTTCGCGACGAAGTGGAGCCAGGCCGGGTGCTCGAGCGCCCACTCGACGAAGGCGTGGACCACGCGGCGGACGACCTCGCGCGGAGGTACGTCGAGGACGATCGAGTCGAGCACCACGTCGGCGACCCGGGCGGCGATGGCGGCCTGGAGCGCCGCGTCCAGCTCCTCGCGGCTCGCGAACAGCCGGTGGATCGCCGAGCGGTTGATGGCGGCACGGTCGGCGATCTGCTGGATCCTGACCTCGGCGCCGGCGCCCTCGGAGGCCATGACCGCGAGGCCCGCCTCGACGATCAGCCGGCGGCGGTCGTCCTTGTGACGCTCCCACCGCAGCTGGCGGCCGTCGATCCCCGCAGTGGCCATCCGACCTCCTCGCTCCGGGCAGCAACGCTAACGCGCCGGGGCCGCCGCGCGGTCAGGAGGCGGTCAGGAGGAGGCGCGCACGGGCTCGCTGCGGAAGCGCGCGGGCCGGCCGTCGATCCCGCACCGGCGCCACATCCAGCGGCCGGCCGGCGTCATCAGCCCCATCTCCTCGGCCAGCATCCGTACGTCGGAGAACGTGTCGCGCAGGTCCTTGCGCGAGACGGGATCCCGCCAGAAGGCCTGGCGTACGGCGCTCCTCGGGATGCCGAGGGCGCGTCGCTGCGCCCGGCTCGGCTTCATGATCACGTCGCCCAGGACCCGCATGATCAGCGGAAGGGCGAGGGACAGCCAGAAGCGCTGGAACCTCCCAGCCTCGCCCGCCCGCCGCCGCAGGTAGTGGTGGGCGAAGCCGATGTGCCGCGCCTCCTCGGCGATGTGGATCTGCACGATGCGCTGCAGCAGCGGGTGCATCCGGTGCCCCGAGCGGAGGATCCCCTTCTGGAAGTGGTCGATGGGCTCCTCGCCGGCCAGCACCCCGATGAAGAACACCGACGGCAGCACCCCACCCGCGAGGGGGAGGAACGGCGCCAGCCGGCGGAACCACCGCGGCGCCCCGCGGGTCGCGGATCCCGTGCGGTTCACGAACTCCTGGAACATCTGGGTGTGGTGGCACTCCTCGGCCGCCTCGTGGGTCGAGTAGCGGAACTCGGGCGAGCCGTTGGGCAGCACCATCGCGTGCGTCATGATCCCGCCGATGAGTACCTGCTCGAACTGCAGGCCGACCTTGAGCATCGAGGCGAACCGCTCCAGCCCGACCTCGATCTGCCGCTCCTGCGGGAGCGAGCGGTACCAGTCGGTCCGGGCCAGCGGGTCCGCGTCCGGGAGGATCCAGCGCGGGTCGTCCGCGACGATCGCGAGCTGCGGGTCGTCCCACGCGATGTCGGCGAAGGCGTCGAAGTGGACCTCGACCGACGCCTCGGACAGTGTCCGCAGCGCCTCCGCGTAGTCGGTCCCCACCCGTTCGGTCGTCTCGGTCATTCCGGCCCCTTTGCCACGCAGTCTTCTGTCGAAGTTAGCGCAACATGACGTTGCAGTAAAGGGTGCCGGGAGCCGAGCCGAGGCGGGAGGTCAGGCGGCGTACTCCTCGACCGGCAGGGCCACCGGCTCCACCGGCGCGCGGCGGGAGAGCGCGAGGCCGGCGATGGTGACGACCGCCCCCACGGTGGCGACGGCGAAGGCGAAGACCAGGCCCGGGCGGTAGCCGTCGAGGACGGCCTGCGGGCCGGCCCCGGCGGGCGTCGAGGCGATGAGGGCCGAGGTGATCGCCAGGACGATCGCGGCACCGACCTGCATCGAGGTCTGCAGCACGCCGGCCGCGAGCCCCTGCTCGTCGTCATGGATCCCGTTGGTGGCCAGGATGTTGACCGCGGGGAAGCCGATCCAGCCGATGGCGATGAGCACCACGGCGGGCAGGATCATCGTCAGGTACGACGGAGCGGTGTCGAGCCGCAGGAACAGCAGGTAGCCCACGGCCATGGTCGTCAGCGTCACGGCGATGATCGGGCCGGGACCGACCCGGTCGACGAGGCGGTTGGAGAACACGGCCGAGACCGCCACCATGACGCCGACCGGCAGCAGCGCGAGCGCGAGGTGGAGGGGGCTCCAGCCCAGGCTGTCCTGCAGGAACAGGGTCACGATGAACTGCCAGCTGAAGTACGAGCCGGCCATGGCGACGATCGCGACGCTGGCACGCAGCAGGGTCGGCGTGCGCAGGATCCCGAGCCGGACCAGCGGGTGCGCGACACGGCGCTCGACGGCAAGGAAGGCGGCGAACAGGGCCACCACGAGGGCGAACGAGCCGAGGGTCCGGAACGAGGTCCAGCCCGCGGCCGGGGCGCTCACGACGGTGTAGACCAGCAGCAGCATCGGCGACACCGAGAGCACGGCGCCGGCGAGGTCGTGGCCGCCCTCGGCGGGACGGTCCCGGGGGATCAGGAAGTACCCGGCCGCCAGCGCGACGAGCGCGACCGGGACGGGCAGCAGGAAGGTCCAGCGCCAGCCGACGCCGGTCATCAGGCCGCCGAAGAGCAGGCCGCAGGAGTAGCCGCCCGCGCCGAACACCGTGTAGATCGACAGCGCCCGGTTGCGCGCCGGACCCTCGGCGAAGTTGGTGGTGATGATCGAGAGGCCCGTGGGTGCGGTGAAGGCGGCGGCCAGGCCCTTCACGAACCGGGTCAGGATCAGCAGCGGGCCGGTGCTGACCAGGCCGCCGGCGAGCGACGCGATCGCGAAGACGGCGAGGGCGACGAGGAAGACACGGCGCCGGCCGAGCAGGTCGGCCGTGCGGCCGCCGAGCAGCAGGAGGCCGCCGTACCCGAGCACGTAGCCACTGACGAGCCACTGCAGGGTGGAGGTGCCCAGGTCGAGGTCGGAGCCGATGGAGGGCAGGGCGACGCCGATCATCGAGACGTCGAGCCCGTCGAGCCCCAGGACGATGCAGAGGGTCATCAGCATCGCCCAGGTGCGGGGGGTCCAGCCGGTGCCGGCGGTGGCCGGCGCGGGGAGGGTCGCGGTAGAGGTCATGGGGACCAACATTCCATGCACACGCATTCAATGCAAGCGCAAATAATGCATTTGCATCTAGTTCACGGCGCGGCTACAGTGCGGACATGGCAGCGACGTCGGAGTCCACGCTCGTGGGTGAGTGGCGCACGCTCCTGGACCGGCACGCCGCGGTGAGCTGCGCGCTCGAGAAGGCGCTCAACGACGGGCACGGCATCGGCCTCAGCGAGTTCGAGGTCCTCGACCGGCTCGTCGACGCCAACTGCGGCAGCTACCGGATGCACGACCTGGCCAAGGACATCCACCTGAGCCAGAGCGCGCTGTCCCGTGCCGTCGCCCGCCTGGAGAAGGACGGGTTCGTGACCCGTGGTACCTGCGAGGACGACCGCCGCTCGGTCTTCGTCTGCCTCACCGGCAAGGGCGCCGTGACCCACCAGGAGGCGCTCCCCACCCACCGCGCCGTGCTGCGCAGCACCTGGGACCTGCCCGCCTCCTAGCCCCTCGGTTGGAGGCAGCAGGAGGCAGCCAGGCCCCAGGATCGCTCACGGCTGCGGTGGCGCCAGGTCCGACCGGACCAGGTTGAGCGTCGGGTGCGCGGTGAAGTCGTGCACCAGGTGGACGTCGTACGGCGCCCCCTGGGCCGGCGTCACCGTGACCGCCAGGTCAGCGGCCATGCCGGAGACCGCGAACAGCACCGGCAGGTCGGCGGTGATGCTGTCGACCTGGTGGTCCGGGGTGAGGGTGACCGCCGGCAGCTGCAGGTCCGGCAGGCCGGCCACCGACGCCTGGATCCGGACCGCGGCCAGGTCCGGCGCGAGCTGGCCCGCGGCGTTGAAGCCGAGCACGTGGTGGACGACGGTGGTCGTCTCCGCGTGCACGTCCACGTAGCCGTGGGCCGTGACCGGTCCCGGCCCGAGGTCGAGCCGGCAGGCCGCCACCACCAGGTCGGCCCCGGCGGCGGCCGGCACGTCCCAGGCCCCGCCGACCGCCAGCGCGGCGCCGGGGGCCGAGGCGACGATCTGCCCGGCGGTCCGCACGGTGAGCGAGGTGATGGTCAGCGGGTGCGGGGACAGGTTCGCGAGCCGCACTCCCCCGTCCTGGGCGACCACGAGGGAGATGTCGCCGTCGCCCGCCGTGACGTCGAGGCTCAGCTTCACCGCCGACGTCACCGGACCCTCGTGACCCTCGTCCAGACGCACCGCCAGCGAGCCGACCAGGCTCGTGGTGGACACGTCCGCCAGCTGGGAGAGGACCAGATCGACCTTCTCCACGGCCGGTACGTCGTCGTCGACGATGTCGGCGACCAGGACGAGCTCACCGGGGTCGTCGCCGACCGCGAACGTGGCCTTGGCGATGCTGGCCGAGCTGAGCGTCCCCGGCGTCCGCGGGTCCAGGTCGGTCGGCAGGATCACCTGCTCCACCTTCGGGCCCAGGGACGGCTCCGCGGCGAGGGCGGCCTCCAGCAGGGCGAGCTCTCCGGGATCGACCACGGGAGCGAGCCCGAAGGTGAGCTGGAAACGGCACCCGCTGCTCGCGCTCGGGTCGACGATCGCGTCGCAGCGGGCGGCGAGACCGTCGGGCCGGCGGGCGATGCCGTACGCCGCGGGGACCGCGATCGCCGTACCGCTGAACAGGCCGAGGTAGAGCGCCCGGAAGGACGGGAACCGCTGGGCGA
Organism: Nocardioides ultimimeridianus; assembly: GCF_054777895.1. Lineage (NCBI taxonomy): Bacteria > Bacillati > Actinomycetota > Actinomycetes > Propionibacteriales > Nocardioidaceae > Nocardioides > Nocardioides ultimimeridianus. The sequence goes on along the minus strand of NZ_BAAHAB010000011.1, from coordinate 187,250 downwards.
TCGGCCCGAGCGCGGTGACCTCGACGTACTCGGTCTGGCTCGCGTTGAACGAGACCAGGTCGTCGACCGACCGGATGCCGGTGACCTTGCCGTCCACGGCGAGCGTGAAGCCCGGGCGGTACGACGGGCTGGAGTACGCCGTCCCCAGCGGCAGCTCGCCCACGAAGCCGGCCGTCTCCCGGACCGCCACCCGGGCCGGCTCCGGCGCCGGGTCGGGCTCCGGGTCGGGCAGCCGCAGCGGCTCGACCCGAGTGACCTCCAGCTGGCTCACCGTCCGCGGATCCAGCCTGGTGCGGAACGCCGAGGTCAGCCCGAGCGGCCGGGCGACCTGCAGCTGGGCCACGTCGAGCTGCTGCGTGACGTCGACCTGCTGGACGGTCGCGACCTCCGGGTCCGGGTCCGTCAGCGGGTGCTCGGGCTCGACCGGCACCGCGACCCTCATCTCGGGGAACCGCCGGACCCGGTCGATCCGGCCCGGCAGCCACGGGGGCAGCCGGGGACCGGCCGGGGTGTCGGTCGCCCACCGGACGACCGTGTAGCCCCCGGTGATCTCGAGGGAGGCACCTTGGCCCGCGGTGAGCTCCTCGAACGCCACGACCACATCGGGACCGGAGAGCGGCACCGCGACCTTCGCGCTCGCGCCCTCCGGATCGACGGCGACCGTGCCGGGCAGGGCCCGGACCACGTCGTTGCCCGCGTCGTCCTTGACGGTCAACCGCAGGGTCGCGGCCAGGCCGGCGAGCGGGATCTCGTCGTACGCCGCTCCCGGGCTCGCCGCGATCGCGGCCCGGACGTCGTCCGGCACCTGCTTGACGATGCCGAAGGTGACGGTCGCGCTGTTGTACGGCGTACCGTCGGCCAGCGGCAGGCCACGGACCGCCGCGAGCCCGAAGGACGCGTCCGGCGCAGGGGCGAGGACCCACTCCGGCAGGTACCAGTGGACCTGCTCGTCACCGCCGTCGACGAACACGTTGCCCTGCCGGCTGTCGGCCGCCGGCGCGCCGGCGCCGTCGTCGCTGGTCACCGCGATGGGGACCAGCGACGACAGCACCGACGGGGACAACGCCACCTCGGCGAATCGAGCGTTGCTCAGCTCGAACCGGCTCTCGATGACGTTGCTCATCTCAGACCACCGGCGGGAAGGCGTTGATGTAGCCGTTGATGACCGCCACCTGGTCGGCCGGTGCGGCGGGCAGGGCGACCTTGAGCGGGTTCAGGTACTTCACCCGTCCCGTCGGCAGCGGCACCGTCACCGCGGCCGGGCTCGACCACTGCACCGGGGCGTCGGTGAACGACGACCCCGTCACCTCGACGTCGACGGTGTAGGTGAACTCGGTCTGGTCGCCGTACTTGTCGGAGAAGATCTCCCACAGCACGTCCTTCTGGTTCGCCGCCGTGACGGTGAGGGTGTCGGTGCGCCCGCCGATCTTGCAGGTGAGCGTCACGTTGACGTTCTCGGTCGGGATCGGCCGGTCGAGCATGAACCGGACGAACACGTAGCCCGCCTCGTCGGCGGTCAGCTTCGGCGCGTGCTCGGTGCCGACCGTCTCCACCACGAAGGTGCTGGTGCCGTTGGACAGCTCCACGCGCGGGTCCTGGCCGTCGTACACGATGGTCTTGGTGAGCTTGACCTGGTCGCGCGGCCAGCCGGGCACGTCCTGGTCGAGGCGCAGGAAGGCCATGTTCACGATGTCGCCGGGGTTGTCCTTGGTCCACGTCGCGAGCTGCGCGCCGCCGTTCGGGTCCTTGTTGCCGACCGTGTAGTGGAAGCCCTGGGCGATGGTGACCAGGTTCGGCTTGCCCTCGGCGTCCAGCGGGTGGCTGTAGTCGGGGTACGCCGCCTCCAGCGAGACCGACTGGATCGGGTCGCGCAGGTCCACTCCCCCGACGACCTCGGCGAAGTTCACGGCGCTGGTCGCCGCGACCTGGACCTTCTTGAACCACTCGCCGATGTCGACGATCGAGAGGTACTTGGCCTGGTCGGCCTTGACCGCCGGGAGCAGGTCGTTGAGGTCGCCCGAGATCGTGTTGGTGACCGCGATCGTGGTGTCCAGCTCGAGGGTCTGCACGATGTTGACGTCGTGCTCCTGGTGGCTGTCCTTCAGGCTCACCGACGTACCGCCGAAGATGCTCGAGAAGATGCCCCGGTCGGTCGACGCGGGCGCGTCCTCGCGCGGCTTCCAGTCGAAGATCTCGTTCTTGAGGACGTTGTACGCCGTCGTCTTCATGTCGTCGACGTTCTTCTTGATCCAGTCCTCCAGCTCGGGAGGCAGGTTCGCGCTGTCCATCGTCATCTTCGTGGTGATGGCACCGCTGGTGACCATCTTGGAGTAGGCGTACTCCATGCTCGCCGAGTCGATGCCGAGGAAGCCACCGGTGCTCAGCGCCGCGGAGAACTGGTCGTAGCACTTGCTCACGTTGATGGTGACCTCGACCTGGCAGGCGTGGATGTAGACCTGCTCCTTGAGGTTGCAGTGCACGGTGAACGGCGACTTGCCGTTCTCCAGCGACCCCGCGATCGCGCCGGCGGCGAGCTGGCTGCAGGTCACCAGGAAGGCGCTGAAGCCCTCGGCCTCGATGCTGCCCTTGCCGGCGCCCTGGGCGTCGATGAACATCGGCATCTTGGTCTGGCCCGCGGCCGTCGCGAGCGGCGGGACCTCGATGGTCACGTTGTTCTCGACGATCGGCATGATGCCGAGCAGCGGCTCCGGTGCGTCCTGGTCCCACCCGAACAGGTGCGAGATCCACGGCTTCGGCTCCGGGTGCTCGCCGGCCTTCAGCTTCGCGATCGCCCCGGTCACCACGCTCGGCGGCACGGCGAAGGTGGTGGAGAAGGTGCAGAACCCGCCACCCGCCTCGACGGTGCCGTCGGTCGTGTTCGCGTCGGTGACGCCGACCGTGGTCTCGGAGGTCATCAGGCCCTTGAAGACCGTCATCCCGAAGTCGTAGTCCTTCGGGCTGTTCTGCTTCTTGGCGAGGTAGACGCGTGCGGGCTGCCAGTAGTACTGGGTCGGCCGGCCCGCCTTGCGCAGGTCCTCGTTGTTGGCGTCGGGGTAGACCTGCAGCTGGTACTCCATGCCGGTCTCGTCGTTCACGGTGATCAGGACGAAGTCCGGTCCGAAGATCGGGCCCGCCGCAGTCAGGAAGTCAGTCATGGTCCTGGTCCTCTCTCAGTTGTTGTCGTCGGTCGACTGGTCGGCGGACTGGTCGTCCGACGGCTCGGTGGGCTGGTCCTCGGTGGGCTGGTCCTCGGTCGGCTGGTCCTCGGTCGGCTGGTCCTCGGTCGGCTGGTCCTCGGTCGGCTGGTCCTCGGTCGGCTGGTCCTCCGTGGGCTGGTCCTCGGTCGGCTGGTCCTCCGTGGGCTGGTCCTCGGTCGGCTGGTCCTCGGTCGGCTGGTCCTCGGTCGGCTGGTCCTCGGTCGGCTGGTCCTCGGTCGGCTGGTCCTCGGTCGGCTGGTCCTCGGTCGGCTGGTCCTCGGTCGGCTGGTCCTCCGTGGGCTGGTCCTCGGTCGGCTGGTCCTCCGTGGGCTGGTCCTCGGTCGGCTGGTCCTCCGTGGGCTGGTCCTCGGTCGGCTGGTCCTCCGTGGGCTGGTCCTCCGTGGGCTGGTCCCCGGTCGGCTGGTCCCCGGTCGGCTGGTCCCCGGTCGGCTGGTCCCCGGTCGGCAGGTCGGCCGAGGCGACCTGGGTCGGCTCGGTGGCCTGGCCCGACGGCTGGCCGGTGGACTGGCCGGAGCTCGACTGCTGCCCCGTCGTACCGCTGCTGCCGCTTCCCGAACCGGTCGGAGCCGGAGCGGCCGCCGCCTTGGCGTCGCCCGGGTAGTAGAGCGTCGCGGCGTCGAGACCCTTGTCCTTGACGGCCTGGGCGTTCTGGAAGAGGAGGACGTCGGCGTCGTTGCGGGGCTTGACGCCCGGGTTGCCGGTCTCGTTGATCTTGCAGTTCGCCGCGGCCTTGGCCCAGTCCTGCGCCTTGAGGGCGGCGGTCAGGTTGGTCCAGTGCGCCGGGAAGCCCGGGCCCATCGCCCACGCCATCGAGTGCACGGCGAGCTGGGCGTCGGCCGGCCACGACTCGAAGTCCGGGAAGGTCTTCTTCAGCACCGCGTCGTTGGCGTCGAGCTTCTTGAGCACGAGCGCATCGATGTCCGCGTCGCTCAGACGCAGGTCGGTGATCGGCTCGCAGGCCTTGTAGCCCTTCTGGGCGAGGTCGGTCCTGCCCTTGAGCATCGTCCACTCCTGACGGATCTCGTCAGAGGTGGCCGCCTTGCCGGTGGACTTGTGAGTGAACGGAAGACCGAGGGCGGCATCGACGGGGTCGATGAGGTTGCCGACGCCGGTGGTGACCAGGGCCTTGATGTCGAGGTACATCCAGGCCACCCGGCCCTCGAACTTCGTGGTGAAGGTGGTGAAACCCTTGCGCACGCTGTCGCGCATGGCGAACTCCTGTCATGAGGGATGACACGGGCCGAGCGCCCGCGTCGACAGGAGGAGTCGTGGGCCGAGGCCCTGATACACGTTCGCCGAGAAATCTCAGCGGGAGCGGAGCTCGGCCCGCATCAGCGGCGGCAGCAGCAGCTCGGCCGGGCCGCGCCGGTAGAGGGCAGCGGGGCGTCCGCGGTCGCCGGTGCGGACCTCGCCGGTCGCCTCGAGCAGGCCGGCGACCGAGGTGACCTTGCGGTGGAAGTTGCGGGGGTCGATCGCGCGCCCCCAGACCGCCTCGTAGACCTCGCGCAGGTCCGAGACCGCGAACGGCTCCCCGGTGAAGGCGGTCGCCAGCGGCGTGTACTCCAGCTTGCTCCGTGCCCGCTCGACCCCGTCGCGCAGGATCTGCGCGTGGTCGAAGGCAAGGTCGCCGTCGGTCATCAGGTCCCCGACCGGGTGCCAGTACGCCGCTGCCGCATCCGACCCCGCAGCGACCGGACCGGGGTCCGGCAGCAGCGCCAGGTACGCGATCGAGACGACGCGGCCACGCGGGTCGCGCGAGGGAGCGCCGTACGTCGCCAGCTGCTCGAGGTGGGCGACCGCCAGGCCGGTCTCCTCGGCGAGCTCGCGCCGCGCGGCGTCGAGCAGGTCCTCGTCGGCGAGCACGAACCCGCCGGGCAGCGCCCGAGCGCCGCGGAACGGCTCGATGGCGCGCTCGACGACCAGCGCCCGCAGGGCGCCCTCGCTGACGGTGAGCACGACCAGGTCGACGGCGGGGGCTGCGGTGTACTTCACACCGCCCACCTTAATCGTCTAGTTGACGAGAAGTCACGCTCTGCTTATTCTCGTCATACCGACGATAAATACAGGAGGACGTCATGGGAGACATCAAGCGCCGGGGCCCGTGGTTCCACTACCGCGGCACCCCGACCACCTACGTGCGGCAGCTGAAGAACGGCCGCCCCGCCCGCGAGGGCGCCGGGCTGGCCTTCTGGTTCCGGCCGCTGAGCTGCGTGCTCAGCGAGGCGCCGATCGACGACCGCGAGCTCGCGTTCACCTTCCGCGGCCGCACCCGCGACTTCCAGGAGGTCACCGTGCAGGCGACGGTGACCTTCCGCGTCGCCGAGCCCGGTACGGCGGTCAGCCGGCTCGACTTCGGCATCGACCCCGGCACCGGCCAGCTGCGCAACCGGCCGCTGGACCAGGTGGGCGGCATGCTGACCGAGCTCGCCCAGCAGTACGCGCTGGACCTGCTGGCCGACCTCGACCTCACCGACGCGCTGGTGCGCGGACCGGTCGTCGTGCGCGACGGCGTCACCGCCGGCCTGATCGGCGACGCACGGCTGGCCGAGGTCGGGCTGTCGGTGATCGGGGTGCGCATCACCGGCGTCGTGGCCGACCCCGAGGTGCAGCGGGCGCTGCAGACCCCCACCCGCGAGACGGTGCAGGGCGAGGCGGACCGGGCGACGTACGAACGGCGTGCGCTGGCGGTCGAGCGCGAGCGCGCCATCGCCGAGAACGAGATGACCAGCCGGATCGAGCTGGCCAGGCAGGAGGAGACGCTCGTCGCGCAGCAGGGCGCCAACGACCGCCGGCGGGCCGAGGAGGCCGCCGCCGCCCAGGAGGTGGCCGTCGCGGCCGACGCCGACCGGACCCGGGTGCTCGCCGACGCCGAGGCCTACCGGACCACCACCGTCGGTGAGGCGGAGGCGACCGCGGAGGCCGGGCGGTACGCCGCCGTCGGCGACGTCGAGGCCGAGAAGCTGCTCGCCCTGGCGCTGCGCGAGGTCGCGGGCCAGCTGCCGGAGATCGGCCAGCTGACGGTCACCCCTGACCTGCTGACCGGGCTGATGGGGCGGTTGAGGTGAGCACCCTGGCCCCCCGCGCCGTCGTCGTCACCCGGCCGAGCGAGCTCGAGCAGATGCTCGCCCGGCACGGGACGCGCGGCCAGGTCGAGTTCTTCCTGCGCACCCGCGGCCGCACCCTGGCCCCGCTCGACGAGGCGCACGACCTGCTCGAGGACGCCGTACGCACCATGAGCGCGGCGATCCCACGAGACTGGCGCCGCGCGAGCGTCAGCCGCCCCGACCTGCCGACCTTCGCCTTCACCCCCGAGGACGTCGTGATCGTGGTCGGCCAGGACGGACTCGTCGCGAACGTGGCCAAGTACGTCGACGGGCAGCCGGTCCTCGGCGTCAACCCCGACCCGCGCGCCAACGCCGGCGTGCTGGTGCCGATGTCGCCCGCCGTCGCCGCCCGCGCGCTGGTGGGCCGACCGGCGCTCCGGTCGCTGACGATGGCGCGGGCGGTGACCGACGACGGCCAGGAGCTGTGTGCGCTCAACGAGGTCTTCTTCGGCCACCCCAGCCACCAGAGCGCGCGCTACGCGCTGCACCAGGACGGCCGCACGCTGCCGCAGTCGTCCTCGGGCCTGATCGCCGCGACCGGCACCGGGGCGACGGGGTGGGCGGCGAGCATCCTGCGCGAGCGGCACAGCGAGCTCCCGCTCCCCCGGCCCGACGAGCGGGCACTGGCGTGGTTCGCGCGCGAGCCGTGGCCGGGGCCCGGGCTGGACGCCGACACCACCGAGGGCCTGGTCACCGCAGAGCTCGTCGTCACCTGCACCAGCGACCAGCTGGTCCTGTTCGCCGATGGCCTGGAGAACGACCGGGTGGTCGTGACCTGGGGCCAGGACGTCCGGATCGGCTGTGCGGATCGCAGCCTGCTGCTGGCCCAGCCGTAGCGGCACTCGTGCGGGTTCCACGGCGACGCGGGCCAATCATCGGCGGTACCGCTCCCCGGCGCAGGCCTCGTGACAGACTGCACCCCATGTCGGACGAGCAGGACAAGCTCCGGGTCAGCTTGGAAGCACCCAAGCTGTTCGGGCGCAAGAAGAAGGCGGCCGGGGACGACCCCGCGCCCGCCGAGGGGGCCACCGTCGAGGAGACGGTCGCTGCGCCACCCACCGTCGAGGTCGACGCCGCTGCCGAGGAGGCCCCGGCGACGGCCGTGCTGCCCGTCGTCGACGAGCCCGAGCCGGCCCCGGTCCCCACTCCCGATCCCGAGCCGACACCGGTCCCGACCCCCGAGCCCGAGCCCACCCCGGTCCCGACGCCCGAGCCCGAGCCCACCCCGGTCCCCACGCCCGAGCCCACCCCCGAGCCCACTCCCGTGCCGGAGCCGGAGCCGGACCCGGTGCCCGTCGTGCCCGAGCCGGACCCGGTGCCCGTCGTGCCCGAGCCCGACCCGGTCCCGGTGGTCCCCGAGCCCGACCCGGTCCCGGTGGTCCCCGCGCCGGAGCTGGTCGAGCCGGCCGAGCCTGCCGCGAAGGCCACGATGGCCGGTCCGATCGAGGACGCCCCGGTCACGACGCGCGCGAAGGCTCCGGTCACGAAGACCGCCCCGAAGGCGAGCGCCAAGCCCGCCGCCACGATGCCGGGCGCCACCGCGCTGCCCAAGAAGGCCTCCGCGAAGCCGCCGACCCCGGCCGGCCGGGCGCTGGCGGTCGTCGGCAAGGTCGCGGCGGCGCTGAAGAAGCCGGTCGAGCAGGCCGACGCGGACGCCGTACCCCTCCTGACGCCCTACCGCGCCGCGGCCGTCACCGGCCTGGTCGTCGGCGGTGCGATGGTGCTGCTGACCTGGCTGTCGCTGCGCGGCTGCGAGGCCGTGCGCGGCACGTCCTCGTGCGGCGGCGGCCCCGGGTTCGTGCTGCTGCTGATCACGTTCGTGGTCTGCGTCTACCTGGGCAGCGCCCTGCTCCGCGCGTTCGTGATCCCCGACCCCGGCAGCAGCAGCTTCCTGGCCGTCGGCCTCGTCGCCGTCGTGGCGCTGCTGTTCCTCATCAACCTGATCACCAGCTGGTCGATGATCATCGTCATCCCACTGCTCAGCGTCGCCGCCTACCTGGCGTCGGTCTGGGTCACCGAGACCTTCGTCGACGGCAACGGATAGCGGAGGCCCGCGTCTGCCTTGCCGGCTGACCACGGCCTGCCACCCGACCGAGGCTTGCCGCCAGACCAAGGCTCGTCCTACGGAGGCCAACTGCGCGCGCGGCAGCGCGGCGCCGCCGGCGCCGGTTGCCGAGCCTGCGGGACGAGGCGACGGAGGGAGCGCCAGCGACCGTAGGAGCCGAGGCTCGCAGGTGAGGCGAGGCGCCGATCAGCGGCGACGCGCTCGCGCAGATCAGCGGGCGGCGATCAGCTCGGCGATCTGGACCGTGTTGAGCGCGGCACCCTTGCGCAGGTTGTCGTTGCTGATGAACATCGCCAGCCCGCGGTCGCCGTCCACGCCCTCGTCGGCCCGGATCCGGCCGACGTACGACGGGTCCTTGCCGGCCGCCTTGCGCGGGGTCGGGATCTCCTCCAGCTGGACGCCGGGAGCGTCGGCCAGCAGCTCGCGGGCCTTCTCCGGGGTGATCGGCGAGGCGAACTCGGCGTTGACCGCCAGCGAGTGGCCGCTGAAGACCGGCACCCGCACGCAGATGCCCGAGACCTTGAGGTCGGGGATGTCGAGGATCTTGCGCGACTCGTTGCGGAGCTTCTGCTCCTCGTCGGTCTCGTTCAGGCCGTCGTCCACGATCGAGCCCGCCAGCGGCAGGACGTTGTACGCGATGGTCTCGACGTAGGGGGCGGGGTCGCCGAACGGGACCGCCGAGCCGTCGTACGCGAGGGGACGCGGGTCCTCGATGCCCTCGACGCTCGAGGCCAGGGCCTCGACGCCGGCGACGCCCGAGCCCGAGACGGCCTGGTACGTCGAGACGACGAGCCGCTCCAGGCCCGCAGCGTCGTGCAGCACCTTGAGGATCGGCATGGCCGCCATCGTGGTGCAGTTCGGGTTCGCGATGATGCCGCGACCGGCCTCGATCACGCCGGCCATCGCGCCGGGGTTGACCTCGGAGACGACGAGCGGGATCGCCGGGTCCTTGCGGAAGGCGGAGGAGTTGTCGACGACGATCACGCCCGCGTCGACGAAGCGCTGGGCCTGGGCGCGCGAGGTGGTCGCACCGGCCGAGAACAGCGCGATGTCGAGCCCGGTGGGGTCGGCCGTGGCGACGTCCTCGACGACGACGTCCTTGCCCTGGAAGGGCAGCACCTTCCCGGCGGAACGGGCGGAGGCGAAGAAGCGCACCTGGTCGGCGGGGAAGTCCCGCTCCTCGAGGATCTGCCGCATGGCGACGCCGACCTGACCGGTGGCGCCGACGATGCCGATGTTGACGCTCATCGTCCGGTCCCTCCGTAGACCACGGCCTCGATCTCGTCCGACCCCAGGCTGAACGCGGCGTGGGCCGCGTTGACGGCCTCCTGCACCTGGCTCTCGGCCACCACGACCGAGACCCGGATCTCCGAGGTGGAGATCATCTGGATGTTCACGCCGGCCTCGGAGAGCGCCTCGAAGAAGCGCGCGCTGATGCCGGGGGCCGAGCTCATCCCGGCGCCCACGATGGAGACCTTGCCGACGCTGTCGTCGTACAGGAGCGCGTCGAAGCCGACGCTCGCCTTGAGCTTGTCGAGGGCGGCCATGGCGACCTGGCCCTCGCCGCGCGGCAGCGTGAAGGAGATGTCGGTGAGGTTCGTGGCGGCCGCCGAGACGTTCTGGACGATCATGTCCAGGTTGATCGCGGCGTCGGCGACGGCACGGAAGATCGCGGCCGCCTCGCCCGGCTTGTCCGGTACGCCGACGACGGTGATCTTCGCCTGGCTCCGGTCGTGGGCGACTCCGGTGATGATCGCGGATTCCATGGACTCCACAGCGTTCTCCTGTGTCTTGGCGAGGTCCTCTGCCTTGACCACCCAGGTCCCCTCCTTCTCGGAGAAGGAGGACCTGACGTGGATCGGCATGTCGTAGCGGCGGGCGTACTCGACGCACCGCAGGTGCAGGATCTTGGCGCCCTGCGCGGCCATCTCGAGGGTCTCCTCGTACGAGATCCGGGGGACCTTGCGGGCCGTCGGCTCGATCCGCGGGTCGGCGGTGAAGATGCCGTCCACGTCGGAGTAGATCTCGCACACCTCGGCCTTGAGCGCGACGGCGAGCGCCACGGCGGTCGTGTCGGAGCCGCCGCGGCCCAGCGTGGTGATGTCCTTCGTCGTCTGCGAGACGCCCTGGAAGCCGGCGACGATCGCGATCGCGCCCTCGGCCAGGGCGGTCTCGATCCGGCCCGGCGTGACGTCGATGATCTTCGCCTTGCCGTGCTCGGCGTCGGTGATCACGCCGGCCTGCGAGCCGGTGAAGGACCGCGCCTCGTGGCCGAGGTCGTGGATCGCCATGGCCAGCACGGCCATCGAGATCCGCTCGCCCGCGGTCAGCAGCATGTCGAGCTCGCGCGCCGGCGGCAGCGGGGAGACCTCGTTGGCCAGATCGATCAGCTCGTCGGTCGTGTCGCCCATCGCCGAGACCACCACGACCACCTGGTGGCCGAGCTTCTTGGTGTTGACGATGCGCTGCGCGACGCGCTTGACGCCGGCCGCGTCGGCGACCGACGAGCCGCCGTACTTCTGCACGACAATGCCCACGAGGGCTCACTCCTGGAGGTGCGGGGTCGGGTCGCGGCCGATTCTACCGGCGCAGCGCCACCTGATTCTCCGCGCATCCAGGCGCGGACGCGCTCAGCCTGGATCCAGGCTCAGGGGTGGCTGTAGGGGACGTTGTCGCCCATCGAGTTCTGGCAGAACGCCGGCTGGCTGTCGAGCACCAGGGACGGGACGCCCCAGTGACGCAGCGCGCCGCACGAGATGTTCTGGCCGCGGTCCCAGTGGGTGACGACCTTCCAGATGCCGCTGGCGCGCACCCAGACCTGGCCGGCGTCGTCGCCGCAGGACGTGAGCGTGCTGGCGAAGCCGCGGCTGTCGAAGCGCTCGACGAACACCCCCACCCCGGCGCACTCCGACATCGAGGCGAGGTGGTGCCCGAAGCTGCCCATCTTGCGGCGGAAGCCCAGCGGCGTACCCGCGAGGTAGTGGTTGGCCGCGGTCAGCGAGGTGATCGAGTGCGGGTTCGTCCAGATCATCAGGACGCTGGGGCTGGCGCTCGCGGACGAGGTGCCGAGGCCGACGAGCATGAGCAGCGCTGCGGCGACGGCCGCCAACCGGGTGGTCATGCCGCCGACGATAGACCGCTTCAGTCCAGTGCCGCAGCCGCTTCGAGCTGTTCGTGCTCGTCGATGACGTCGACGTCGAGCCGGTCGTGCGCGACCACCATCAGCAGCGCGTTGAGGGCGGCGCCGGCGAGGTTGCCCCAGTTGTTGACGTAGGAGTACTGCCACCACCACAGCGCCTCGGCGACGTCGCCGTTGCGGTAGTGCCGCAGGCCGTTGTCGAGGTCCGCCGCGATGCTGGTGATGTCGTCGGAGAGCTGGCTCTCCACCACGTCGGGGTTGTAGGGGTCGAAGACGAAGCTGTAGGTGTCCAGGTCGCCGAGCAGCTGCGCGAGCTGCATGCGCAGGTCGTCGAGGTCGGAGTCGGGGCCCACGTCGGGCTGGAACTCCTCGCGCGGCTCGAAGTCCGCGGTCGCGCCGAGCCGCGCGCCGGTCAGGCAGATCTGGCTCATCTCGAGCAGCAGCAGCGAGACCGCCTGCCCGCCGGGCGCCTGCCCGGCGATCAGCCTGACCCCGTCCATGAACGCGGCGACGCTCGCGGCGATCTCGGTCGCGAACTGGACGTTCGCGGTCTCGGCGGCCAACAGGGCCTCGAGCGCGGCCTGTCCCGGGAGCTGGTCCGTCATTGTGCTGCCTGCCTTCCTACGAACGCCCGGCCGAGGGTGACCTCGTCGGCGTACTCCAGATCTCCACCCACCGGCAGTCCACTCGCCAAACGGGTCACGCGCAACCCCAGGGGGCTCAACATCCGGGTGAGGTACGTCGCCGTGGCCTCGCCCTCCAGGTTCGGGTCGGTCGCCAGGATGACCTCCGCGACCGACGCGCCGTCGCCACCGCCGAGCCGCGCGAGCAGCTCGCGGATGTGCAGCTGCTCGGGCCCGATCCCGTCGATCGGCGAGATCGCCCCGCCCAGCACGTGGTAGCGGCCGCGGAACTCGCGGGTCCGCTCGATCGCCACCACGTCCTTGTACTCCTCGACCACGCACAGCACGGTCGCGTCACGCCGCGGGTCGCGGCAGATGCGGCACTGGTCCTCCTCGGCGACGTTGAAGCAGATCGAGCAGAACTTCACCTTGTCCTTGACCTCGATCAGGACCTCGGCCAGGCGGCGTACGTCGGCGGGGTCGGCCTGGAGCAGGTGGAACGCGATGCGCTGCGCACCCTTGGGCCCGACGCCGGGGAGCCGACCGAGCTCGTCGATCAGGTCCTGGACGACGCCTTCGTACATAGGTGGTGGTCCTGCTCGTCAGAAGCCGAGCTGGCCGGGCATGCCCGGCATGGAGCGGCTGAGCCCGCCGGTGATCATCCCGATGCTCTCCTCCGAGGTCGCGTCGGCCTTGGCCTTGGCGTCGCGGAAGGCGGCGACCACCAGGTCGCCGAGGTCGGTCAGCGACTCGGCGTCGGAGCCGTCGAACCTCCCCGGCTCGATCCGGACCGCCTTGAGCTCTCCGGTGCCGCTCACGGTGACCGTGACCGCGCCCGCGCTGCCCTCGAACTCGGCGCTCGCGAGGGCCGCCTGGGCGGTCGCGAGGTCCTCCTTCATCTGCTGGGCCTGCTGCAGCAGGGCGCCCATGTCGAAGCCGCCGGCTCCGCCGAGCGCGTCGAAGGGGTTGTTGGTCATCGGGTCACCTTGTCCTTAGGAGTGGGGGATCTCTTCGATCATCTTGGCGCCGAGCTCGCGGGCGAGCAGGTCGGTGCCGGACTCGGCGTCCACGTCGGCGTCGTCGAGGCTCGCCGCCTCATCGGGGTCGACGCGGGCCGCCTGCTCCTGGGCCTGGACCTCCTCGACGAGCGCCCGGCGGGCCTGCTCGGCCCCGGAGGGGCGCTCGGGGGCGGCGGGCTCGTCGGTCGCCCAGGGCGGCGGCTCGGTGTCCGCCGCCGGACCGGCTGCGGCCGGGGCCGGAGCCGGCTCCGGCGGAGCCGCCGGGGTGGCCGGCTGGGTGACCTGGAAGCCGCCGCCGGGGGCGTTGGCGTTCGGGTCGGCGCCGGGGTCGACCACGGTCTCGATGCGCACCTCGGCACCGATCACGTCGATCACGAGCTGCTTGACGATGTCGGCCGAGCCGCCCTCGAAGCTGTTGCGCGCACCCGCGTTGGTGAAGCCCAGGGTGATCGTGTTGTTGTCGAAGCCGACGACCTGGGAGTTCTGGCTCAGGTGGATCCAGGTGAGCCGGCGCGCGGACTTCGCCCGGTCGATGACGTCGGGCCAGAGCCGGCGGATGTCGACCAGGGTGAGGGCGCCGGGGGCGGCGGGGGCCGGCGCTGTGTCGTTGGTTGAGTAGCCCGAGCCGCTAGGCGAGGGCGTATCGAAACCAGCGACGGGCTCCGGAGCGACCACCGGCTGCGGCGCAGCGACGGGCTCCGGGGTGACGACCGGCGTGGCCACCGGCTCGGGAGCCGCCGCCGGCTCCTCCTGCCGCTCGGGCGCGGACCGCTGGACGGGCTCGGGCCGGTCCTGCGCCGGCACGGGCGCCGCGACCGGGGCGGGAGCGGGCGTCGGCGTACCGCCGATGGAGACGCGGCGCTCGAGCCGGTCGATCCGGGCCATCACGCCCTCGGTGGTGTGGTCGGCGCCGGGCAGCAGCACCCGGGCACAGATCAGCTCGAGCAGCAGCCTCGGTGCGGTGGCGCCGCGCATGTCGGTGAGGCCGGTGGCCACCAGGTCGGCGGCACGGACCAGGTCGGCGCGCCCGAAGCGGCCGGCCTGGGCCACCAGGCGCTCGCCCTGGTCCTGGGCGACGTCGATCAGGCCGGTGGCGGGCGCGTCGGGCACCGCCGCGACGATCACCAGGTCGCGCAGCCGGCGCAGCAGGTCCTCGGTGAAGCGGCGGGGGTCCTGGCCGGTCTCGACGACCCGGTCCACGACCCCGAAGACGGCCGCGCCGTCGCCCGCGGCGAAGGCGTCGACCACGTCGTCGAGCAGCGTGTCGGGCGTGTAGCCGAGCAGCCCGCTGGCCAGGGCGTAGGTGACCCCGTCCGGCCCGGCCCCGCCGAGCAGCTGGTCGAGGACGGAGAGGGTGTCGCGCGCGGAGCCGGCGCCGGCCCGCACCACCAGCGGGAGCGCCGCGGGCTCGATGGCGACGCCCTCGCGCTCGCACAGCTCGGAGAGGTACGACGACAGCAGCCGCGGCGGGATCAGCCGGAACGGGTAGTGGTGGGTGCGCGACCGGATGGTCGGGATCACCTTGTCCGGCTCGGTCGTGGCGAAGATGAACCGCAGGTGCGGCGGCGGCTCCTCGACCAGCTTCAGCAGGGCGTTGAAGCCCTGCGTGGTGACCATGTGGGCCTCGTCGATGATGTAGACCTTGTAGCGGCTGCGCACCGGCGCGAAGAACGCCTTCTCGCGGAGGTCGCGGGCGTCGTCGACGCCACCGTGGGAGGCCGCGTCGATCTCGATGACGTCGATGCTGCCGGGGCCGCCGCGGGCGAGGTCGCGGCAGGAGTCGCACTCCCCGCACGGGTCGGCGATCGGCGCCTTCTCGCAGTTCAGGGCGCGCGCCAGGATCCGCGCGGAGGTGGTCTTGCCGCAGCCGCGGGGCCCGGAGAACAGGTAGGCGTGGTTGACCCGGTTGGCCGCCAGAGCGGCGCGGAGCGGCTCGGTCACGTGCTCCTGCCCGATGACCTCGGCGAAGGTCTCGGGACGGTAGCGGCGGTAGAGCGCGAGCGGGGCATCCATCGGGAGAGACACTAGTCGGCTGCGCCGACGTCCCCTACCGGTAGTCGGCGAAGTCGGCCTCGAGCGCGTCGACCATCGCGTCGACGTACCTGCGGAAGGTGCGGGGATCCAGCTCCCCCGCCTGTTGCCGGGCGGCCTCGGCGGCCTTCGGGTCGACCGCGTGGATGGCGCCCGTCGCCTGCGCCATCGACGCGAGCAGGGTCCGGCTGTCGCCCTTGCGCAGACCCGACAGCTCGATGCGTACGACGTCGGGGGCCAGGTCGCGCAGGTGCCAGTCGCCGACCCGGGCGATCGCCCCCGGGCCGCTGATCGCACCCATCACCCTCAGGAACAGGCTCGGGTCGGGCGTCGGCATCGCCGGCCCCCGGTCGGCGGCCCAGACCGCCGTGCCCGGGCCCAGCTGCTTGGCCTCGCGCGCGTGGGTGGTGCCGTCGGCGGCGTCCCCGACACCGACCCGGCGCAGGTGGCCCAGGGAGCCGGTGCCTGCCTCGCGCTCGTACCACTGCGGCGCCCAGCCGGGCTCCGCGATCCGCTGCGCCGCGGCCACGACGGGGGCCGGCACGTCGGTCAGCGGCGAGCCGTTGCGCAAGTGGGCGTAGAACTTGCTCGGGTGCGGGAACGCGGGGACGAGCGCGCGCAGGTGCGCACCCCGCTTGCCGGCCAGCTTCACGGCCCGGCCCGGCCCGCTCCCGGCGTACGCCGTCAGCACGGTGTCGCTCACGGCCTTGTCGCCGAGCGCGATCCGCGGCGCCAGGCGCGCGGAGACGGCCAGCCGGAGCGGGTCGAGCAGCCACGATCCCCAGGCCAGCTCGTCGAGGTCGTTGACGCCCCAGCGGCGTACCTGATCCTTGTCGCGCCAGGTGCCGAAGTTCTCGACGTGCAGGTCGCCGACGATCGGCACCCGAGCGGCCTCCAGCACCTCGGGGACGCGCTCGGCCACCCGCGTCAGCCACAGGTAGTAGGTGCCGCGCAGGAAGCGGAACCGGTCGGCGCGCAGCTCGGCGTGCTTGCGGTCGACGTCGTTGCCGATGACCGGGATCTGCTCGGCGAGCCAGCGGTCGTAGTCGGTCGTCAATTGACGTGCGCTGGTCATGGCGTTCCTCCGACCGGGTCGACGGGCTTCGGTACGACGGGAACGAGCCCCGCCCGCGCGGCCAGCCCGCCGCCCACCACCGCGAGGGCGATGGTGACGAGCGCGCCGAGCATCAGCGCCGAGGGCTCGCCGGGCTTCAGCACGCCGAGCTGGGAGCCGACCGTGGCCGCGGCGACCGGGACGCCGAGCTGGGCGGCCGAGAGCAGATCCAGGGAGGCCGGCTGCCGGAACAGGAGCGGCACCAGGTGGGTGAGCGCGGCGCCCAGGCCGAGGGCGACGCCGAGCAGGATCATCGAGGGGTGCCGGCCGAGCTCGCGCAGGTTGAGCTCGGCGCCGAGCCAGACGAAGAACACCGGGCCCAGGAAGCCCTCGGTGAGGGCGAAGAGCTGCTTGGCCAGGCGGCGCGGCTCCCCCACCGCGGCGACGGCGAGCCCGAACGCGAAGCCGGCCAGCATGATCGAGACGTGGGTGCGCGTGGCGAGCGCCGCGAGGGCGAAGAGGATCGCCAGTTGGATGCGGAGCTCGGTCGCGAACAGCCGGTCCTCCGACACCTCGTGCACCCGGTCGCGGATGCCGTTGCGCTCGAGCCTGCGCAGCACCACGAAGACCACCGCGGCCGCGGCGATGACGAGCGCTGCGCCACCGGCCGCCCGCAGCGCGTGCGACGGGTCGATCGCCAGCGGGAGCGCGACGATGCAGGCGGTGTCGGCGATCGCGACCTGGGGCAGCAGGCCGATCACCTGCGGGCCGCCGAGCCCGAGCGAGTCGACGATCGGCAGGACGAGCGCGGCCGAGGACGAGGTGAGGAGCACGGCGTACAGGGGGCCGTGGTGGATGCCCGAGACCGCGGCGATCCCGACGCCCAGCGCCACCGCAGCCACGCCCACGAGGAGGGCCCGTACCAGGCCCGACCTCAGCGCCGGCCGGATCGCGGGATCGCGCACCGGCACGTGCGTGCCGGCCACGAACATCACCAGCGCGAACCCGATGTCGGCGAGGAAGGAGAAGGTCGCGTCGCCGGCGTCGAGATAGCCGAGCCCGGTGCGCCCCAGGACCACCCCCGCCAGCAGCTCGCCGAGGACGACCGGCAGGTGCCAGCCGCGCGGGTAGGCCAGCAGCGGCCCGAGCAGCGCCGCCGCGCCGATCACCGCGAGCTCCACGAAGGTCACGGCCGCATTCTGCTCCCGGCAGGGGGCGGGCGGGTTGGGGCGCGCCCCACCGCTTCGTCTATCGTTGTGCCAACCCCCCGTGCGGCGACATCTTGCCGAACTCCCCCAGGGCCGGAAGGCAGCAAGGGTAAGCGAGCTCTGTCGGGTGTGCGGGGGGCCCTTACGTCTCCGGGGCCACCGTCGAGCGCAGCTCCGCGAGCGTCCTGCGCAGCAGGTCCGGCAGGTCGTCCGGTACGTCGTCGCCGATCCACTGGGCGAACGCGATCTTGAACACCGCGACCGCGCTCTCCCCCGCCAGCGCCGCAGGGAGCACGCCGATGCCCCGCGCCTGGAGGGCCTCCGCCGCCGCCCGGCTGAGGGCGTCCAGCTTGAGCAGCTCGCGCTCCTGGAGCGCCGGGTGCGCGGACACCACCGCGTGGCGGCGGAGCGCGAAGTCCCGATCGATGGCCTCGACGGCCGCCGCCAGGCCCTCGGTCGCCACGTCCAGAGGGGACGACCCGGGCTCGGCCGCGGCGATCCGCTCGGTCATCCGCACCTCGAGCTGGTGGCCGCCGGCGAAGAGGACTTCCCGCTTGTCGGTGAAGTAGCGGAAGAAGGTCCGCTCGGTGACGCCGGCGCGCTCGGCGATCTCGGCCACCGTCGTGCGGTCGAACCCGCGCTCGGCGTACAGGTCCAGGGCGGCGTCGACGAGTCGCCCCTGCGCACCCGGCGACCAACGACCCATGCCGCGGAGCCTAACCGATGACAGTCTCTGACATCGGGTGCTACGGTTGACGTCAGTCACTGACATCACCTCTCGAGGAGTCCTCATGCACCTGTTCCTCACCGGCGCCTCCGGCTGGATCGGTTCCGCTGTCACCGACGAGCTGCTCGCCCACGGCCACACCGTCTCCGGGCTGGCCCGCTCCGACGCCTCCGCCGCCGCCCTCGAGGCGAAGGGTGTGGGCATCGTCCGCGGGTCGCTCACCGACCTCGACGCGATCCGTGGTGCGGCCGAGGCCTCGGACGGCGTGGTCCACCTCGGCTTCGTCCATGACTTCGCGAACTTCGCCGAGTCGGGGCGGATCGAGCGCGCCGTCGTCGAGGCACTCGGCGAGACCCTGGCCGGCTCCGACCGGCCGCTCGCCATCGCCTCCGGCGTGGCGATCCCCCTCGGCCGTCCACTGACCGAGGCCGACGAGAACCCGACCTCGGGGCCCGACGCCCCGCGCGGCGGGAGCGAGAACCTCGCCCTCGACCTCGCCGACCAAGGGGTGCGGTCGATCGCGCTGCGCTTCGCCCCGACCGTGCACGGCCACCGGGACCACGGCTTCTCCGCGACCCTCGCCGCTGTCGCGCGCCGTACCGGCGTCAGCGGGTACATCGGCGACGGCTCCAACCGCTGGCCCGCGGTCCACCGGACCGACGCGGCCCGGCTGGTCCGGCTGGCCGTGGAGGAGGCGGCGCCCGGCACCCGCGTGCACGTGGTCGCCGAGGAGGGGATCACCACCAGGGCGATGGCGGAAGCGCACGCGGCGGTCCTCGGCCTCCCGACCGCCTCGATCGACCCCGAGGACGCCGCCGCGCACTTCGACTGGATCGCGCGGTTCTACGGCATGGATGTGCCGACCTCGAGCGCGATCACGCGGGAGCGCTTCGGCTGGGAGCCGGTCGGACCGACGCTCCTGGAGGACATCGCGGCCGGGGCGTACGCCGCGGAGATCCCGGACCGGGCCTGAGGATTTCAGAGCCCGGTTGCCGACCGGTAACCTCCTCAGCGGATCTGTCGCCTAGTGGCCTATGGCGCTCGCTTGGAAAGCGGGTTGGGTTAACGCCCTCGGGGGTTCGAATCCCCCCAGATCCGCCGGAGACGCCTATTCCGACCAAGCCAGTCACGGTCGGAATAGGCGTTCGGCATTCGTCGCCATCCGAACAGGCTCGACTCAGTCGCGGCGTCGCTGGTAGTGGCGGGCCTGGCGCGCACGATTGCCACAGCTGTCCGAGCACCACTCACGCCGAGGGTGGTGGCGCACGAAGTAGAGGACGCAGCCGGGGGCGAGACAGGCGCGCAGTTCCTCGCCGCGGCTCCCACCGATGATGTCGACCGCCTCGCGCGCGAGCCACGACACAGCCATCTGGCCGGTGTTCTGTGCGGCCTGATCGGTGACGACAGTCGGCGTGGCCCCGTCCGGCCACTGCAGAACCGGCCACGAGGGAGCGGTCTTCGCGAGGGCGTTGAGGTGGTCGAGTGCCTCGTGGCTTGGCATGCCACTGCCGCCGGCCGCGCGCGGATCAGCCGTGCGGCGAGCGGCCAACGCACGGGTGGCGTCGCGCAGGGTCCGCAGAGCCGACCACACCTCCACCATTTCCACCTCGCCAGCGCCCTTTGCCCAGGCGGCCACGTCGGCGCCACGGGGCAGCCGTTCACGCAGGGCCGTCAGCCAACCCGCGGCGTCGCCAGGCGTGACCAGGGCGTCGTGCACGCCGTCTCGATCTGCCCAGACCGTGTTCATCAGCTCGACCGGCAGAGGCTCGCCCAGCAGGGGAGCAGTCGTCAGCGGCGGGTCGTCCACGTGTCCGATACTAACGGCAAACAGATCTTCTAACCATTTGACTTCGAAGATGTCTCGTTGCAGGATCCTCCTAACGGTAGCGAAGAGCGTTACCCGTTAGATAGGACGAAGCCATGTCTCGTATCGCCCTCGTCGAGCCCGCCACCGCGACAGGCAGGGCCGCGGAACTGCTCGCCGCCGTCAACGCCGCGTTCGGCGTCACGCCGAACATGACCAAGGTGATGGCCACCAGCCCGGCGGTCCTCGACGGCTACCTCGCCCTCAACGGCGCGCTGAGCAAGGGCACCCTGCCTGCTGCCGTCCGCGAGCGTCTCGCGCTGGCCACGGCCGAGTCCAACGGCTGCGACTACTGCCTGTCGGCCCACACCTACATCGGCAGCAACCTCGCCAAGGTCGCCGCCGACGAGCTCGAGGCTGCTCGCCGGGCCACGTCCGCAGACGCGCACACCGCAGCACTGCTGCAGCTGTCCAACGAGGTTCTGGAGACCCGCGGTCGGGTCAGTGACGACGTGCTTGCAGCAGCGCGAGCCCAGGGCGTCACCGATGCCGAGATCGCCGAGGTCGTCGGTCACATCGCACTCAACGTACTCACGAACTACCTCAACACCCTGAGCACGGTCGAGATCGACTGGCCCGTCGTCCGGGTCGGCCAGCCTGCCTGAGCACAGGAACAGGAGAGCCATGAACACCGGCCGTGCCCCGCGACCCACGGGCTTCCACGAAGGCGAGATCGCCGTCCAAGAACTCGTCGGCGTCAGGCGCGAGGCAGCACACCTCGAAGGGATGCTCGCCGCTGCGTCGATCAGTCGGGGCATGGACGGGTTCCTGGCCCAGCGCACGTTCACCGGCCTCACGGCCCATGACCGACACGGGCGGTTGTGGACAACGGCGTTGGCAGCACCGGCCGGGTTCCTCGAGGTGACCTCGGCCGAGTCGATCCGCGTCCACACCGTTCCCCGGTACGACGACCCGTTGGCCGGTCTCGTCGCCGGCCAGTCGGCGGCGTTGATCGCGATGGACTACGAGCGGCGTCGCCGATTCCGGATCAACGGCATCGTCACAACGACCAGTCACCACGGTTTCGAGATCGACGTGGCCGAGGCGTTCGGGAACTGCCCGCAGTACATCACCCCGCGGTCCATCGAGCCGCTACCGCAGATTCTCCAACAGGGGGACCCCGTAGGGCCGGTGTCGATCGATGGCCGACTCGGGGCTGGTGACCGGGCAAGCCTGGCCGCAACGAACGGGTTCTTCCTCGGAACCACTCATCCTGAGCGCGGCGCGGACGTCTCCCACCGTGGCGGGGCGCCCGGTTTCGTGCGCGTCGACGGCGATCGGGTGTGGTGGCCCGACTACCCGGGCAACAACCTGTTCAACAGCCTGGGCAACCTGCAGTCCGACCCCCACGCCGCGCTCTACCTCCCCGACTTCGAATCCAGGCGCGGTCTGCACCTGAGCGGCACCGCCGAGCTGGTCGTCGCCCCGCCTCGGAAGAACGCGGCACCTGATGAGACAGGCCGACGGATCGTCCTCACCATCGAACGCGTCGCTCACACACAGCTGCCCATCACCACCACCGGAGCCTTCAGATGAAACAACCCCGCCCGCCGTTCCCGCCGTTCGATGAGGCCACCGCGCTCGCCAAGGTCCAAGCCGCCGAGGACGCGTGGAACACCCGCGACCCCGAACGCGTCGCGCTGGCTTACACAGCGGACTCCGTGTGGCGCAACCGCGACACGTTCGTCACCGGGCGCGCCGAGATCGTGGAATTCCTGACCCGCAAGTGGGAGCGCGAGCTCGACTACGTGCTCCGCAAGAGCCTCTGGGGATTTCGCGGCAACCGGATCGCCGTGCGGTTCCAGTACGAGTGGCACGACGCCGCAGGCCAGTGGTTCCGCAGCTACGGCAACGAGCTCTGGGAGTTCGACGAACACGGCCTCATGCGCCGGCGGGAAGCCAGCATCAACGACCTCGCCATCGCCGAGACCGAGCGCCGTTGGTTCGGACCTCGCGGAGAGCACGAGCATGGCCGCGACGTCATCCCACTGCAGTGACAGGCGCCTGAGAGCGACGTACGGCGCCCTCGGATCCGCAGACCGGACGATGGCGCTGCTGATCGAACGGGTCGGTCGACCCGACCCATTCGACTGGCCCGGCAACGACATCGCACCCGACCTGTTCTCCGGGCTCGTCCTGCACATCGTCGGACAGCAGATCTCCATCCCCGCAGCACTCGCCGTGTTCACGCGCCTCACCGACGCTGCCGGCAGCCGTCCTATGACCGCCGAGCACGTCGCAGACCTCGAGCCCGAGGACCTCCGAAGCGCTGGACTCTCCGGAGCCAAGGCCCGTGCGATTCACGAGCTCGCCGTCAGGGTCGCGCACGGCACGTTCGATCTCGGCACGCTGCGATCTTTCGACGACGCCGGCGCACGGACAGCCCTCCTCACGCTCCGCGGGATCGGACCATGGTCAGCCGACATGTTCCTGATCCACCAACTCCATCGCCCAGACGTACTACCCATCGCCGACGTGGGCCTCCAGCGAGCAGTCCACGTCGCATGGAACCTGCCCACCCGTCCGACGCCCGCCGAACTCGACGCCCTCGCGTCGAGATGGACACCATGGCGCAGCTACGCCGCTTCGCTCCTCTGGGCATCACTCGACCATTGACCCGGTCGCCAATCGCATACTTCACGGCACCACAGGACGCAGCCGTGCCGCCACCGTTTGCCGCGTGACGCCGTAACGCTCCGCGAACGCCCTCAACGTCCACCCTTCCGACGGAGAGCAGCCATCTCTGCCAGGACCTCGGGACAAGGTATCCCTGCAGGCCGACGGTAACCCGGCGTCCTTCAGTCTCGCCAGCACGGTGTTCTCCGGGATCCCGTGCTTGCGCGACAGCAACACGCATCCCATCCCGCGCTGGTGATCCTCGATGATGGCGTCGCAACCGGGTCGTTCCAACCAAGTTCGGCGCCTCCCACGGGATGTCCCGGACCACCACAGCCGCGGCGTCACGCACGGCCCGCGCGCCAGTTCCCGCGGCGCCATGGTTGGAATACCGTCCCAGTACCTCGCCGCACGAAGAACAGCCTCCGACCGAGCAGGTCGGAGGCTGTTCTGCTCGCTCAGCCGAGCAGGTAGATCCCGGCGAGCGACGCGAACACCGCGGCGGCGTACAGCTCGATCAGGAGGCGGAGCGCGAGCGGGGCTCGGCGTACCTCCATGAAGTGCATCGCGACCAGGCGCAGCTTGACCACGCCGATCGCGATCAGGACCACGGCCACGGCCTTGGCGGAGCCGCGCTCCTCCAGGCCGAGCGCCGCGGTGAGCGCGGTCGCCAGCACCAGGACGAGCCAGACGGCGGTCTGTCGGTCGGAGAGCAGTCGGGAGAGCACGTCGATCACCTCACCAGGTAGAGCAGGGGGAAGAGGACCAGCCAGAGCAGGTCGACCATGTGCCAGTAGATGCCGCCGCACTCGGCCGCGAGCGCTCGCCGCTCGCTGAGGTCGGGGAGGCGCGCGGTGCGGACCAGGAACACCATCACGGCCGCGCCGATCACCAGGTGCGCGAGGTGGATGCCGGTGAAGACGAAGTAGTACATGAAGAAGTCGCTGGTCGCGGGGGTGAGGCCCGCGTGCACCAGCAGGGAGTACTCCGTGGCCTTGACCGCGGCGAAGCCCACGGCGCAGGCGAGGGCGGCGGCGAACAGCCGTGCGGCGACGGGGCTCCCGTCGCCGAGCCGGCGCAGGCCGCGTACGACGAGCAGCGAGCCGGTCAGCAGCAGGACCGTGTTGAGGATCCCGAGCACGGGGTGCAGGTGGTCCTGGGACGCGGCGTACGCCGCCGGGTCCTTCACCAGTGTCACCATGATCGTGCCGAAGAACAGCCCGAAGATGGTCATGTCGCCGAGGACGAAGACCCACAGGCCCTCCTCGCCGGGGACCCGGGTGGCCGGTCGGGCCGGTCGATCCCGCACTGCTCCGGCTGTTTCCACTGTCTCCACTGCTTCCACTACGCACCTCCGATGCGGGTGACGACCTCGACCTGGATCTCGCCGACCACGAAGCCGAGGAGCGCGCCGACGCTGATCATCAGCCACTCGTCGTCCTTGAAGATCGGGCGCATGATGCCCTCGAACTGCTCCGGCGTGAGCTGCGCCATCTTGGAGGCGAGCACGTTCTCGACGTCGAGCACCTCGGCGGCGTACCGCTCGACCTCGGGCATCGACCGAACCAGCGACAGCGTGCGCTCGGCGACCAGCCGCTGCATGTCGCGGTAGCGCTGGGTGCCGATGCCGACCTGCAGCAGCGGACGCGCCGGTCCGAGCTGGCGGCGCAGCTCGTCGGCGACCTCGCGCTGCACCAGCGCGAAGAGGCGGTCGGCGCCGCTGCCGTCGAGGAGGGCGCCGATGAGCGCGGCGGGCTCGAAGAGGTCGGCGGCCATGATCCGCGCGTAGTCGCGGGTGATCTGGTCGCGGTTGGCATGCAGCACGCCCTGCCACCGCGCTCCGAGGAACCGGCGCGGCACCTGGGGGCGGAAGAGCAGGGTCAGCGCGAGCCAGTCGCTGAAGAAGCCGGTGACCAGGCCGAAGACCGGCATGATCCAGACGCTGTGCAGCACCGCCCAGGCCACCGTCTGGATCAGCCCGATGGCCAGCCCGAACACCAGGCCGGTACGCCGCAGGAAGAGCATCGAGGCGCCGGCGGTCTCGCGCATCATCGTGTTCAGCCGGGCCTTGTGCTGCACGAGCGTGCTGACGGTCAGGTGGTGGATGTCGATGTAATGGGCCGCGTCCGCCCGCACCTCGGAGAGCAGCCGGTCGACGACCGCCGGGGCGCCGGACCGCACCCGGGTGATCAGCCCCTGCCGCACGCCCGCCGGCAGGGCGTCCCAGCCACCGGGGGCCAACAGGTCGACGACCTCGCGGGCGACCTCGTCGACGGCCTGGGTCAGTGGCTCGCGGAGGCTCTCGACGGCGTCGGCCCCGTCGATGCGGTCCAGCAGCTCCTCGACCTTGAGCAGGTTCTCGGTGAGCAGCTCGATCGTGACCGCCGCGACCTTGCCGGCGCGCCGCGGGACCAGGCCCTGCCAGCCGATCGGGCCGATGCCGACGAACCGCATCGGCCGGTAGAGCATCTCGATCGCCACGATCTTGGTGACGTAGCCGATGGCCGCGGCGATGAACGGCATCGTCGCGTAGACGTACCAGTGGTCGGCGAGGTCGGCGCGGATCGCCGGCCAGGTCATCAGGAGCGGGCTCACGGGCCGGCTTCCGGATCCGCGAGGCGGAGGACCAGCTCGGCCAGCGGGGTGAGCACGAAGCCGTACCGCCGCGTCTGCGGGGACCGGCCGGCCCGGCGCCCCGAGCGGAGCACACGCAGCACGCTCGGCTCGGCGAGCAGGATCTCGTACTCCTGGTCGTGGCCCGGACGCTCCTCGGTGGCCTCGACGAGGCCGAGCGTCCCCAGCCGGGAGAGGTACGCCGGCGTGCGATCCACGAGCGCGACGCCGGCCCGCCGCCCCAGCAGGGTGGCGCCGACCAGCGCGGGCACCGGGCTGCCGGGGCGGGGCAGTGCGTCGACGGCCGCCACCCATCCGGCCCGCTGCAGCGCGGTCAGCAGCCGCGCCTCGTCGGGCACCAGGAGCAGCAGCACCGCGAGCGCGAGCGCCTCCTCGGCGTCGGACGTGCTCTGGTGGAGGGCCCGCTCCTGCAGGGCCGCCATCACGACCGCGGCGCCGCCCTCGCGTGCGGCAGGGCGACGTACCTCCGGGGTCTCGGCGTGCACGACCGGTGCGGGCAGCAGGCGCTGTCCCTCCTGCTCGACCCGCTGGGCGGCGCGCAACAGCGCCCCCGACGCCACGAGGAGCGGCCTGATCGCGTCGCCCGGGCCCATCAGCTCGCGGTGGCCTTCTCCAGGTCCTCCAGCGCCTGGTCGAGGTGGACCAGGATCCGCTGCAGGCTGGGCAGGGCCTTGCGGTCGCCGACGACGCCGAAGTTCATGGAGCCCGCGTACCGGCTCATGGTGATGTTCATGGCCTGCGCCTCGGAGATCATCGAGACCGGGTAGATGTCGGTCATCTCCGCGCCGTTGTAGTAGAGCGGGAAGTCGGTGGCGGGCACGTTGGAGATGACCAGGTTGAACGGCTGCCGCGGCAGTGACGTGATGCCGGTGAACGACGAGAAGATCGCGCCGCCCATGATCAGCTTGCTGACCGCGAGCACCTCGGCCGCGGACATCCCGCCGAAGCGGTCCTTGGCGCCGCGCATCTGGTCGCGGATCGAGGTGAGCCGCGCCAGGCCGTCCGGCTCGGCGGTGCCGAGGTCGCACAGCGTCGCGCCGAAGGCGTTGCCCTGGACGGCCGCGGTCTCCGGATCCTTGCTGCGCACCGACACCGGCACCATGGCGATCAGCGAGCGGTCCGGCAGGCCGTCGAGCTCGGCCAGGTAGCCGCGCAGGGCCGCGCCGCACATCGCCAGCCCGACGTCGTTGACGGTGCCGCCCACGGCGGAGGCGATCGCCTTGAGCCGCGCGAGGTCCCACTTGTCGCCGGCGAAGCGGCGCGCTCCGCCGACCTTGACGTTCAGTGGCGACGGGGGCGCAGTGAACGGCACGCGCGCATTGGTGTCGCGCGCCATCTCCACCAGCGATCGGAGCGCGCCGGCCGACCGCGCGAGCGGGGCGAGGGCGTTGCCACCACGGATCGACGCGCGGGCAGGCCCGTCCTCCCCGGCCCAGAGCGGCCGGCAGTCGCGGGCGTCGGGATCCGGGGTCAGGCTGCCCAGGACGTGCTTGGCGAGGGAGACGCCGTCGAGGATCGCGTGGTGCGTCTTGAGCGCCGTGGCGTAGCGACCGTCCTCGAGACCCTCGTAGAGGTGGTACTCCCACAGCGGCCGGCGGCGGTCGAGCGCGGCGCCGTGCTCGATCGAGACGGCCTCGAGGAGCTCGCGGACGCGCGCCTTGCCGGGCAGGGCCGAGCGGCGTACGTGGTGGTCGAGGTCGATCGGGTCCCCCTCGACCCAGCGGTACGTCGACGGCGAGGCCATCGTCCGCGCGGCCCGGCGCCGGAACGGCAGCTTCAGGTCCTCGGCGGCGAGGAGCTCGGGATACAGGTTCTCCACCCACTCGCGGGCGTCCTCGCCGGCGGGCGGGCGGAACAGCTGCAGCGCGACGACCTGCGCGGGGCGCCCGGGCCCTTCGCCGAGCAGGAACATGGCGTCGTTGAGTGCGATGTTCGTCATCGGGGGGCCTCCGTGATCGGTCAACATAAGTTGACTTATGTTAGGGTCTGGTGCCATGGCCCCGCAAGACCCCGTCCTCCTGCTGCACGGCATGGGATGCGGTCCGTGGGTGTGGAGCGAGGTGACCCCGCTGCTGGGTGTTGCCGCGATGCCGGTGCACCTCGCGGGCCACCGCGGCGGCGTACCGCTCGACCGGGCCAGCGGCGTGTCCGCGGCCGAGCAGATGGTCGACGACCTCGAGCGACGGCTCGATCGCGCCGGGGTGCACCGAGCGCACGTCGTGGGCAACTCGCTCGGCGGCTGGCTGGCGCTGCGGCTCGCCGAGCGCGGCCGCGCCCGCTCGGTGCTGTGCCTCGCGCCCGCCGGCGGCTGGCTCCCGGGCGGACGCGACGAGCAGCGCCTGGTGGCGCGCTTCGTGCTCGGCCGCCAGGTCGCACGCCGCGTCGTCCGGGTGCCGGCGGTGCTGAGCTCCGGCGCGGTCCGCCATGCCGTGATGCACCCGGTCGTCAGCCGGCCGGAGGCGGCGACCCGCCCGACGACGTACCGCTTCGTCCGCGATCTCGCCCAGTGCCAAGCGCTCGACGTCGCGGTCGGCGACCCGGGCACGCGCCGGATGCGGCCCATCGAGAAGGTCGACGTGCCGACCCGGATCGTCTGGTCCGGCGGCGACCGCGTGCTGACCGGCCACTGGGCGCAGCAGGGGTACGACGCCCTGCCGGCCACCGTCGACACCCTCCCCGGCGTCGGGCACCTGCCGATGCTCGACGACCCCGCCGCCGTCGCCGCGCTGATCCGGCGCCAGGTCGGTGCCGGCCCCGTGCCCAGTGACCGGCCGACGGCCGAAGAGGGGCCACGGACCTGTCCCAGACCCGCGCGCCGCGGCGCTTGTGACGATGGGTCGGGTGACCCATAGTCCGTAGCGCCTCGACGTGACCCTCACCGGAGCCGTGCGCGGCCGTTGTTGTCCACAGGCCCACACCGACCCCGTGCGGGCGGCGGCGCAGCTGCGCCACGCTGATGTCATGTCCCTGATCTCGGAACGGACAGCAGCCCGCCTGCTCGAGGAGCACGGATTGAGCCTCTCCGCGTCCCAGCACCTGCTCGCGACGGGCATCGCAGGTGTCCCTGTCCGGCTGGAATCGATCACGCTCTACGAGTCCGAGCTGGTCGAGGACGTCGCGAGCCGGCCGGCGATCACGCTGACCGAGTTCGACGAGGCGTTCCCGACCGGCCTCGTGGTGGCCAGGCTCCCTCGCGGCCGGACCACGTCCGCGGCGGCCGATTGGCCCGAGACCGCAGCACAGCTCGCCGGACCGTGGCCGATCGGGAACGGCGACGCCTTCGTGATGACGGGCACCGTGGCCTTCGGTGAGGGGCTGTCGGTCGCCCTGTCCGTGTCGGGCTTCTTGATCGCGGCCGCCCGGATCACGGCTCTGCTCGCCGGCGACGGCCCCGGGTCGGTCCGATTCGACCTCGCGGCGCCCGGGCCGGCGTGGGACGCGATCCGCGGACGCAGGATGCGGGGGCACCGGGGCCGTCCGGTCGAGCTCGTCGGCTGGCGCATGCGCGCGGGGGCGGTCCGCCTCCCGGTGCAGCTGTGATCAGGCGGCCGACGCCACAGCGATGTCCTCGGCCTCGAGCCGGCGCAGCGCACGATAGGCGTAGGGCGTGACGACCGCGATCATCACGAAGAACATCACGAAGACGACCCAGAAGCTGATCAGGCCGCTCCAGGCGAACGGCCCGGTCCGGACCAGCGGCATGACGGTGAGCGGCACGTAGCTGAGCCCGGTCATGAAGGCGACGTACGCCGTCCAGCGGGGCAGCAGGGGCACCTCGCGCCGGTCGCGCAGGATCGCCACGCCGAGGGCGAAGCTCTGCAGCGTGGAGCAGACGAAGGTGGTGTCGAAGAACATCCAGCCGAAGTCGTAGAACGTGTGGATCGTCTCGGGGCTGCGCTCGTGGACGCGGAAGGACGCGGTCAGCCAGATGGTCGCCGGCGTGAACGTCACGAGTGCGGTGAGCAGGCCGCCCACGAGCTCGATGCTCGACAGCGCACCCATCGGCCCCTCGATACGGCCGATGATCTTCGACAGCGCGACGCTCCACGGGAAGTAGAACGGCCCGGCCGCGGCCATCAGGATCATGCCGACGGTGATGCCGGTGTGGTGCTGGAGGAAGTACGCCGCGATGCCGGCCGCATCGAGGTCCTCCCCCGGCGGCGGCCAGAACCCGGCCAGGACGGCGAAGCCGACCAGGCCGAGGACGACGTACGCCACGACGAGCAGGAGGGCGATCCTCAGGGTCAGGTAGTCGCCACGGATCCGTTCGGAGCCCATCGGGTCCTCCTCAGCACCGCGCCGCGAGGGCCTCGCGACGGGCAGGGTTGTTCGGGCAGGGGATGTTGCGCGCGCCGCGGACGTCGCGGGGATCGGAGTGCGAGGCCGAGCAGTACACGAGCGGGGTCCGCCGCGGCTCGTTCTCGAGCGGCCCGGCCCACCTCGACGGCGGCAGGAAGCCCTGGATGCACTCGGGCGGATCCATCAGGTTGGACAGCGTCAGCCGGACGTAGTGGTCGGCGACGTTCGGCAGGGTGACGGACTGCACCGCGGCCAGTGCCTTCGGGTAGTCGCTGAGCAGCTGGGCCAGCGCGGGGTTGTAGGTGGCGAGGGTCTGCAGGACCGGGTTGGTGACGGCGAGCAGCGGCGGCAGCTGACGACCGAGCTGGTCGACGAAGGAGGTCGTGGTGCTGCTGAACCCGGGCCCGGTGGTCAGCAGGGTGCTCAGGTCACCGTTGCCGGCGCGGAGCTCGTGCGTGACGAGATCGAGGTTGCGGGTCAGCCGGGTGATGTTGCCGGCGTGCCCGTTGATGGTCCCGAGGACGGGCTCGGCGTCGCGCAGGAGCTGCTGGGTCGGGGCCAGGTTGGCGTCGGCCTTGGTGACCAGGTCGGTGGTCAGGTCCAGGATGTCCTGGAGGTCGCCTGCCCGCCCGCTGAGCCCGCGATCGGTCTCGGAGAGGAGCGAGTTCAGCTTCTTCTGGTGCAGGTCCTTGACCAGCGCCTCGACGTTGTCGAGGACCGGCCCGATCTCGACGGGGTACGACGTGCGGGCGATCGGGATGCTCGAGCCATCGGAGAGGCTGCCCGCCGATCCGGTCGTCGAGGCCGCCGGCGCGAGGTCGACGTACTGCTCGCCCACGGCGGACCTGCTGTGGATGGCGGCGGTGACCCCGGCCGGCACCGTGATGTCGGTCCTGAGGTCGAGGTCGGCGACGACGTGGTCGCCGTCGACGTGCAGGGAGTCGACCTTGCCGATGGGCGAGCCGAGGTAGGTGACCTCGGCGCCGGAGTAGAGACCGGCGGCCTGGGTGAAGTCGGCGGTGACGTGGTAGCGGCCGATCCCGAGCTGCTCGGGGACCCGCAGGAAGGTCATGGCGAGCACGACGATGCCGATGACGGAGGCGATCGCGAACGCCACGAGCTGCTTCTTGATCAGCGAGGACGCGCCCTTCATCGGTTCCCTCCCAGCAGTCCGGTGAGCAGCTGGCTCAGGCCGCCCGTGGCTGTCCCACCCGTCGTCCCGCCCGTCGTCCCGCCTCCGCCGGCCGCTCCGCCGGCGCTGGAGGTCGGCGCCCCGGCGCCCTTGAGGGGCGTGCCGAGCAGCGACCCCAGCAGCGAGGTCAGGTCGAGGCCGGGCAGGCCCGGGACCCCGATCCCGCCCGAGGGCGTGGTGAAGCCGTTGAGCAGCGAGGTGCCGGTCAGGTCCAGGGTCAGGTCGAGGTTGCAGTAGTCGCCGCGGCACGCGTTCTGCACCGTCTCCGGGGCGAACGGGAAGGTGATGGCGAACCCGAGCCCACGGACCAGCGACGGTCCGGCCCGGCGCAGTGCCTGCAGCGCCGGTACGACGTCGGTCAGGTCGCCCACGAGGTCGCTCCGCACCCGGTCCACCAGGGGCGTGGCGACCTTGCTGAGCCGGGTGAGGGCGGTCAGGGCGCGGGTGAGCGCGGGGCGGTTGTGCGACAGCGTCCGCAGCGCGGGCCCCAAGGCGTCCAGGGCGTGGTCGATGACCTGGTGGGAGCCGTCGAACCGCTTCGCGAGGGTGTTCATGTCGCGGATGGCACCGAGGATCTGGGTCCGCTGCCCGTTCACGGCGGTGACGAAGGAGTTCATCCGGGGCAGCAGGTCCGCGACGGCGTGATCGTTGCCGCCGAGCACCTTGTTCAGCTCGCGGGTGATGGTGCTGACCTGCTCCAGACCGCCGCCGTTGAGGGCGACCGATGCCGCGGACAGCACCTCCTCGGTGGAGGGGTAGGCGTGGGTGCGGGCCAGCGGGATGGTGGCACCGTCGGCCAGCGTGCCGGTGGGGTGCGCGGGCGGGTCGAGCTCGACGTACGCCGCCCCCAGCAGCGTGTTCACGCCGACCCGGGCCAGCGTGTCGGCCGGCAGCCGGGTACCGGGGTCGATGCTGAGCGTGGCCTCGGCGTGCCAGTCGACGGCCTTGATCGAGGTGACCGTGCCGACCGCGATGTCGCCGACCTTGACCTGGGCGTTGGGCGTCAGGGTGCCGACGTCGGGGAGCTCGACGGTGAGGTGGAGGGCGTCGCTGCCGGTGCCGATGGCGCCCGGGAGGACGGTCTGGTTGATGCCGCCGAAGCGACAGCTGCTGAGCAGCACCGCGCAGCCGAGGCAGAGGAGCGGGGCCAGGATCCTCTTCACTTCAGGCCTCCCAGCAGGACGAGCAGGGCGTCGAGGGTGTTCTGCGCGCCGGGGGTGTTGGCGAGGCCGTCGAGCAGGTTGCCCATGAGCTTCGAGCAGAGCTTCTCGGTGCCCTCGCTGCCGGTGCCGGCGGCGGTGCCGATGGCGCCGCAGATGAGCTGGCCCGGCGAGTGGATGTTGGCACCGTGCAGGTCGACGGCGACGGCGTTCTGGCGCTGGTGGTAGCTCTCGATCAGGTTCCGCAGCGCGTTGGGCGCGACGTGCAGGATCTGGGCGAGGTCGGCCTGGTGGGTGGTGACCAGCCGCATGACCGAGGTGAGGCGCGTGAGCAGGGTCCCGATCCGGCCGCGGTGGTGCTGCACGAACCTCTCGACGTCGCCGACGGCCACCGAGAGCGAGCTCAGGGCGCCGCGGACCAGGTGGCGGTCGGAGGACAGCAGCCCGGAGACGGAGTCCAGGCGGGTGATGAACTGGCCCACCTGGCCGTTGCTGCGCTTCATCGCGGCGGCGAAGATCGCGAGGTTGCGCACGGTCGCGAACGCGTCGTCGCTGCCCCCGTCGAGGACGCGGATCGCGCTGGCGAGGTCGGCGATGGTCCGGTTGAGGCGGCCGCCCTCGCCGTGCAGGGCGGTGGATCCTGCGTCGATCAGGTCGTTGAGGGCGCCCTGCTTGTTGGCGCCGTTCGGCCCGAGCGCGGTGACGAGGTCGTTGAGCTGGCCCTTGATGGCGTCCCACTCGACCGGCACCGCGGTGCGGGTGATCGGGATGGTCGCGCCGTCGGCGAGCTTGTCGCCGCCGACGTACCGCGGAGTGAGCTGGACGTAGCGGCTGCTGACCAGGGAGGGCGCGACGATGACCGCCTTGGCGTCGGCGGGCAGGTCGACGCCGCCGTCGACGTGCAGGGTGACCTTGACCTGGTCGCCCTCGGGGGTGATCGAGTCGATCTTGCCGACGGGTACGCCGAGGACACGCACCTCGTCGCCGGGATAGATGCCGTCGGTGTCGGCGAAGTACGCCGTCAGGTCGGTGCGTCCGGCGTGGTGGACGGTGAACGCGCTGAGGAGCGCGACCACGACCGCCAGCGGCAGGCCGAGGCGCAGCCACTTCGTGAGCGAGTCACCCGTTCCCTTAGCCATTGCTGCCTCCCAGTGCGGGCGCCAGGTAGCGGGAGTACGCCGGGCGCGGGTTGATCGTGGGGGTGAGCATGTTGCCCGGAAGGACGTTCTGCAGATAGGCGGTGAAGAACGGCCCGGAGCCGACGACCTCGCCGAGGCCGGTCACGTAGACCGAGAGCCCGCGCAGCGCCTGGCCGAGGTTCGCCTTGTTGTGCTGCAGGGTGCCGAGGACCCGGTTGAGACCGTTCAGCGCGGGGGCGAGGGTCTTGTCGTTGTCGGTGACCAGGCCGTCGAGCTGGGTGGCCATCGCCCGGACGTTCACCAGCAGGCTCGCGATGTCCTGGCGCCGCTGGAGCAGCGCGGCGAAGAAGACGTTGCCGTCCTTGACCAGCCGGGTCAGGTCGCCGCTGCGGTCGGACAGGATCCGCGAGAAGCGGTTGGCGTTGCCGAGCAGGCTGCGCAGGGCGGTGTCGCGGCTGGCGACGGTGGCCGAGATCCGGCTGACCCCGAGCAGCGCCGAGCGGAGCTCGGGGGTCGAGCCCTTGACGGTGTCGGCGACGGTGGTCAGTGCGTCCGCGACGCGGGGGACGTCGATCTTCGAGGTCGTGCGCTGCAGGTCGGAGAGCGCGTCGTTGACGTCGTACGGGACCGAGGCGCGACTCATCGGGATGGTCGCGTCCGCGGCCAGCGTGCCGGACCCGGCCGATGTCAGGACCAGGGCCTTGTCCCCCAGCACGGTCTCGACGCTCACCTGCGCGCTGGTGAGGTCGCCGAGCTCGACATGCGGGTCGGTGATCGAGAAGTCGACCAGGACGCCGGGCCCGTCGAGCTTGATCGTGCCGACGCGCCCGACGTGCAGGCCGCTGACCCGCACCGGGTCGCCCTGCACCAGGCCGGCGGCCTCGGGGAGCAGCACGCTGTAGTGACGGCCGAACGCGCCGACGATGCCGTTGATGTTGAGCACCACCAGGATCGTCGCGACCAGCCAGACGATCACGACGAGTCCCAGTGGCAGCGGGTTGCGCTCGCGGAACATCTTCATCTCAGTTGCACCGGCTCACTTGACTGCGGACGACGGGCGTCTCGATCGGGTGCGCGGCCGATCCGGTCTTGATCTGGACCGAGCACAGGTAGAAGTTGAAGAACGATCCGTGGGAGCCGACCCGGTCGAGCAGCTGGTAGGCCCGCGGCAGCTGGGCCAGGACCTTGTTGAGCGTGGCGGTGTTGGTGTTGAGCAGCCGCGCGAGGTCGCTGACCGCGATCGTGGTCGAGTGGAACGGCCCGCGGACCTGGGTGAACAGGCTGCTCAGCCGGGCCGCCATCGCGTTGATGGAGACGACCGAGGTCGTGATCGGGTCCCGGTCCTTCGCCAAGCCGGTCACCAGCGTGCGGAACTGGGTGATGGTCTGGCGCAGCTGGGCGTCGCGGGAGTTCACGTGGCCGAGGAGGCGGTCCAGGTGGGTGATCAGCGAGGTGATCGTGGAGCTGTCGTCGGCCAGCCCGTTGGTCAGGGACGCCGTCTGCGCGAGCAGCGACTGCACCGTGCCGCCCTGGCCCTGCAGGGTCTGGATCAGGTTGGTCGCGAGCTCGTTGACCTGGTCGGGCTGGAGCCCCTCGAAGAGCGGGTGGAACCCGTTGAGCAGCACGTCGAGGTCGAGGGCTGGGGTGGCTCGGTCGGCGGGGATCGTGGCGCCGTCGGGGAGCGGCGTACCGCCCTCCCCGCCCTGGGCGAGCTCGAGGTAGCGGTCGCCGAGGAGGTTCTCGTAGCGGACCAGGACCTGGGTCTGGTCGGTGAGGTGCTGGGTGTCGGCGACGTGGAAGTCGACCCGCACCTCATTGCTGTCGGGGTTCGCGCCATCGCCGGAGCCGACCAGGTGCAGGCCGTCGACCTGGCCGACCTGGACGCCCGCGACGCGGACCAGGTCGCCGGAGCTGAGCCCGCTGACGTCGTGCATGAGCACGCTGTAGTGGTTGCTCGGACCGAGCTGGATCTGGCCCAGGGTGAGGTAGAGCAGCACGAGCATCAAGGCGCCGGCGAGACCGAAGATGGCGAGCCGGATCGCGGGACCGGTGACCTTCACTGGACCGGCCCCCGCTCCGGGTAGGGGATCTGGCCGGAGCCGAGCAGGGGCATGCCCGCGCACGACGCGGCACCGCCCCGCGGCAGTCCGGGGAGGTCGCTCGGCACGGTGTACTTCGGAAGCTTCGAGCGGATGCTGACGTAGGCCCGCAGCGCCGGCGTGGTGCCGCCGATGACTCCCGCCATGAGCTTGCGGGTGTTGTCGAGCCCCTGGAACAGGCACGGCAGCTCGACCGCGTAGGCGCGCAGCGTGGCCGCGGACGGGTGGAGCGTGCGCAACAGGGCGGCGAGCGCGTCCGCGTTCACCCCGAGCACCTTGGCTCCGTGCGCCCCCAGCACGGACAGGTCGACCAGGAGCGTGCTCAGCTCGGCGCTGTGGGCGTTGACGGTGTTGGCCGTGACCGTGGCGTTGCGCAGGATCGCGAGCAGCGCCGGAGAGATCCGTACGCCGAGGCGGGCGAACCGCGCGACGCCGAGCAGGTCGCGCCGCAGCTGGGGCAGCTCGGGCTGGAGCCGGGTCAGGTAGTCGTCCGCGCGCGCGGCGACCTGGGCGATCTCCGCGCCACGGCCGCTCAGCGTGCGCGAGACGACGGTCAGCGTGTTGTTGAGGCCGGCCACGTCGAGCCCGCCCAAGACGCGGTCCAGATCGTCGAAGACGGTGTTGACCTCGACCGTGACGCCGGACGTGCGGACCGCGGCGCCGTCGGCGAGCCGGGTCGGCGACGGGTCGGCGGGGGGCACGAGCTCGACGTACTTGGCTCCGAAGACGGTCGTGGCACGGATCTGCGCGGTCACGTTGGCAGGGATCTCGTCCAGCTGGTCGCGGTCCAGGTCGAGCACGATCACCGCCCTGCCGTTCTCGAGCCTGACCGAGCCGACGCGGCCGATCTCGACGCCGCGGAGCTTGACCTTGTTGCCCGCGTCCATGACCAGCCCCGCGCGCGCCGTGGTCAGGGTGATCTGCGCGGGGTCCTCGAAGGCGCGGTTGTAGAAGGCCGCCGTGAGCGCGAAGGCGCCGATGACGGCGAGGATCAGGCCGACTCCGGCCGCGCGGGTGAGTGACTGCCTACCCCTCTGATTGCCCATCTGCTGATTGCCCATCTGCCCCGTCCCCTCAGCCGGCCAGGTGGAAGGTGTTGACGTTGGAGTAGATCGCCAT
The DNA here is from genome assembly GCF_054777895.1 of Nocardioides ultimimeridianus. Classification (NCBI taxonomy): domain Bacteria; kingdom Bacillati; phylum Actinomycetota; class Actinomycetes; order Propionibacteriales; family Nocardioidaceae; genus Nocardioides; species Nocardioides ultimimeridianus. The sequence goes on along the minus strand of NZ_BAAHAB010000011.1, from coordinate 150,940 downwards.
GCCGATGAGCAGGTTGACGATCATGACGCCGCTCAGCGAGGCGCGGACCGAGCGGCCGACGGCCTCGCCGACACCGGCCGGACCGCCGCTGGCGCTGTAGCCGTAGAAGGTGTGGATCAGCATGATCACCACGACCATCCCGAGCACCTGGACGTAGGAGAAGACGATGTCCAAGGGGTTGAGGTAGAGGAAGAAGTAGTGGCTGAAGTTGCCCTGACCGACGTGGTAGAAGAGCACCAGCAGCAGGTAGTCGGCCAGGAAGCCGCCCAGGGTCGCGAAGACGTAGAGCGGCGTGATCACGATCAGCCCGGCCGCGACCCGCGTCGAGGCGAGGTAGGGCAGCGACGGGATCGCCATCACCTCGAGCGCGTCGATCTCCTCGCTGATCCGCATCGCTCCGAGCTGCGAGGTCGTCGCCGCTCCCAGCGTCACCGCGAGCGCCACTCCCGCGAGCAGCGGCGTCGAGAGACGCGCGGTGAAGAACGCTGCCAGCAGCGGGCTCAGCGAACCGACCCCGATGCTCGAGGCCGAGTCGAAGCCCTGGGCCGCGGCCACGGCACCGGCGAAGAAGGTGATCGAGGTGACGATGACGACCGACCCGCCGACCATGGCCAGCGCTCCGGTGCCGGTGCCGAGCTCGGCGATCAGCCGCAGCACCTCGCCGCGGTGCCGGGTGAGGGCCCTCGGGACGTTGAGGATGACGCGGGCGTAGAACAGCCCGTGCGCGCCGATCGCGTCGAGCGCCTTGCCCGGCCGCGACCTGAGGTCGGCCAGGCGGGGGAGCGTGGTGGTCACAGGTGGTTCCTCACAGGACCGCGAACTGGATGAGAGTGATGGTCAGGCTGACCGGGACGAGCACGGCCACGGTGATGACGACCGCCTGGTTGACGGCGTCGCCGACGCCCTTGGAGCCGCCGGCCACGTTGAGACCGCGGTAGCAGGCGATGATCGCGGCGATCAGCCCGAAGATGAGCGCCTTGAGCATGCTGACCGCGAGCTCGGGAATGCCGGTGAACAGCGGGATGCTGGCGACGTACGCCCCCGGGGTGACGCCCTGGAGGTAGACCGAGAAGAAGTAGCCGCCGATCAGGCCGCCCGCGCAGATCAGCACGTTGAGGACCAGCGAGACGAACACCGCCGCCACGATCCGGGGGACGACGAGACGCTGGATCGGATCGATGCCGAGCACCTGCATCGCCGCGATCTCCTCGCGGATCGTGCGCGCGGCCAGGTCGGCGCACATCGCCGTACCGCCGGCGCCGGCGACCACCACGACGGTGACGAAGGGCCCGATCTGCTGGACCGAGGCGATGCCGGCGATGCCGCCGGACAGATCCAGGGCGCCGAGGTCCTTCAACAGCAGGTTGACCTCGAAGATCACCAGCAGCGTGAAGCCGAGCATCACCAGCAGGGTAGGGACCAGCGATACCCGCGCGATGAACCACGCCTGCGCCACGCACTCGCGCCAGGAGAAGCGCCGGGTGCACAGGATGACGAGCGCATCCAGGGTCATCGCCAGGACGTCGCCCAGCGCCCGGGCCGGCTTCGCGATCGTCGCTGTCATGGACGCCATTGCGCCATCACCCCCTTCAGGCGTTCAATCCGGACTACCGGACTTTTTGAATCTAGATTAACGTAAGTCGAGTTATGGAAGCCTAGGACGGCGCTCGAGGATGTGTCAAGGCTCACTACCGAAGAACCGAGGGAAGGAACGCCATGGACCTGGGACTCGCACGCGCACGCGTGCTGATCACCGGCGGCGCATCGAACATCGGCCGCGGCATCGTCCACGGCTTCGCCGCCGAGGGCAGCCGCATCGTGCTCGCCGACATCGACGGCGACCAGGCCGAGCGGGTGCGGGCCGAGGCCGTGGGGCTCGGGGCCGCCGAGGTGCTGCTCGCGGTCGGTGACCTGACCGTCGAGGGCGAGGCCGAGCGCGCCGTCGCCACCGCCGTCGACGCGTGGGGCGGGCTGGACGTGCTGGTCAACAACGCCGGCTGGAGCACGCCCGGCTTCATCGCCAAGAACACCGACCGCAGCAACTGGCAGCGCACCGTGGAGATCAACTTCTACACCGCCATCGCCGCCACCCAGGCCGCTCTCGGCCCGATGCGAGAGCAGGGCGCGGGCGGCATCGTCTTCGTCGCCTCGGAGGCCGCGTTCGGGCAGATCCGGCAGGGCGTGTACGGCGCCACCAAGGCCGCCGTCGTCGCGCTGGCCCGCACGACCGCCCGCGAGCACGGCCGGCACGGCATCCGCTCCAACGTGGTCTGCCCGGGCCTCGTCGTACCGGACGGGCCGGAGGCGGTGGGGGCATCCAGCCTGTGGTCGGTCGGCAAGGACAACGTGTTCAACGACGAGCAGGCGGAGTACCTGCTCAAGGACACCCCGCTCGGACGGCTCACCACCGCCGAGGACGTCGCCAACGCGGTGCTGTGGCTCTCCTCGGACCGGGCCGCGCGGCAGGTGACCGGGCAGCTGTTCAGCGTCAGCGGTGGCTACACGATGCCGTGAGGCAGCTGCCCGAGGCGTAGCGGAACCACCTAGGGGTGGAGGGCCGAGAAGCGCCAGTCGAGGACCGGCCGCTCGCCATCGGCCGTGACGACGGCGCGCAGGTCGAGGACCCTCCACTCCCCCACGGACGCTGAGCGCTCGACGCTGATCTCGGTGGTGAGGGTGTCGCCCTCGCGGACCGGGCCGGTGTGGTCGCAGGACTCCCACGCCAGGACCGTCGCCAGCCCGGGGATCGCGCGGAGGACCTGGGAGGCGGCCAGGGCGATGGTGTGGCCGCCGTAGACGAGCCGCTCACCACCGGCGTGCCGGTCGTGGTGCACGGCGGCCACGTTGAGGGTCAGTCGGGCTAGCTCGGGCGCGCTCGAGACGACGTCACCGGACACCACGCGGAGGACGGTGCCGGCGGCGGGGGCCGCCCCGTGATCGCCGTACGCCGAGCGCGACCAGCCCGGCACCAGCGCTGCCGCGTCGACGGGCTCGGCGCCGATCGCGTCGAGGTCGTCGGCATGCCCGGTGGGGCCGGCGCCGGGGCGCAGCGGCAGCATCGCGCAGCGGTAGAAGTCGAGGACCGGCCGCTGCTCCTGGTCGACGGTGACCATGTGCAGGGCGGCGAGGCCGGTCGGCGGACGCCCCTCGCGCCGGGCGTTCTCGCGGAGGCCGACGACGGTGGTGACGGTCCGCAGGGTGTCGCCGATCGCCGGCTGCCGCAGCAGCGCGAGGCGGCGGTAGAAGAGGTTCGCGCGCACCCGCTGGGTGGCGACGGTGGACTGCCCGATGGCGACGTTCCAGACCAGCGCGGGGCTGGCGAGTCGCTGGCCGGCGACGGCCATCGCGAGGTGGTCGTCGAGCGCGAGCCGCCAGCGGTCACCGACGATCGTCTGGTGCGCGGCCGCCCGGCCCTCGGTCAGCGTGCACCCGGGGGCATCGGTGAACACCCGGCCGACCTCGAGGTCGTCGAAGAAGGGACCCGCCACGTCGACGGCCGTCATGCGCCCACCCGGCCCAGGATCCGTCGGGCGTCGCGGGCCATCGCCTCGTCGACGAGGGCGCCGTCGACCACGCCCGCTCCCCTGCCCTCGGTGGCCGCGGCCGCCAGGGCCGCGAGGACGCGCTCGGCGTGGTCGACCGCGGCGCCCGAGGGGGTGAAGGCCTCGTTGACGGCAGCGACCTGACGCGGGTGGATCACCCACTTCGCATCGAAGCCGACGACAGCGGCATTCGCCACGTCGGAGCGGAAGGACTCGTCGACCGCCACCCCCAGGAACGGGCCGTCGACAGCCGCCACCCCCGCGGCCCGCGCGTGCAGCACGATCGCGTCGCGGACGCCGGCCCACGAGGCGGCCGGCGCGGTGCGCGCGCGGCCGAGGGAGGCCGCGAGATCGGCGTACCCCACGATGACGGAGGTGAGTCGCTGCACGTCGCTCACGATGTCACCCAGCGCGAGCACCCCGGAAGCGGTCTCGACCAGGGCCTGGACGGCGAGCGGGCTGGTCCTGGCCCGCTCGCCCTCCAGGCCGGCGAGCAGCCGCTCCACGAAGCCGACGTCGGCACGGCTCTCCACCTTCGGCACCACCACGGAGCCGATCGCGTCGATGGCGGCGACCGCCTCGAGGTCGCGGTGGCACCAGGGGCTGCCGGGCGCGTTGACCCGCACCGATAGCGCTACCTGCGCACCGGCCGACGACCAGTCGAAGGCGGCCAGCTCGGCGCGGGCGCGGTCCTTGTCGTCGTACGCCACCGCGTCCTCGAGATCGATGACGACCTCGTCGGCGCCGGCCGCCAGGGCCTTGCGGAGCTTGTGCCCGTCCCCTGCCGGGACGCAGAGTGAGGAACGACGCAGGGGTGCCGCGTTGACGATCGCCATTCTTTTAATCTACGTTAAACTTTGAGCAGCGGGCAACCTCAGTCCGCGCGGAAGGCGAGGCGAGCAGATGTCGACACTGTCCCCGGAGGAGCGCGAGATCGTCGCGCTCGTGCGCGAGTGGATCGACCGGGACGTGCGCGGCAGCGTGCAGGAGCTCGAGCACGCGAACGAGTACCCCGAGAAGTGGATCGAGCAGATGAAGGAGCTCGGCATCTACGGGCTCGCCATCCCCGAGCCGTACGGCGACGTCGCGGTCTCGATGCCCTGCTACGTCGAGATCACCGCCGAGCTCGCGCGCGGCTGGATGAGCCTGGCCGGCGCGATGGGCGGGCACACCGTGGTCGCCAAGCTGATCCTGCAGTTCGGCACCGAGGAGCAGAAGCAGCACTACCTGCCCCGGATGGCGACCGGCGAGCTACGGGCCACCATGGCCCTCACCGAGCCCGGCGGCGGCTCGGACCTCCAGGCGATGAAGACCACTGCCAAGAAGGTCGGCGACGAGTACGTCGTCAACGGCTCCAAGACCTGGATCAGCAACGCCCGCCGATCCGGCCTCATCGCCCTGCTCTGCAAGACCGATCCGGCCGCGCAGCCGCGACACAAGGGCGTCTCGATCCTGCTCGTCGAGCACGGCCCCGGCCTCGTGGTCTCCCGCGATCTGCCCAAGCTCGGCTACAAGGGCGTCGAGACCTGCGAGCTCGCCTTCGACGACTTCCGCGCCCCCACCTCCTCGCTGCTCGGCGAGTCCGAGGGCGCGGGCTTCGCCCAGATGATGCGGGGCCTCGAGACCGGCCGGATCCAGGTCGCCTCCCGCGCGCTCGGCGTCGGCCAGGCCGCGTTCGACGACGCCCTCGCCTACGCCCAGCAGCGCGAGTCGATGGGCAAGCCGATCTGGCAGCACCAGGCGATCGGCCACCGGCTCGCCGACATGGCCACCAAGCTGACCGCCGCCCGCCAGCTCGTCCTGCACGCCGCCGAGAAGTACGACGCCGGCGAGCGCTGCGACATGGAGGCCGGCATGGCCAAGCTCTACGCCTCCGAGATCGGGATGGAGCTCGCCCTGGACGCCGTACGGATCCACGGCGGCTACGGCTACTCCACCGAGTACGACGTGGAGCGCTACTTCCGCGACGCGCCGCTGATGATCGTCGGCGAGGGCACGAACGAGATCCAGCGCAACGTCATCGCCGGCCAGCTGGTCAAGCGTGGCGGGCTCGGCCGCTGACCAGCGCCCGTGAATCTAGTTTAGAATTCAGCCATGGCACGCAAGTCGGCAGGCACCCTCGAGGCGGAGTCCGAGAAGGACAAGAAGTCCGCACGCACCCGGACGCGCATCCTCGACGCGGCGGCGCAGGTCCTCAGCACGCGCGGGTACGCCGGCACCCGCCTCAGCGACGTCGCGAAGGTCGCCGAGCTGCAGGCGCCCGCGATCTACTACTACTTCCCCTCCCGCGAGGATCTCATCGAGGAGGTCATGTGGGTCGGCCTGGCCGAGATGCGCGAGCACCTCACCGCCGAGCTCGCCAAGGCGCCGGCCGAGGCGTCCGCGATGGACCGCATCCTGATCGCCGTCGAGACCCACCTCCGTCACGAGCTCGCGATCTCCGACTACGCGACCGCGTCGATCCGCAACGCCGGCCAGCTGCCCGACAGCATCCGCGCGCGCCACGACGCCGAGGAGAAGAAGTACGGCGCCCTGTGGCGCGACCTCTTCAAGGCGGCCGCCGAGGCGGGCGAGCTCCGCGAGGACCTCGACCCCTATCTCGCGCAGATGCTGGTCATGGGCACCATCAACTGGACCGCGGAGTGGTGGAAGCCGAACCGGGCCACCATCGACCGGGTGGTCGCCAACGCCCAGTCCTACGTGCGCAGCGCGCTGGCGCCGTAGCCAGACGGAGTCCTCACGGCAGGACAGTGCCCGCAGCAGCGATCTGCAGAGCGGCCATCGTCTCGGCAGGCCGTACGTCGGCGCCCCGACCGAGTACCGCCTCGGACCGACGGATCCGCCGGATCACGGTGTTGCGGTGGATGTCGAGGACGCGGGCGGCGCGGGTCGTGTCCTGCCCTGCCTCCAGGTAGACGCGGAGCGTGCGCCGCAGCTCGGCATGCTCCGGAGCCGCGAGCCCACCGAGCTCGGACCGCACGAAGCGGGCGGCGGCCGCCTCGTCGCTGAGCAACACGTGCAGCAGCGCGATCTCGGCGTACCTGACCAGCGGGCGGGTGATCCGGGGCGACACGTGGCGGGCGGCCTCCGCCTCGCGGCGCGATCCGACGAAGCCGTCGACACCCGACCCGACGCCGCCGACGGCCACCCGGACGCGAGCGGCGGAGATCGCGGCGAGCAGGTCCTGCGGGATCTCCTCCGTGCCGGCCGCGGGACGCAGCCAGGCGGACCACTCGGCTCCCGGCCCGGGCAGCAGCAAGGGGCGGCCCCGGCCGGCCCAGTCGGCGATCCTGCGCGTCACCGAGTGGACCACCGCGCTGTCGACGTCGTTGTCGAGGGGCCATGCGATGAGCGCGCAGTGGTCGCCGGCGAGACGCCAACCGAGCGTGCGCTCAGCCTCCGCGAGCGCAACCGGCTCCCCCGCCATCAGCCGCGCCACCGTGCGTTCGCGCCGTAGCGCCGAGCCACGCGCGAACGCCTCCCGCTCCGCCTCGTACCCGTCCGTGACGCCCGTCGTCACCCGGTCGACGAAGCGGAAGGTCAGCAGGCCCACCTCCCGCAATCCGCCGACGTCGCCGCCCTCGTCGCCGTCCTCGTCGCCGTCCGCGGCGAGCTGTGCAGCGCGGCCGAAGATCTCCTCCTGGCCCAGGCGGTAGGAGCGCAGCAGCGACGAGAGCGGTACGCCGGCGCGCGCCAGGAACCGAGCGAACTCCAGTGCGTCCGGCGGCGGCTCGGTGCCGACCATGTCCTCGGCCGCCAGCACCTCGCTGAACTGCGTCAGCAGCGACGCCGTCGAGGCCGACGCCAACTCGAGGGCGATCGGGGACCGCATCAGATCAGGGAGCTCGTCCTGTACCCGCCGGCGGATGTGCTCGACCCACGCACTGCCGTCCTCGGCGATCTCAGCCGCCAGCCGCGTCGCCACCGACATGGAGCCAGAATGCCACAGAGCTGGTGCACTCTGCCCCTTCCGCCCGCACCGCGTACGGCGCAGGCTCGGAGCATCGACCCGAGAAGGAGAGCATTGTGCACCCACTCGTCCAGGTGGCCGGGCGCGCCGTCGCGGTCGGCGCCCACATCGGCCGCGAGCGCGCCGGCCGCGCCCGTCCGCACACGGCGACGGACGTACCGGCCAGCGCCCACCACTTCACCACCGAGTGGCTGACCGCCGTGCTGTGCGCGGACGTCGACGGCGCCGAGGTCGTGGCGTTCGACGTACCCGAGGCGCACGCCGGCACGACATGTCGCGCCGCGCTCCGCGTCGTCTACAACCGGGCGGGACAGGACGCGGGCCTGCCCGAGGCGTTGTTCACCAAGTCCTCGGCGAGCTTCGCCCAGCGGCTGATGCTCGGCGGCGCCGACGTCCTGCACGGCGAGGCCCACTTCTTCATGCGCTTCCGGCCCCGCATCGAGATGGAGGCGCCGCTCGGCTACTACGGCGCCGTCGATGCGCGGTCGTGGCGGAGCATGCTGTTGATGGAGGACATCGCCAGCACCAAGGGAGCCCGGTTCAACGAGCCGACGACACCGATCACGCGGGCGCAGCTGGAGGACCTGCTCACCAACATGGCCCGGTACCACGGTGCGTGCTGGGAGGACCCGGAGCTCGCGGTCCTCAAGACCCCCAACGACTTCTACCGGAACCTCTCCACCTTCGTTCGCATGGGACCGCGTACCGCCATCGGCATGGAGCGCGCGAAGTCGGTGATACCGGCCAGCCTCTACGGCCACGCCGACAAGCTGTGGGAGGGCACCCGCCGCTGCCTCGACCTCGCCACCACCAGCGGCCCGCAGACGCTGCTGCACGGCGACGGTCACGTCGGACAGGTCTATGTCACCGGCGAGGGACGGATGGGCCACACCGACTGGCAGGGCACGATGCGCGGCGCCTGGTTCTACGACTACGCCTACCTCGTCAGCACCGCGATCGAGCGCGAGCAGCGTCGCGAGTGGGAGCGCGAGCTCCTCGAGCACTACCTCACCGGTCTCGCCGAGCACGGCGGCCGGCCCCCGGCCTACGACGAGGCCTGGCTTCGCTACCGGCAAGCGGTCTTCTACGCGTACTCCGCCTGGTCCTTCACCATCGGTCGCGCCTTCTACCAGCCGAAGATGCAGCCCGATGAGATCAGCCTCGCCTGCATCAACCGCGTCGCGGCTGCCATCGAGGATCTCGACTCGCTCGCAGCCATCGGCCTGTGAGGGCCTGCGCGTTGGTTTCGATACGAAACCAACGCCGCCCGCCCGGCCGGGGAGGGGCCGGAGCGGGCGGCCTCAGGGGTGGACGGCGGGTGGCTCAGTTCCCAGCCGTCGACGCCGGCTACACGCCGGCGAGCTTCTCCTCGTGCGCCTTGCGGCGGGCCTCGGCGAAGGCGAGGGCGTCGTCCCACGAGCCGCCCTTCATGATCTGCACGCGGTACTTCATGATCTCGGCCTGGCCGTTGACGGTGAGCGCGCCGATCAGGCGGTCGCCGCGCCGGTAGAGCGCGATCCACCGGCCGCCCGAGGCCGGGTCGCCGTCGACCAGCCGGACCTCGTCGGCGTCGGGCGATCCGACGAACTGGATCCGCACGTCGTACCAGTCGGACCAGAAGTAGGGCACCGTGCCGTAGGGCTTGGCGTTGTCGGGGTCCAGCGCGTTGCGCGCCGCGGCCGCGCCCTGCTCGGCGGCGGCGGTCCAGTTCTCCATCCGCTGGCGCTCGCCCATGGTCGGGTTGTGCCAGCTGGCGACGTCGCCGGCGGCGTACACGCCCGGGACCCCGGTCCACAGGGTCTCGTCGCAGACCACCCCGTTCTCCAGCGGTACGCCGGAGCCGGCGAGCCAGTCCACGGCCGGGACCACGCCGATGCCGACCACGACCAGATCGGCCGGGATCTCGCGGCCGTCGGCGAGGACGACCCTCTCGACCCGGCCGTCGCCCTCGATCGAGGCGACGCCGGTGCCGCACAGCAGGGCGGTGCCGTTCTGCTCGTGGAGGGACGCGATGGCAGCGCCCATCTCGGTGCCGGTCGCGCGGACCAGCGGCGTCGGGAGCGCCTCGATGATCGTGGCCTCGAGCCCGCGCTTGCGGGCCGTGGCAGCGACCTCCGAGCCGATGAACCCGGCGCCGATGACGACCGTCCGGGCGCCGGCCTCAAGTGCGTCGCGCACGGCGAGCGAGTCGTCGAGGCTGCGCAGCGGGTGCACGCCGGCCAGCCCCCCGGTGCCGGGCAGCAGGCGCGGCGTGGAGCCGGTGGCGATGACGAGGGCGTCGTACGCGATCTCCTCGCCGCCGGCGACGACGACCTTTTGCTCGGTGTCGAGCGCGGTGGCGGGGGCGCCGAGCCGCAGCTCGACCGACAGCTCGTCGCGCAGGTAGGCCTCGTCGCGGAAGAACGGCTCGGGCGCGAGGCCCTCGTCGCCGGCCGGGTAGAGGAACGCCTTGGACAGCGGGGGCCGGTCGTAGGGCAGGTGCTCCTCGGCACCGACCAGGACGACCTCGCCGTCGAAGCCGGTCTTGCGCGCGGCCTCGACGGCCCGCAGGCCGGCGAGCGAGGCCCCGATGACGACCAGCCGGCGCGGGTCGCTCATCGCTCGACGATCTGCAGGGCCTCGGTCGGGCAGCCGGTGACGGCCTCCTCGACCTCCTGCAGCTCGGCGTCGGTGATGTCCTCACGGAGCAGCACGAGGTCGCCGTCGTCGTTGACCTCGAAGAAAGCGGGCGCGAGCGACTCGCAGATGCCAAGCCCCGTGCACTTGTCGAAATCGACCGTCACACACTTCATCGTCTTCTCCGTTCAGGGTGGTCCCGTGACCTGTTCGCACCACCATAACTCAACTTATGTTCCGTGACCAGAGGTCGGCCTCAGAATCGTATTTGCATTAGAAACCGAGAGAGTCAGGAGGCGGGCGCGTACGCCGCCGCGATCTTCCCCGCCACGATCTCCGCGGTCTCCGCACACGCGGTGGTGCCGCCGTTGGCGTACTCCTTGACGCCGTCGCCGACGTTCCACAGCCCGGCTACCGGGGTGTCGTGGGACATGTCGAAGCCGGCCACGGCCCGCTGGGGCGGCCAGCCGTCGCGCGTGGTGACCCTGCTGAGGATCCGGGCGCGCTCGTCGAAGCCCGGGATGGTCTCGCGCAGGTCCTCCAGCAGCAGGCCGTACTCCGACTCCTCGTCGAAGTCGCCGACCGACGGCTTCGGGACGGCCGTGCCGACGTACAGGTGCCAGCCCTCGGGCGCCATCTCCGGGCAGGTGTCGGTGAAGTTGGCGATGTAGGCCAGCCGCCGCGACGTGGCGAAGCTGAGCATGCCGGGCGCCTCGATCAGCCGCTCCCGGCTGGCGAAGTTGACCGTGATCATCGCGGTGGGGCGGTCGTTGCGCTTGACCTCGTCGGCGTACTCCGCGGGGATGTCGGCGTCGCCGAGGAGCGCAAGCGTCGCGGCGGGTCCGACGTTGCTGACGACGACCGGCGCGCTGATGGTCTCGCCGCCGACCACGACGCCGGTGATGCGCCCGTCCTCGACGAGGATCCGCTCGACCTCGGTGGCGAGCCGGACCTCGCCGCCGTCGCGCTCGATGGCCGCGGCCAGACCCCTCCAGATGCCGATGGTGCCTTCGGGGTGGAAGCCGAAGCGCTTGAACGCGCTCTTGCGGGTGAAGTAGGTCAGGAAGACCTTGGCGGGCAGGTCCTCGGAGCCGACCGCGAAGACGGAGGCGGCCATGTTGCGGAAGATCCCGTGCACGCCCTCGTTCTTGGTGTACCTCGACACCCACTCCTGCAGCGTCATCTGGTCCTCGGGCAGGCCCTCGTCCTTGCGGGCGGCGCCGATGCCGCCGACCAGCTTGGCCCCTTGGCGGGTCAGCTTCTGGAGCAGGAAGCCCCAGCCGCCGCCGGTGACGTCGACGTCCTTGCCCTTGATCCGGTAGAGGATCGGCGGGCTCGGCTCGCGGATGTCGAAGGGCGCGCCGACCTCCTCGCAGGTGCGCTGGGTGATGCCACCGACCTCGATGACGATCGCGCCGTCGTTGACCTTGAAGCCGTCGACGTCGGTGGTCGACGCGCGGCCGCCGACCTTGTCGAGGCGCTCGAGGACGAGGGTGCGGTAGCCCTGGTGCTGCAGCCGGGCGGCGGTGAAGAGGCCGCCGGCGCCGGCACCGATGACGATCGCGTCGTAGCTCTGGGTCATGGGTCGTGTCTCCTGATCAGTAGGAACGCGGCAGGCCGAGTGAGGTCTGCGCGACGAAGTTGAGGACCATCTCCCGGCTCACCGGGGCGGTGCGCATCAGGCGGGTCGTGAACCAGAGCTCGGAGAGCCCGTACTCCTGGGTGAGCCCGTTGCCGCCGTGGGTCTGGATGGCCTGGTCGAGCGCCTTGAGGGCCGCCTCGGCGCCGACGTACTTGGCGATGTTGGCGGCCTCGCCCGCGCCGGGCTCGCCGGCGTCGTACAGGCGGGCGGCGTGCTGGGTGGCGAGCCGACCCACCTCGACGTCGATGTGGGCGGCGGCCAGCGGGTGGGCCACGCCCTGGTGCCGGCCGATCGGCACGTCCCACACCTCGCGGGTCCGGGCGTAGTCGGCGGCCCGCTCCACGGCGTACCTCCCGACACCGCCGGTGATCGCACCGACCAGGATCCGCTCGGGGTTGAGCGCGGCGAAGACCTGACGCAGGCCGTCGCCCGCCTGACCGACGAGGCTCTCCGGCCCGACCCGGACGTCGTCGAGGAAGACGCCGTACTGCTTGTCCGGCGACACGATCGAGGTGGGGATGGGCTGGTAGGAGAAGCCCGGCGCATCGGTCGGCACGACGAAGATCGAGAGCCGCTTCTTCTCCGGGGTGGACAGGTCGGCGTCCCGCGCGACCACGAGCAGCGCGTCGGCCTGGTCGACCGCGGAGATGAACGTCTTCGCGCCCTTGAGCACCCAGCCGTCACCGTCGCGGCGGGCCGTCGTGGCGACCTGGTGGCTGTTGGATCCTGCGTCGGACTCGGTCAGGCCGAAGGCGATCTTCTTGGTGCCGGCGGCGATGCCGGGCAGCCACTCCTGCTTGAGGTGCTCCGAGCCGTACGCCGCCAGGATCGACCCGATCATCGCCGGCGAGATCACCCAGATGAGCATGGGCATGCCGTGCGCCGCGAGCTCCTCGACGACCACGACCGCCTCCTGCATGCCGCAGCCGCCCCCGCCGTACTCCTCGGGGAGGTGGACGCCGAGCAGGCCGGCGTCGCCGAGCTCCTGCCACAGCTCGGTGATGTCCTCGCCGGCGCGCGAGCGCTCCAGGAAGTACTGCTGGCCGTAGCGCGCGCAGATCTTCTGGACGCTCTCGCGGATCGCGCGGTGGTCGTCGGTGTCGTGGATCAGGCCCATCGGTCAGGCTCCTTCGGGTGCGGCGTCGGACAGGGTGCGGTTGGCCCGGAGGCAGCCCCAGCACATGACGAAGATGAAGACGCAGTACGTCGTCAGCGCGAGCCAGAACACGAAGATCCCGTTCCACGCGAACATGCCGCTCTTGAAGAAGTAGGCGAGCGGGTCGGGGATGAACGAGAACGCGACGAAGAAGTTGAGCCACGCGACCCAGCGCGGGAACAGCTGCTGCGGGTCACGCAGGATCGCGATGCCGATCACGACGTTCTGCACCATGAACGGCACGATCCCGGTGAAGAGCAGCAGCCAGGCCAGGTCGTTGAGCAGGACCACGTCGCCCGGGTCACGGTCGGCGCGGAAGGCCGCCAGCGCGAAGATCAGCTGCGGGAACATGTTGATCACCAGCGTGACCACGGCGATCATCGCCTGCACCAGCGCGAGCAGCGGCATCCGGCGGTCCATCCGGAACAGGTGCAGCGAGACGACGGCCCACAGCGGCATCGCGAGCGCGGTGCCGATCGAGGCGATCACGAAGCCCGCCTTGACCCGGGTCGGGTCGTCGAGGAAGAAGTGCACGATCCCGGCCTGGTCGCGCGGGCCGAACGGCAGCGGGAGGAGGCCGGCGACCAGCCAGCCGGCGAGGGTGATGACCACGCAGATCGGCCCGGTGAGGGCGGCGTAGTCGGCGATCTTCTTCACGGGGTTCTCCTGGGGTCAGCGACCGTGGAAGGTCGGGCGTTGCTTGGCGAGGAAGGCATCGAGGGCCGCCCGGGCGTCGTCGGTGCCGGCCGCGACGACGAGCGCCTCGATCTCGGCGTGGAGCTGGTCGGGCAGGCTGCGGTCCCAGGACTCGCGGAGGAGTCGGCGCATGGCGGCGTACGCCCTGGTCGGGCCGTTCGCCAGCTGCTGGGCGAGGGCATGGGCGCGCTCCTCGAGCTCGTCGGCCGGAAGGACCTCGGCGACCAGGCCCCAGTCGAGGGCCTGGGCGGCGGTGATCGGCTGGTTGAGGAGGTACGCCGCCGCGGCCCGTGCGGGGCCGATCCGGCGGGGCAGGTGCCAGGTGCCGCCCCCGTCGCCGCTGAGGCCGATCTGCGCGAACGCCGTCACGAAGCGGGTGTCGTCGGCGGCGATCAGGATGTCGGCGGCGTACGCCAGGCCGAGGCCGCCGCCGGCGACGGCGCCGCGCGCGGCGGTGACAATCGGGACGTCGAGCGTCGCGAGGACCTGGAAGGCCAGGTGGAACGGGGCGGTCATCGCTCGCAGCAGCCCGCCGAGGTCGTCGCCGGCGTTCTCGGTGAAGAAGCCGATGTCGCCGCCGACGGTGAGGTCCGGGCCCGCGCCGCAGATGAGGAGCGCGCGGACCTCCGGGTCGGTGGCGACACGGCGGGCGGCGACCAGCAGCTCGTCGGCGAGCGTCTGGTCGATCGCGTTGCGCGCGTCGGGCCGGTTGAGGCGCAGGACCGCCAGGCCGTCGGCGACGCCGAGGTCGATGACGGTGAGCGGGGCGTCGTCGCCGAGCGCCGCGACGAAGGCGGCGGAGTCGGTGAGCTGGGTGAGCGCGGCGATCCGGTCGTCACGGAAGGTCCAGGTGTGGACGAACGGGGCCTCGAACGGCGTCCCACTGCGGCGGCCCTTGCCGCGGTAGGTGCCGGTGACCTGGAGCCGCCCGTCCTCGAGCTGCTCGAAGGCGTCGGGGAACGTCCGCACCCGCCAGTGCTCGCCGAAGCGGAACCAGCCCTCGTGGATCATCGCGGACGGCCCGCGGTGCTCGCCCCCGATGCCGAACGGGAGCGACGGCGTGAGGTCGCCGAGGAAGTCGTCGGTGAGTGTCGCCGTGATGGCGTCGACGTCGCCGGCCGCGAGGGCGGCGTACAGGCGCTCGACGAGCGCGCGTGGCTCGGTCATCGCTCAGGCCCCCACGTAGACCGGTCTCCGGCCCTCTGCGAACGCCTGCATGGCCTCCGTGACGTCCTGGCCCGGGAGGTACGCCGCGTTCCACTCGGCGACCGCGCGCAGCCCCCGGTCGATGCGCGAGCGCCGCTCGTCCTCGAGGACGTCCTTAATCCCGCGCAGCACGATCGGTGAGCTCGCGGTCATCTCGAGGGCGAGGTCGCGGGCAGCCGCGGTGAGCGTGTCGGCGTCGTCGTACACGTCGTTGACCAGGCCCATCCGCAACGCCCGTGCGGCATCGACGTCCGCGCCGGTGAGCGCGAGCTGGCGTAGGTGGCCGTCCCCGACGATGCCGGCCAGCCACTGCAGGCTGCCCATGTCGGCGACCACGCCGACGCGGCCCTCGCGCAGGCTGAACCGTGCCCGACTCGTCGCGATCCGGAAGTCGCACGCCGAGGCGAGCCCGAGACCACCTCCGATGCACCAGCCGTCGATCGCCGCGATCGTCGGCTTGGTGCAGGTGGCCACCGCCCGCATGCCGCGCTGGCCGCGCAGGATGAAGTCACGGAAGGCCAACCTCTCGCGCACACCCGCGTCCCGGAGCCCCACCAGCGTGGGCGCGAGGGACGGGAGGTCGAGTCCGTAGGAGAAGTGGCCGCCGGTGCCGCGCACCACGATCGCGCGGACACCCTCGTCCGCGTCGAGGCCCTCCACGGTTGTCGCGAGATCGTAGAAGAACTGCTCGTCCATGGCATTGGTCCCGGTGGGTCCGGTGAGGAGGAGGGTCGCGACGGGTCCGTCGGCGACGACCGACATCCGCGCGCTCATCGGCGGTCTCCGAGGAGGGCGCTGAGTCGGCCGAGGTGCGCCACACGCTCCTCGGCCGTCGTCGCCAGCGGGTTGAGGATCAGCGTGCGTACGCCGGCCGCCTCGAACTCGGCCACCTGTCGGCGCAGCGCGTCCTCGTCGCCCATCAGGCTCACGGCCTCGACGAGCTCGTCCAGGACCACCGCGGCCGCCTCGGCCTTCTGCCCCGACAGGTAGAGGTCCTGGATCACGGTGGCCTCGTCCTCGTAGCCGTAGCGGCAGGCGAGCTGGTTGTAGAAGTTCTTTCCGCGTGCGCCCATGCCGCCGATGTAGTGCGCGAGCTGGTTGCGCACCGTCCGGACGGCCTCCTCGGTCGGCTCGCCCGCGAAGAAGCCGACCTGCAGCTGGATGTCGAGCTCGCCGCGTGCCGGATCGCGGCGGGCGAGGCCGGCGCGCAGCGACTCGCCCCAGGCCAGGTCCGCCTTGCCGGGGTGGAAGAACAGGGGCTGCCAGCCGTCGGCGATCTCGGCGGTGAGCTCGACGTTCTTCGGCCCGAGCGCCGCGATCGAGATCGGGATGTCCGGGCGGACCGGGTGGTTGATCAGCTTCAGCGGCTTGCCGAGACCGGAGCCTCCGTCCTCCTTGGTCAGGGGCACCGTGTAGTGCTTGCCCCGGAACTGGACGGGCTCGCGGCGCCACACCTGGCGGCAGATCTCGACCACCTCGCGGGTGCGGCCCAGCGGGGCGTCGTACCTCACCCCATGGAAGCCCTCGATCACCTGCGGGCCCGAGGCGCCCATCCCGAGGTTGAAGCGACCGCCCGAGACGTAGTCGAGCCCGGCCGCGGTCATGGCGGTGAGCGAGGGGGTCCGCGAGTAGATCTGGAAGATCCCGGACATCAGCTGCAGCTTCTCGGTCCTGGCCGCGATGTAGCCGAGCTGGCTCACCGCGTCGAAGGAGTACGCCTCCGCCACCGCCACGAGGTCGAGCCCGTTGCGCTCGTAGTCCTGCAGCAGCTCCACGGTCTCCGGGAACCCACCGCTGTGATCGACGATCATGCCGAGGCGCACAGCCACGCTCCTTCCGCACGATCCGACGGACCGTAACCCCACTTATTTGAATATAGATTAAGCAACGGGGCAGGGTGGCGCAAGTGGCGGTGGACATACGTGGGCCTGCGACTGTCCTGCGGGGTTGGCCGTGGGCGGCCGCACCTTAGCCGTGCTGGACGGCGCGACAACGGCACGGGCTGCGCCCGCGCCGCCGCTCCGCGGCCGCCCTCAAAACACACTCTGACCTGGGAAAACTCTCGTCGAACGTCTTCCACCGGCGTTCGAACAGGTGTACTATGAAAGGTAGTTGATCAGTCCGTCTCGGGGAGCTCCTCATGGTCGCAGGAACGGTGTCGTTGCACCCGCTCCTCGCCTGCGCCCACGCTCTGCGGAACGAACTCTTGGCGGTCGCGGACATGCCGGCTGACTACCTCCGCACCCGCGACAAGGCCGACTTGTTGACCGAGTTGGCGCGGGTCAAGGCGCAGCTCGCCGAGCTCGAACTCCGAGTCCTCGCCGTTGCGGCGGATGTGGCCGAGGAGCACGGCTCGCGTGACGCCGGCTGCTGGCTCGCCCACACCACCCGCATCACCGCCTCCGCCGGCCGCGCCCAGCTCCGGCTGGCCGAGGCGCTTGAGGCCCACCCGCTCACCGCCGCCGCGATGCGCGAAGGCTCAGTGAACGAAGCCCAGGCCCACGTCATCATCCGCGCGGTCGACAAGCTCTCCGACGCCGTCGACGAGACGGTGCGGGCCCAGGCCGAGGCGCACCTGATCGAGCTCGCCGCGATCTATGACCCGAAGGACCTTCAGGTGCTCGGCACCAAGATCCTCGAAGTCGTGGCCCCCGACATCGCCGAGGCCGAGCTCGGCAAGGCGTTGGAGCGCGAGGAGCAGGCCGCGAGGGACGAGGTCGCCATCAGGATCCTGAAACGTGGCAACGGGATCACCCGCTGGATCTGCGACCTCCCCGACGCCGTCTCAGAGCGAGTCCTCACCTACCTCGAAGCCGAAGACTCCCCGAGGGTCACCCAGACCCGATCCCGGAACAGGGGTGAGGCGTTCTGCCGCCTCCTCGAACTACTCGACCCCAAACGACTCCCCGACCACGGCGGCGACGCCACCACCATCATGGTCACCATCTCGCTCGACCAGCTGGCCGAGGACCTCGGGTCCGCCATGCTCGGCGAGATACCGATCAGCGCCGGTGAGGCTCGCCGGTTGGCGTGCAAGGCGAAGATCATCCCCGTCGTCCTCGGCGGCAAGTCCGAACCCCTCGACCTCGGCAGAGCACGCCGCCTGTTCCAACCACCCCAACGCAAAGCCATGCGGCTGCGGGACAAGCGCTGCCGTGCGGAAGGGTGCTCGATACCGGCAGCCTGGTGCGAAGCCCACCACTTGAAGCCCTGGTCGGAGGGCGGGAGGACCGACCTCGCCGACGGCGTACTGCTCTGCTCCCACCACCATCACCGAGCCCACGACACCCGGTACGACATGACCAAGCTCGCCACCGGCGACTACCGGTTCCACCGAAGGACATAGGCGGGAGTCCGCCCGGCACCAGGTGCCGGGAGAACTCCCCGACGAGCGATCCACCCGATGGCGGCCGCGAAGCGGCGGCGCGGGCGAAGCCCGTGCCGACTCCGCGCCGTCCAGCTCGTCGTCCGGGACCCGCAGTCAAGGAGGCCGAAGGCACCGCGCAGCGGCGCCGAAGGCGTCCTTGACGGCGGGTGACGACGAGCTAAGGTGCGGCCGCCAGAGACCGACCCCGCCACCGGCCCCGAGATCAGCCCCGCTCGTTCCCGACCACCGACACGAACGACACGCACCCCCCGGGCCGCCCGCCCAGGTTGTGCGTCAACGCCAGGCGGGGCGAGGCGAGCTGCCGCGCTCCCGCGTCGCCGCGCAGCTGCAGCCACGCCTCGTACAGCATCCGGAGGCCGGAGGCGCCGACCGGATGGCCGAAGGACTTGAGTCCGCCGTCGACGTTCACCGGGAGCCGACCGTCGGCGTCGAAGTCGCCGGCGAGCATGTCCTTCCAGGACTGGCCGCGGTCGGTGAAGCCGAGATCCTCCATCAGCACGATCTCGGTGGGCGTGAAGCAGTCGTGGACCTCGGCGAGGGAGATCTCCGTGCGCGGATCGACCACACCCGCCTGGGCGTAGGCGTCGCGAGCCGACGCCACGACCTCGGGGAACGTCGTGAAGTCGTACGCCGGGTCCAGCCCACCGCGCATCGGACCGGCCGCGAGCGCCAGCGCCTTCACGAAGATCGGCCGGTCGGTGTAGTCGTAGGCGTCCTCGGCGCGCACGACCATCGCGGCGGCCGCGCCGTCGGAGACGCCGGAGCAGTCGAAGATGCCCAGCCGGCCGGCCACCCGAGCGGCGCCGTCGATGGTCTCGCGCGACACCTCGCGCTGGAACTGCGCCTTGGGGTTGCGGGCCCCGTTGACGTGGTTCTTCCAGGCGACGTGGGTCATCGCCTCGCGCATCGCTTCGGGATCCACGCCGTAGCGCGCGGTGTAGGCCGGGTCGAGCAGCGAGAACGCCGCCGGTGCGGTGAGCGACAGCTCGGACGCCGTCCCGTCGGAGGGCGGGTCGCCCCGCAGCAGCCCGGAGAACCCGGAGTCCTTGAGCTTCTCGACACCCACCGCCATCACCCGGTCGTAGGCGCCGGACGCGACGGCGTAGCAGGCGTTCCGGAACGACTCCGAGCCCGTGGCGCAGTAGTTCTCGACGCGGGTGACCGGCTTGTGGTCGATGCCGAGCGGGCGCGACAGCGTCAGCCCGCTCTGCCCCGAGGACAGCGTGCCGAGCCAGAACGCATCGATGTCGTCGCGCGCCACCCCCGCCGACGAGAGGCACTCCCCGACCGCCTCGAGCAGGAGGTCGTCGGTCGAGGACTCCCAGCGCTCGCCGAAGCGGGTGCAGCCCATACCGACGATGGCGACCTTGTCGGCGATGCCGTTGCTGCCCATCAGAGCACCCGCGCCTTCCAGAAGTAGTTGTGGACGCTCCCCGCGGTGAACAGCCGTCGGAACGTCAGCCCCACGGGTGCTCCCACGGTCACCACCGAGGGATCGGCGTCGGCGACCTCGAGCGTCGTACGGCCGCCTCCGTCGAAGTCGACGACCACGTCGACGACGGGGGGTGAGGGCGAGAACGCCAGCCGGTCGACGGTGTACGTCGCCACGACGCCGGTCAGGTCCGCCGCGGACACGCTCTCCATCGCGTCCACCGCCGAGCAGGAGCGGCACACCCGCAGCGGCGGGAGGTGCAGGAAGCCGCATGCCGTGCAGCGCGAGCCGGCGAAGCCGAACTTCCACCCGCCGGCACGGTACGACGGCGGCCCGGCCGGCCGGTCGGGCTCGGGCCGGCGCGGCAGCTCGCGCTCGAGCAGTCCCCGCCAGGAGAGGTACGTCGGGTACGGCACCTCGCGTCCACCCGCGAGCTGCGCGGCGATCGGCCGCGCGGAGCGGCGCGAGGCCAGCAGCTCGGTCGTCCGCAGCAGCAGCCCGTCGCAGCCGTCGACGGCCGACAGCACCAGGATCGTCTCGCCCGGCCCGGCCACGTCGAGGACGGATGCCAGCGCGAGCAGCGGGTCCGCGGCGCCGGAGAACCCGATCGGCGATCCGCTCGATGAGATCGTGCCCTTCACCAGGGCACCGGCGCGCTTGGTGACACCGGGGTTGCCGCTGGTGACGACGACGTGGTCGGCGTCCGCGAGACCGGCGTCGTCGAGCAGTCGCGCAGCGACGGCGCGCACCAGCTCGGCGTACTGCTCGAAGCCGAAGCGCTCCTCCCACTGCTCGCCGGTGGTGCTCTGCGGCGAGCGCCAGCGGTCGAGCAGCTCGAGGGTGTCGCCGGCGACGCCGAGCACCTCGGCGAGCACCTCGCCCTCCCCGAAGAGCACCGCTGCGGCGCCGTCGCCGCCGGCCCGCTCGTCGAGCGAGCCGGGCCTGCCGACGCGCACGTCGGCGGCGACCACGAGCCCGCCACCACCGATCGCCGCCCGGATCCCGGCGAAGGTCGACCGGGCGGAGCCGATCAGGTCGGCGGCCGGCACGGAGGACGGCAGCCGCAGGGCGGCGTGCACGGCAGCCGCGTTCGTCTTGTCGAGGTACGGCGGCGAGCTGCTCGCCCACCACAGCGAGCCCGCGGCGGGCAGTCCCCGGGCCGCCTCGACCGCCATCGTGGTCGCGTCCTCGTCGAAGGACGCGACGACCCGGCGGCCGCGCACCCCGCTGTCGCTCCCGAGTCGGTACGCCGGCAGGTAGGCGCCGTACGCCACGACCCCGACCACGCCCCCGCTCACGCGCCCGCTCCCCGGAAGAGCGCCGCGATGCCCTGACCGCCGCCGATGCACATCGTCTCCAGAGCCAGCCCGCCGCCAGACACCGAGCGACGGCGCAGCTCGTGCAGCATCGTGGTCAGGATCCGCACGCCGGTCGCTCCGATCGGGTGGCCGAGCGAGATGCCCGAGCCGTTGACGTTGAGTCGCGACTCGACCTCGTCGAGCTTGAGCCCCCAGCCCTGCAGCACCGCGAGCACCTGCACCGCGAAGGCCTCGTTGACCTCGATCAGGTCGAGGTCGTCGAAGGTGACGCCGGTGCGCGCGAACAGTCGCGCGACGGCGGCGACCGGGCCGATGCCCATCATCGCCGGGTCGACGCCCGCGGCCGCCCAGCCCTCGAACCAGGCGATCGGCTCCAGGCCGAGCTCGTCGAGCTGGTCCTCGGCCACGACCAGGCAGGCGGCCGCGGCGTCGTTCTGCTGGGCGGAGTTGCCGGCCGTGACGGTCCCCCCGGGCCGGATCACCCGCAAGCCGCCGAGCGTCTCCATCGACGACTCCGGCCGCACCCCTTCGTCCCTGTCGAAGACCACCGGATCACCGCGACGCTGCGGCACCGAGACCGGCACCACCTCGTCGGCGAACACTCCCGACTCCCACGCACGAGCAGCGCGCTGGTGCGACCGCACCGCGAACGCGTCGGACTCCTCACGCCCGATCCCGCACGCGGAGGCGAGGTTCTCGGCGGTCTCGATCATCCCGCTGATCGGACCGAACCTCCACTCCGGCTGGGACCGCTCGCGTCCGCGGTCGAGCCGGTCGTAGAGGGTCTGGTTGCCCGACCGCGAGCCCCACCGCGCGGTGGTCGTGTAGTGCTCGATGTTGCTCATCGACTCGACGCCACCGGCCACGACGACGTCGGCCGCGCCGGTCTGCACCATCATCGCCGCGGTCACGACCGCCTGCAGGCCGCCTCCGCAGCGGCGGTCCAGCTGGAAGCCGGGCACCTCGACGGGCAGGCCCGCGTTGAGCGCAGCCCACCGGCCGATGCAGGGCGCCTCGGAGTTGGCGTAGGACTGCGCGAAGGCGACGTCCTCGATCCGCGCCGGGTCGACACCGGAGCGCGAGACGAGCGCCTTGATCACCTCGGCGGCGAGGTCCTCGGCGGGCACCGGCCGCAGCGCACCGCCGAACGCGCCGACGGCGGTCCGCACCGGGTTGACGATCGCGACGCGTCGGCTGGAGGGGGTCATCGGGGGCTCCTCACCGACGCGAGCGCCAGGTCGGCGCCCGCGTCGAGCTCTGCTCGGTGGTCCGGGTGGGCGATGGCGATCATCCGCTCGACCCGCTGGCTCAGGGTGGCGCCACGGAGGTCCGCGGAGCCGTGCTCGGTGACGACGACGATGCCCTCGGACCGCGGCGTGGAGACCGGGCCCGACAGGCGGGAGACGATGCGCCCGACGCCACGGGCGGTCGACGGCAGCGCCACGATCGGCATGCCGCCGCGCGAGTGGCCCGCACCGCGCAGGAAGTCGACGGCACCGCCGACCGCACCGACGTACCGCTCGGCCGCGAGCTCGGCGTTGACCTGACCGGTCAGGTCGACCTCGATGGCCGCGTTGATCGCGGTCATCCGGTGTGAGGAGGCGAGCACCATCGGGTGGTGGGTGTACGCCGTGGAGCGCAGCCGGACCGCGGGATTGCGGTCGGCCCAGCGGAACAGCCGCGTCGTGCCGCCGAGGAGGCCACCGATCGCGACCCCCTTGTCGTGGGACTTGCGCGAGCCGTTCGCGACGCCGGACTCGATCAGCTCCATCGCGGTGTCGTTGATGATCCCGGAGTGGATGCCGAGGTCGCGGTGCCCGCGCAGCTCGGCAAGCACGGCCTCCGGCAGCGCACCGATGCCGAACTGCAGCGTCGCACCGTCCTCGACCAGCTGCGCGACGTTGCGCGCGACCCCGAGGGTGTCCGCGGAGAAGGCCGGCGTCGGCATCTGGCCCGGCGTGCGCGACGTACGGATCGATGCGGTGATCTCGTCGGCGGTGAGCGAGCGGGCGCCGAAGGTGTACGGCACCTGGTCGTTGATCTCCGCGATCACGACCCGCGCGGTGTCGAGCGCGGCCGAGAAGTAGTCGTCGCCGAGCCCGAGGCTGTGCCGCCCCTGGTCGTCGGGTGGAGAGACCTGCACCAGCACCACGTCGGCGTGCAGATCGCCACCGGAGAGGAGGTGCGGCAGCGTCGAGTAGTGGACCGGCCAGATCTCCAGCCGGCCCTGCGCGTGAAGGGCGGAGTTGCTTCCCGTCCCGCAGAACGAGTGAACACTCAGCGAAGCCGGCACCGTGTCGGCTCGCACCGAGGAGTCGGCCGGGATGCCGACGAAGCAGCGCAGGGATCCGATGGAGTCCGCCTGCTCGACCAGCAGCTCGGTCAGGGTCGCCGGTTCGGAGCACATCTGGCCCCAGGTGATCGTGTCACCCGGGCGGAGGTAGCGGCCGAGGTCGAGGACCGGAGAGCTCACCCGCGCCACCTGTCGTGCGACGGGTCGAGCAGCTCCTCGAGCCGGCCGTCGGGCAGCCAGACGATCGTCTCCAGCTCGAGCGCGTCGAGGTACCGGACCCTCCCGGTGCGCAGGTCCTCCATCCGCAGCCGCAGGGCGTTCGCCTCGGTGTCCACCCGCACGGCGACCGAGGCGAACTCGCTCTCCACGACCTCACCCTTGCCCGGTACCTCGACGCGCTCCATCACCACTCCCTCGAGACTCAGATCAGGAAGCCGAGCGTCGGGAGCGCCCGGTCGTTGTCGACCAGCACGACCTTCTTGTAGACGAGCCGGATCTCGCCATCGACGCGACGGAGCCGGTACGTCGTACGGCCACCCCACAGCTCGTTGCCACGGGGCCGCGACTCGAGCGCGATGAAGTTGGCGCCGACCTCGAGGTCGATCCCACCGGCCGCGTCGGCACGCCCGCCGAGGAGCTCGACGTTGCCGATGATGCGACGCAGGTTGGACGGCGGGGCCTGGGCGTAGCGCTTGCCGGTGCGCACCTGCTTGAGACGGGTGCGGATCCGCGAGCGGTTGTCGAAGATGACCGACACCTTGGCGCGCGGGTGGTCACCCTCGCCGTCGACGGGCACCCAGTAGAGCGCGTCATCGGTCCACAGCGCCTCCCAGCCGTCGTAGTCGTTGGTGTCGGCGAGCCGCGCCTCCTTGAAGAGGAACTGCTCGACGTCCCGAGCCTCCCACCCCTCCGGCACGTCCACCAGCTCGGTGGCGGTGTCGGGTCGCGGCGCCAGCTCGGCTGCCTCGATCGTGCTCATCGGTCCGTCCCTTCCGGGGCCTGCATCAGCGACTTGTAGTGGTTCCAGAACCCGCGCATGCCGGTCTCGTCGGTGGCGGCGCCGATGGTGAAGCCGTTCTCGTCGACGGACTCCCGCACGAGACCACGGCGTACGTCGAGCCACTCCGGGTCGGCCATCTCCACGCCGCGCTGGTTGCGCTCGTACATCTCGGTGTCGTCGGCGAGCAGCATGCCCGCGGGCCCGACGGACCCGATCGACTGCGAGACCATGCGCTGGTTGAGCTCGTGGCCGCCGGCGATCTGGACCGCGGTGGAGTACTGCACGCACTCGCCGGTCGCGACGGGCTGGATGTTGAAGACCTGGATCTCGGCGATGAACAGGTTCGGGAAGATCATCACGTGGGGTGCGCCCTCGATCATCCGCCGGTCGGCCTCCTCCTCGCCGAAGGCCTCCTTCATCGCTGCCACGTACGCCGGCAGCCGGTCCGGCGTGGTGCCGAACCAGCGCATCGGCTCGGCGAACCCGCGGAACTCCGGGCGCAGGTCGTTCTCGCTGTGGCCGTCGCCCAGGTTGCGGGTGACCGCCGTCGAGCTGTCGCTGTAGAGGGCTCCGATGGGGCTGCCCGTCACGCCGAAGATCGAGCCGTGCACGAACTGCGGGTGGTAGCCGTCGGTCTCGTTCTCGGCCAGGAACTTCCAGTTGGAGCGGGTCTTGTGGCGCAGCCACCCGGCATCGAGCGCGACGCGACCCTCCGGCGACAGGCCGACGAGGCGGTCGATCTCACCCTTGGCAGCACCCAGGTGCTCCTCGAGGCTCGGACCCTCCTCGGCGAGGCTGCCGAACACGAAACCCTGGTAGCTGGCCACGCGCGCGACCTTGCCCATGCCCAGCGGCAGCTGGTTCTTGCCGCCGTACCCCTTGTTGTAGGGGTAGCCCAGCAGCTCGCCGGTGTTGCGGTAGGTCCAGCCGTGGTACGGGCAGCGGAAGGAGCTGGAGTTGCCGGCGTTGTCGTCACAGACCTGCAGACCGCGGTGCGCGCACCGGTTGATGAGCAGGTGGACCTCGCCCTCCTTGTCGCGGGTCATCACGACGTCCTGGTCGGCGAGCTGCTTGCGCACGTAGTCGTTCGGCTCGGGCACCTCGCTCTCGTGGCCGACGAAGACCCAGGTCTTGTGCCAGATCTTGCGCATCTCCTCGGCGAAGATCGTGGGGTCGGTGTAGAGCGAGCCGTGCACGCGGGCGGGCTGGATCAGCCGGTCGTACCGGCTCTCCTCCACGTCGACGGTCGACGGAACCGTTGCAGTCATGCGCCTTCTCCTTGTCGTGCCGCGTCCTTCTTTTATTCTAGATTAGAATAACTGGTGGTGACGCGATCGGCAAGGAAGGGCCGGCGTCATCGCTCCTTCGACTGTGATCTGGCTCACAGCTGTATCAAAGTCGCGCTCCCGGCCCTCAGAGGGATGTCAGACGACCTACGACGACGGAGCCCCCATGGCCATCAACCTCACCACCCGTCTCACGCCCATCGGCCCGCTCAACGGAGCGGGCCCCGCGCACCCCACCTCGCCGCTCGGGCACCTCGCGGCCCTGCGGGGCACGTGGACCGGGTCCGGCTTCAACACGATCTTCCGTCCGTTCCGCAACGGCCAGAACGTGGCGGACGACAACGTGCTCGAGCTCAACCTCACGAACGAGACGCTGGAGTTCACCGACATCGGCGGAACGATCCCGAACCGCGGCTTCGCCCAGGGCGACATCGACCTGTTCGGCCTGACCTACCTCCAGCAGGTCGCGGACCAGAACCAGTTCGACGCGCAGGGACGACCCGCCGGCATCCACATCGAGCCGGGCATCTGGATCACCATCCCCGCCACGGACCACCCGCACGCCCCGGCGACCGTTGCCCGACTCGCGACGATCCCGCACGGCACCTCGCTCCTGGCGCAGGGCACCGCCCAGCACAAGGACGGCCCGCCGCACATCCCCGTCCAGGAGATCACCCCCGACTTCATCGGCACCGACAACGAGGTGCCCTTCCCGTCGCAGGACATCTCCCACCACAGCAACCGCCGCATCCCGGCCCAGGCCAACCCGCCCGGCATCACCCAGGCGATGGTCGACGAACCCAACACCTTCCTGCGTGCCGCGCTCGTCGGCAAGACGATCGCGTCCCACACGCGGATCGAGATCACGACGAACGCCACGCCGCAGACGGTGCCGCACGCCGGCGGCGGGATCGCGGACATCGCGTTCCTCGACGCGAACAACCCGCAGCAGCCCAGCCAGCACCAGGGGCCGAACGCCAAGGTCACCGAGATGCGCGCCATCTTCTGGATCAGTCGGTTCACCGACAGCCACGGCGCTCCCGGGATCATGCTGCAGTACTCGCAGTTCGTGAACCTGCGGTTCGGCCCGCTGGACTGGCCGCACGTCTCGGTCGCGAACCTGTTCCGCCCGGTGCACCCGCACCCCGCCCAGGCTCACTTCCTGTCCGGTCCCGACGCGGTCGACCCGACCGACCCGACGGCGGTCGGCAGCGCCGGCCCGGCCGGCCCCGCGGTCAGCGCCGTGAACGACCACTTCATCGTGCCGGACCTGCGACCGGGGGCCGTGGACGCCTCCGACCTGGTCGAGCAGACCCCTCCGGACGGACAGCCGAACGGCTGACCGCTGCCGTCACGACGGGTGCGGGCCGACGACCTCCTGGTCGTCGGCCCGCACGAGCTCGACCAGCCGGAACTTCTGGACCTTGCCGGTCGCGGTGGTGGGCAGCTGGTCGGCGTCGAGGAAGACGACGCGCTTGGGGACCTTGAAGCGGGCCAGATGCGCCTTGGCGTGCGCGATCACCTCGTCCGCGGTGAGCTCGGAGCCCGGAGCCGGTACGACGACGGCGCACCCGATCTCGCCCCAGCGGTCGTCGACCACGCCGACGGCGTACACCTGGCTGATCGCGGGGTGGGAGCCGAGGACCTCCTCGACCTCCTTGGGCATGACCAGCTCGCCGCCGGACTTGTAGAGCTCCTTGCTGCGGCCGGTCAGCTCGAGGTAGCCGTCCGGGCGGACCCGGCCGAGGTCGCCGGAGAGCAGGGTGCGCCCGTGCAGCGCCTTCGCGGTCTCCTCGGGCTTGCCGTAGTAGCCGAGCATCGTCGTCGGGCCCTCGGAGACCAGCTCGCCGACCTCGCCGGGCGGCAGCGGCGCTCCGGTGACCGGGTCGACGGTGCGGTAGACGACGAGGTCGCCGCTGCCCTCGACACCGGCGGACCCGGCCATCTTGGGCCGGCCGACCGTGGTCGAGGTCAGCACGAGATCGTCCTCGGGCCGGGTCAGCGTCATCGCGCCGCCGCACTCGGTCATGCCGTAGCCGGTGACGATCTCGCTCACGCCGAAGTCCCGTTCGACCTGCTCCCACAGCCAGACCGGCGCCGGCGCGGAGCCGCAGAGGATCGCGGTCAGGGTGCTCAGATCGGTCGTCGCACGCAGGGGGCTCTCGACCAGCGCGACCGCCATCGTCGGCACGCAGAGCATGTCCGTCACCCGGTGCCGCTCGATCGCGGAGAGGTACGCCTCGGCGGAGAACGCGGGCAGCATGACGACCGCGCCACCGACGTACATCGCCGAGAGCAGCCCCTCGACGTACCCGAACATGTGGTAGCAGGGCAGCGAGAAGAGGATGCGCCGGCCGTCCTCGTAGGCACGCGTCAGGGCCGAGGCGTACGCCGTGCGCAGCACGGCGTCGTGGGTGACCTGGACGCCCTTCGGCGACCCGGTGCTGCCGGAGGTGTAGAGGATGTCGCCGACGTCGTCCGGTCCGTGCGTCGCCACCGCCGCGCCCGGGTTGGCGTGCCCGAGCTCCCGCAGCCCATCGAGGGTGAGCGTCGCGTCGCTGGGAGCGCCGTGTGGCGTGACCACGACGTGGCGCAGCGTGGGCGGCGCGACCTCCGCGGCCATCGCGGCGTGCTCGAGGCCGCCGAAGCGGGCCATCGTCACGAGCACCGAGCAGCCGGACTGCTCGAGGACGTAGCGCAGCTCCTCGGCGCGGTAGAGGAAGTTGAAGGGGATCGCGATCGCGCCGGTGCGGGCGATGGCGAACTTGAGGGCGACGAACTCGGCGTGGTTGGCCATCAGCAGGCCGACCCGGTCCCCGGCGCGCACCCCCAGCGCGGCCAGGCCGTCGGCGAGCACGCGCGACTCCTCGGCGACCTCGCGGTAGGTCAGCGTGCGGTCGTCGGTGATGACGAGCTCGCGGTCGGCGTACTGCTCGGCGCACAGGTCGAGCCAGGCGTCGAGCGTGCGCGGCGTCCACGACGCGAAGCGCTGCCGCAGCGCCTCGCGGCGCGCGGCGATGTCACCCATGGCGGTGCTCCTTCCCGTAGCCGCCGAAGACCGGGCGGCGCTTCTCACCGAAGGCGGCGACCCCCTCGGCGAAGTCGTCGGTGTCCCAGAGCGTGGTCTGGTTGCGGACCTCGAGGTCGAGGACGGCCAAGGGGTGCCGCGGCTCGCCGCTCAGCATCTGCTTGATCACGCCGAGGGCGAGGGGCGGCCCGGCGGCGAGCTGCTGCGCATCCTCCAGGGCGGCCCCGAGTGCGGCACCGGGGGCGGTGAGCCGGTCGACGAGCCCGTACGGATGGCCCTCCTCGGCCGTCACGCGGCTGCCCAGCATCAGCATCTGCCGGGCGCGCGGCGTGCCGACCCGCGCCGGCAGCGAGGCGAAGATGCCCATGTCACCGGCCAGTCCGACGCCGGTGAAGGTGGTCGCGAAGACGGCGTCGGAGGCCGCCACCACACGGTCGCAGGCCAGGGCGAGGGCAGCGCCGGCGCCGTACGCCGGACCCTCGACCGCCGCCACGACGGGCTTCGGCGTGCCCCAGATCGCGCGGATCACCCGCTGCGCGGCGTTGGCGCGCGGGGTGGTCTCGTGGCGCGGACCCCGCCGCATCGTGGAGACGTCACCGCCTGAGCAGAAGGCGCCGTCGGCGCCGGTCAGCACGACGGAGCGCACGGCGGCGTCGGCGTCGGCCGCCTCCAGCGCCTCGGCGAGCTCGTGGCGCAGCGGCAGGTCGATCGCGTTCCTGCGCTCGGGGCGGTTGAGGGTGATCACCCGCACCGCGCCCTCGTCGGCGACCAGGACCGCGCTCATCGGCCGACGTACTTCCCGGGGCGCCGCTCGACGACCGCGGCGAGCGCCTCGAGGCTGTCGGCGGTGCCGGAGAGCTCGGAGACCACGCGGGCCTCCTCCGGCATCCGCTCGGCGACCGTCGAGCCGAGCCCGTCCCACACCAGCCGCTTGGTGGCGGCGAGGCCGAGCGGCGGCTGGGCGGCGAGGTCGGCGGCCAGCGCGTCGACGCGCGCGGCGAGCTCGTCGTCGGGCACGACCCGGCTCACGATGCCGAGGGCGTGCGCATCGGCCGCGGTCAGGGTCGGGTTGGTCAGCAGGATGTCGAGTGCCCGGCGCAGGCCCACGATCCGGGCGAGCGTCACGGTCGTGCCGCCGTCGGGCGCCATGCCGACGCGGACGGCGCCGGAGAAGAGCTTGGCGGACTCGGCCGCGACGACCAGGTCGGCGGCGCAGACGAAGCCGAAGCCGGCTCCACCCGCCGCGAAGCCCTGCACCTGCGCGATGACCGGCGCCTTGAGCTGGATCAGCGCCGCGGTGGCGAGCTGCAGCCAAGCGGTCGCCTCGCGGAGGTACGCCGGCAGCCCGTCCCCCTTGCCGAGGAACGTCTTCACGTCGCCGCCCGCGCAGAAGTTGCGGCCCTCGCCGCTGAGGATCGCCACCCGGACCGACGGCTCGGCGTGGACCCGCAGGACGGCGGCGTGCAGCTCGCGGAGCAGATCCGCGTCGACGGCGTTGGACGCCTCGGGCCGGTTGAGCCGGATCCGGGCGATCCCGTCGGTGATGTCGAGGAGCACCAGCCCCTCGGTGATCTCGTCGCTCATGCGGTCCCCTTCCGTCCGGCGAAGGCCGCGAAGCTCGCGGTGCCCGCCTCTCCTGAGATGTGGTCGACCACGGCGTCCATCTCCGCCCGGAGACCCGCGTCCAGGTCGGTGTCGACGGCCGCACGCGCGAGGCGCTTGATGGTCGCGACCGCGGCCGGGCTGCGGCCGGCGAGCTTCGCGACGAACGCCTCGACGGCGTCGTCGAACTCGTCGGCGGCGTACGACCGGTAGGCCAGGCCCCACGCGACGGCCTCGACGCCGGTCAGCCGGTCGCCGGAGAGCAGGTGGCCGAGCGCGCGCTGGCGGCCGACGAGCCGGGGCAACCGCTGCGATCCGCCGCCCCCGGGCACCATGCCGAAGTTGACGTGGTTGTCGCAGATCCGGGCGTCGTCCCGCACGAGCGCGACGTCGGCGGCCTGCATCAGCTCGAACCCGCCGGCCATCGCCATGCCCTCGACGGCGACGACCACCGGGTGGCTGATCGTGCTGATCGCCGTGCAGGCGCGGCCGAACGCGACGAAGAGGGCGCGCAGCGCCTCAGGCCCCTCGGCCCGCAGCCGGCTGACCTCCTCGAAGTCACCGCCGGCGCAGAAGTTGCCGTCCGCGCCCCTGATCAGCACGACCCGGACGTCCGGGTCGGCACCCGCGGTGAGCAGGGCCTGCTCCAGCGCCTCGGCGAGGGCCACGGTGACGGCGTTGAGCGCGTGGGGGCGGTCGAGCCGGATCCGCGCGACACCGTCGGCGATCTCCAGGCGCACCGGGGCATCCATCACATGCCCCGCCCGCCAGAGACCTCGAGCACGGCACCGGTCATGTAGCTGGCCATGTCCGAGGCCAGGAACGCCACGACCTGCGCGATCTCCTCCGGCTCGCCCGCACGGCGCATCGGGATGGTGGCCTCGGTGGCGGCGTACGCCTCGGGGGTCATCGCCGCGGTCATCGGGGTGCGGATGAGGCCCGGCTGCACCGCGTTGACCCGTACGCCGTGGTGGGCGAGCTCCTTCGCGGCGGCCTTCGTCATGCCGACGATGCCGGCCTTGGCGGCGCTGTAGTTGGTCTGGCCGGGGTTGCCGACCTTGCCCGACATCGAGCTGATGTTGATGATGCTGCCGCGCTTCTGCTCGCGCATGACCTCGCTGACCGCGCGGATGCCGAGCCAGGTTCCCTGCAGGTGCACGGTGATGACGGCCTGGAAGCTCTCCAGCGTCATCTTCCGCAGGGAGGCGTCGCGGGTGATGCCGGCGTTGTTGACGAGCACGTCGATCCCGCCGTACGCCGCGATGTGGCCGGCCACCAGGGCGGCCACGTCGTCCTCGGCGGTGACGTCGCACGCCACCCCGCGGGCGTCGCCGTCCAGCTCCGCGGCGGCCGCCTCGGCGCGCGTGCCGTCGAGGTCGGCCAGCGTGACCCGGGCGCCGTGACCGACAAGGGTGCGCGCGATGGCCAGGCCGATGCCCTGGCCGGCACCGGTCACGATCGCGCTGCGGCCGTCGAGCAGGCCGCTCATCCGACGTACCTCACGATGGACCGGACGACCGCGGCCGGCTTCGCGGAGCCGTCGATCTCGAAGGTGGTCTCGAAGACGGCCTGCACCGCATCCTCCAGCGGCGTGACGGTGAGGACCTTGGCGGTCGCGCGGACCTTGCTGTCGACGCGGACCGGCGCCATGAAGCGCACCTTGTCCAGGCCGTAGTTGACGGCCATCGTCACGTTGTCGACGCGGTAGAGCGAGTTGAGCAGCGGCGGCAGCAGCGAGAGCGTCAGGAACCCGTGCGCGATGGTCGCGCCGAACGGGCCGTCCTTGGCGCGCTCGGGGTCGACGTGGATCCACTGGTGGTCGCCCGTCGCCTCGGCGAACCGGTCGATCCGCTCCTGCTCGATGACCATCCAGTCCGATGTGCCGAGGACGTCGCCCTCGGACCTCGCGAACTCGGCCAAGCCGTCGTACACCCGCATCGCGGACCCCGTTCCACCTAGACTTTTTAATCAAGAATAGATTATAGTCATAAGCAGACTTACGTCAACGTCAGCGCATCCAGGAGGAACCCATGTCCGAGGCCTACATCGTCGAAGCGGTCCGCACCCCCGTCGGCCGCCGCGGGGGCGGCTTCGCCGACGTGCACCCGGCCGACCTCGCCGCCCACTCCCTCCAGGAGCTCGCGGCCCGCAGCGGCATCGACACCGCCGCCATCGACGACGTCGTGCTCGGCTGCCTCGACAACATCGGCGCCCAGGCCGGCGACATCGCCCGCACCGCGGCGCTGGCCGCGGGCTTCCCCGAGACGGTCGCCGGCGTGACGATCGACCGCCAGTGCGGCTCCGCCCAGCAGGCCGTCAGCTTCGCCGCGATGGGCGTCGCCAGCGGCTACCAGGACCTCGTGGTCGCGGGTGGGGTGCAGAAGATGAGCCAGTTCCCCATCCTCTCCGCCTTCGCGGCGGGCGAGCCCTACGGCTCGGTCGACCCGTGGACCGGCTCGGAGGGATGGTTCGCGCGGTACGGCGACCAGGAGATCTCGCAGTTCCGCGGCGCCGAGATGATGGCCGAGCACTGGAAGATCAGCCGCGAGGAGTGCGAGGCCTGGGCCTACCAGAGCCACCAGCGCGCGCTCGCCGCGATCGAGGCCGGCTACTTCGACAAGGAGATCTCGGCGTACGCCGGGGTCACGACCGACGAGGGCCCGCGCCCCGACACCACGCTCGAGAAGATGGCCTCGCTGCGCACGCTGGTGCCCGGCGGTGTGCTGACCGCTGCGGTGGCGTCGCAGATCTCGGACGGCTCGGCCGCCCTGCTGATCGCCTCGGAGAAGGCCGTCGCCGAGCACGACCTGATCCCGCGCGCCCGGATCCACCACGTCTCGGTGCGCGGCGACGACCCGGTGATGCTGCTGTCGGCCCCGATCGCCGCGACCCAGCACGCGCTGAAGAAGACCGGCCTGAGCATCGACGACATCGACGTGGTCGAGATCAACGAGGCGTTCGCGCCGGTCGTGCTCGCGTGGAACAAGGAGCTCAACGCCGACCCCGCCAAGGTCAACCCCAACGGCGGCGCGATCGCGCTGGGCCACCCCATCGGCTGCACCGGCGCCCGGCTGATGACCTCGATGCTGCACGAGCTCGAGCGCACCGGCGGCCGCTACGGCCTGCAGACGATGTGCGAGGGCGGCGGCCAGGCCAACGTGACCATCATCGAGCGGCTGGGCTGAGGGGTACGACGATGGAGCGCACCCTCTACGACGAGGACCACGAGTCCTACCGCGCGACCGTCCGGGAGTTCCTGGCCCGTGAGGTCGTCCCGCACAAGGACCAGTGGGACGACGACCGGTGGATCCCGCGGGAAGTCTTCAAGGCCGCGGCCGAGGCGGGCGTCTACGGCCTGCAGATCCCCGAGGAGCACGGCGGCTCCGGCGTACCCGACTACCGCTACCGGCTCGTCGTCGGCGAGGAGGTCGCGCGCGCCAACGCCATCTCCTTCGGTGTGACGTTGGGCCTGCAGGACGACCTGTTCCTGGCCTACCTCCTCGGCCGCGCCAACGACGAGCAGAAGAAGCGCTGGCTGCCGGCCTTCGCTGCCGGCGACCTGATCGGCGCGCTGGCGATGACCGAGCCCGGCACCGGGTCCGACCTCCAGGGCATCCGCACCTCGGCCCGGCGCGACGGCGACCACTACGTCGTCAACGGGCAGAAGACGTTCATCTCCTCGGGGATCATGGCCGACCTGATCGTGCTCGCCGTCCGCACCGATCCCGAGGGCGGATCGAACGGCTTCAGCCTGCTGATGGTCGAGGCCTCGTCCACCCCGGGGTTCGAGCGCGGCCGCAAGCTGGACAAGATCGGCCTGCCCGCCCAGGACACCGCCGAGCTCTACTTCACCGATGCCCGCGTGCCGGTCGAGAACCTGCTCGGCGAGGAGGGCCAGGGACTCCGCTACCTGATGAGCCACCTCCCCCGCGAGCGCCTCGGCGTTTCCAACCAGTCGATCACCACGGCCCGCGCGACGCTGGAGCAGACGATCGCCTACCTCCAGGACCGCACGGCCTTCGGCAAGCGGCTCGTCGACTTCCAGGCCACCCGCTTCGCGCTCGCGGAGATGGAGACCGAGCTCGACATCGCCCAGGCCTACATGGATGCATCCGTGCTCGCCTTCAACGCGGGCACACTCACCCCGGTCGAGGCCGCCAAGGGCAAGTGGTACATCTCCGAGCTCATGAAGCGCGTCGTCGACCGCTGCCTGCAGCTGCACGGCGGCTACGGCTTCATGCGGGAGTACGCCGTCGGCAAGGCCTACATCGACACCCGCATCCAGACGATCTACGGCGGCACCACCGAGATCATGAAGGAGATCATCGGTCGCGACATCGCCGGGCGCTGAGGCGCGGACCCGACGCAGCTCAGAGCCCTCCGCGCGCCGCCTCGGGCAGCTGCGGGAAGGGCGGGGCGTCGATCCCCAGCGTGCCGGTCGCGGCGAGCGGTCGCACCTGGAGGAAGACGCCGACGCGGTGGGTCCTCTCCTTGACGGAGTGCTTCATCGCGGCCGCGTGACCCCCCGGCTTGTAGGCGAAGTCCTGCGCCAGCGCATAGGTCTTCCAGAGGCTGATCGAGGTGTGCTCGAAGGGCAGCTGCGAGGAGATGTCGATGCTGCCGCGGTGGCCGGGGTGGTGCGCGGCCCGGCTGGCGGCGTGCACGTTGTTGCGCACGAACTCGACCAGGCGACCGCGCTTGAGGATCCCGTGCACGATCGCCACCATCGGCTCGTCCTTGTCGAGCGGCTCGGCGTCGCCGGCCTGCGGCACCCAGCCGTGCCAGCTGTCCCGCTCGGACTCCGAGTCGATCCGCACGCGCACGACCTCGCCGTCCAGGCTGAACCGCCCCGGGCCGTCCAGGGCCGACCGCAGCCGACCGGCGAAGGCCGCACGTGCCGCCTCGGGTGAGTCCCACGCGGCGACGAGCGCCGCTCCCCCGGGCACCAGGCCCGGTACGACGGCATGGGTGCCGTTGTTCGCGTAGTTGACGCTCGCTCCGCGCAGGCCCGGTACGCCGGCCCGCAGCTCGGCGTTGAGTCGCCGGCGCCACCGGACGCGGCCGCCCGGCGGGCGCGAGAAGGCGTCGATGGTCACGAAGTCGGCGGTCATCGCGTGCTCCCGGAGGTGGTCAGGTGGCGGGTGAGGAACTCGGTCTGATCGGCGACGGCGGCCTCGAACTGCTCGCCGACGTAGATGTCGAAGTGGCTGGCGTCGTACCGCTTGATCTCGCCCTTCGGCGCGGTCCGGGCGTAGCGCAGCGTGGGCTTCGGGGGTGTGACCGTGTCCCGATCGCACACGCAGAACAGGATCGGCGCCCGGACCTTGCGCGCGGCACGGCCGGGTCGACTGACCGCGATCGTGGGCACGATCCGCGCGGCGGCCTCGTTGCGGAAGGTCTCCCCCGCGGGCATCAGCGACTGGCAGTCCTCGAGCACGCCGGGCCCCGCCATCAAGGCCTTCGCACCCGCCCCGCCCGCGAGCGGCACGAGCACCGGGGACCCGCCTCGAGCCTGGGCGACGAGGTCGGCGACCACGGCGGGCAGCAGCTTCGCGCTGCTCACCGGCCCGAGCGCGAGGGAGGTCGCCGGGCCACTGGTGAAGGGGCACTGCGCGACGGCCGCGGCCAGCTCGGGGTGCCGGGACGCGACGAGGATCGCGTTGCCGCCACCCAGGGACGAGCCCCAGACCGCGACGCGCGAGCCGTCGAGGTCGGGACGGGACCTCACGTACCGCAGCGCGCTCTCCCAGTCCTCGAGCTGGTCCTTGATCGAGACGACCTGGCGCAGCACGCCGCCCGACGTACCGAAGTTGCGGTGGGTGAAGGCGAGGGCGGCGATCCCGGCGGCGGCGAAGCGCTCGGCGAAGGCGTCCACGCGCATCTCGCGGCGGGCACCCAACCCGTGGCCGAGCACGACGACCGGCGGCCGCTCGACACCCCCGGGCAGGTAGAGCCAGGCGACGCAGCTGTCGCCGTCGACGTCGAACGCGACGTCGTGCCGTACGACGTCGTGGCCGCTCATCGGACCGCCCCCGCGCCTCGCGTCGTACCGCGCTGGAGGACCTTCGCGAACACACCGGGCTGGTAGAGTGGCAGCTCCCCGGACGCGTCGGTGTTGGCCATGTAGTCGAGCATCAGCTCCTGGCCGATGCCGGAGAGCGCGGTCGCGAGGAACTCCGCACGCTCGGTGTGCAGGCCCTCCTCGAGACCGACCGAGCCGCCGAAGTACACCGACCGCTTGATCGCGGCGCGCGACGACTTAGGCCGGGAGCCCAGGTGGCGCGCCAGCTCGACCGCCCGGTCCAGCACCTCCTCGGGCGCCACGACGTCGTCGACCGCACCGATCTCGAGCGCCTGCGCCGGCGTGAACGGCTCACCGGAGAGGATCGCGAGAAGCCCACGGTGGTTGCCGACCAGCCGCGGCAGCCGCTGGCTGCCGCCACCGCCGGGCATGATGCCGAGCAGCACCTCGGGCTGGCCGATGACGAAGTCGCCGTCGGCCATCACCCGCAGGTCGTTGGCCCAGCAGAACTCCGCGCCCAGGCCGAGCGCCGAGCCGTTGAGAGCCGCGACGAACACCACGCCGCTGCGGTTCATCTTCAGGAAGGTCTGGTGGACGCGCTCGAGCTGGACGGCCGGCCAGAGCGGCGTACGCCCGAGCACCGTCTTGAGACCGCCCGCGCGGTTGACGCCGCGGGCCGTGTGGGCCAGCGCCGAGGCACCCCGTACGCCGACCGACGGGACCGTCGCTCCGCCCTCCTGCAGCCAGCGCACCTCGGCGTGCGAGACGAAGCGCTCCGGGTGGGTGCCGGTGAAGACGACCGCCTGGATCGCCGCATCGGCGTCCGCCCGGTCGACGAGCGCGTCGAGCTGTTCGGCGATGTCGTTGCCGAACAGCCCGAGCGGGCCACCGTCGATGCGGGCGACGAGCACGTCGCCCCGGTCCTCGACGTGGAGGCCGCCGCGTACCTCCTCGGTCACGACAGGAACTCCAGGACCTCGGGCACGAACTCCTCGTGGTACTGGAAGATGCCGCCGTGCCCGGACCGCGGGTAGATCCGCAGCCGCGAGTCCGGGAGCCGCTCCGCCATGTCGGCGGAGTGGGCGCTGGCCACCATCAGGTCGTTGTCGCCATTGGCCACGAGGACGGGGACCTTGATGGCCGACAGGTCGTCGGCCGCGTGCATCCCGGCGGTGGTGATCGCCTTCAGCTGGGCGTTGCGGGCCTGGCTCGAGATCGGCTGGTCACGGTCCGCGGTGCGCTCGGCCAGACGCTCGAAGTAGGCGTTGGCCGCCTTCTTGCCCTCGGCGGTGCGCGGGAAGAAGAGGAAGTGCCGCGGGTCCTTCCGCAGCAGGAACGCCTTCGCGTAGGCGCCGCCGACGATGAACGGCATCTTCCAGATGCCGCCGCCACCGCGCGGCCCCGTGCCGGTGAGCACCAGGCGGCGTACGAGATCGGGAGCCTGCAGCGCGACCATCTGGGCGACGGCGCCACCGAGCGAGAAGCCGAGGAGGTCGACCTCGTCGTACCCCATCGCGCGGATGAACGCGATCGCGTCCGCACCCATGTCCTCGATGTCGCCCGGCACCGAGCCGCCGCTCGCGCCGACGCCGCGGTTGTCGAACGCGATGACGTGGTGGTGCGCGGCGACCCCGTCGATGACGCGGGGGTCCCAGTCGTCGAGCACCGCGGTGAAGTGGTGGCAGAAGACGACCGGTACGCCGCCTCGCGGCCCGAGCTCGCGGTAGGCGAACGGGGTGCCGCCGACGTCGATGGTCTGTGTGGGGGTGTTCTTCCAGGTGGTCATGCCAGGTCCTTCTCTCGGGTGGTCTGCAGGGCGAGCGGGGTGCGGGCGTCGAGGCGCACGAGGACGTCGAGGATCCGGCGGTCCCGGGTGAACCGGGCGTCGAGGGCGGGGCCAAGCAGTCCGCGCAGCGCGGACACGGGGCGCCAGAGCCCGGGCCGGATCACCCGGGCCGAACGGCTCTCGAGCCCGTCGGCGATGGCGGTCGCCGCCACGGCGGGCGTGATCCGCCGGAGCATCGCCTTGGGGAGCGTGCCGAGCAGCTCCAGCACCATCGGGTCCTCGTCGACGCCGCGCGCGATCATGTCGGTCTGCACCAGCGAGAAGTACGCCGTCAGCACCGAGGCGCCACGGCCCGCGAGCTCCACCCGCAGGCCCCTCCCGAGCTGCTCGACGGCCGCCTTGCTCATGGCGTACGGGATCGTCCCCATGCCGTTGATGAAGGCGAACACCGAGCTGATCACCACGACCTGCCCCTGCTGGGCGACGACCTCCTCGAGAGCGGCGGCGACGGTGTTGGCCACGCCTGTCACGTTGACCGCGAGCGTCGCCTCGAGGTCCGCCGCGGGGGTGTTGCGCAGGGTCGCCGCCTTGGCCAGCAGGCCCGCGTTGGCGATGACGACGTCGAGGCGGCCGAAGCGCTCCACGGCCAGCGCGACCGCCGCGTCCAACGAGGGACGGTCACGAACGTCGGCCACGCACCCGAGGGCGTTCGCGCCGAGCTCGGCGGTACGGGCCGGGGTGTCGGGCGCCACGTCGGCGATGACGACGCGCGCGCCGCGGCCGAGCAGCTCACGTGCCGTCGCACCGCCGATCCCTCCGTTGCCACCGGTGATGAGGACGACCTTGCCGGCGAGGTCGTACTTCTGCGAGGCCATGGGCGTCTCTCTCTGTTCACTCGTGCATTGGCGTACGTTCGTAATATTATGACCGTAATGCTATGGTTGGCACCAGCGCAAGTGACGAGCACGACAACGTGATGCAGAGGAGGCCGAGGCCATGCCCCGCTACAGCCCGGAGCACAAGGAAGCAACCCGGCGTCGGATGATCGAGGCCGCCGGCCGACGCTTCAAGAGCGACGGCTTCGACGGTGCGGGCATCGCCACGCTCGTCGCCGACGCCGGCCTGACCAACGGCGCGTTCTACGGCCACTTCGACTCCAAGGACGACCTCATCGCCGCCGTCGTGGCCGACCAGCTGGACAGCCAGGTGGCGCGCATCGACGCGCTGCCGGCCGGGCTCGACTCGGTCGCGACCTTCCTGGAGGAGTACCTCTCCCCCGCCCACCGCGACGACATCGCCAGCGGGTGCCCGTCCGCCGCGCTGCTCGACGAGATCGCCCGGTCGAGCCCGCAGGCACGAGCGGCGTACACCGAGGGCTCGCGCTCGATGATCGAGGCCATCGCCCGCCACCTCGACACCGGCGATCACGACGCCGCGCGCACCCGCGCCATCGGGCTCTTCACGATGCTCGTCGCGTCGCTCCAGCTCGCTCGCGCAGTCGACGACCCCGAGCTCTCCGACCAGGTCCTTGCCGCAGCCCGCGCCAACGCCATCACCCTCGCCACCGGACAGGACCCCCGATGAAGGCCTACGTCGTCACGCGCTACGGCAGCGACGGGCTCGCGCTCGCCGACGTCCCGACCCCGACCCCCGGCCCGCGCGACGTGCTGGTCGACATCCGGGCGGCGAGCATCAACCCGCTGGACAAGATGCTGCGCAACGGGGAGTTCAAGCAGCTGCTGAGGTACAGGAGGCCGTTCACGCTGGGGCACGACCTGGCCGGTGTCGTCACCGCCGTCGGCGCCGACGTGCGCGACTTCGAGGTCGGCGACGAGGTCTACTCCCGCCCCCGCGACCTGCGCATCGGCGCCTTCGCGGAGAGCATCGCGATCGACGCCGGCGACGTCGCCCTCAAGCCCTCGTCGCTGTCCTTCGCCGAGGCGGCGGCGGTCCCGCTCGTGGCGCTGGCCGCGTGGCAGGCCCTCGTCGAGGTCGCCGAGGTCCGGCCCGGCCAGAGGGTCCTCGTGCACGCGGGTGCCGGAGGCCTCGGGTCGACCGTCATCCAGGTCGCCAAGCACCTGGGCGCGTACGTCGCCACGACGGCCCACACCCGCGACGCCGACAGGGTCCGGGCGCTCGGAGCCGACGAGGTCGTCGACTACACGACCACCGACTTCGCCGACGTGCTCCATGACTTCGACGTCGTCCTCGACTCGCTGGGCGCCGCGAGCCTGGAGAAGTCGCTGACCGTGCTCACGAAGGGCGGGATCGCCATCAGCGTCGTCGGCCCACCCGACCCGGCCTTCGCCCGCCAGCTCGGCCAGCCGGTGCTCGCGCCGGTGATGGCCCTGCTCAGCCGGAAGATCCGCCGTCGGGCCGGGAAGCTCGGTGTGCGCTACTCGTTCTTCTTCATGCGCGCCAGCGGCACCCAGCTCAAGCTCCTCGCCGAGCTGTACGACGCCGGCACCCTCCGACCCGTCCTGGACCGCACGTTCGCCT
Source organism: Nocardioides ultimimeridianus (assembly GCF_054777895.1). Taxonomy (NCBI): domain Bacteria; kingdom Bacillati; phylum Actinomycetota; class Actinomycetes; order Propionibacteriales; family Nocardioidaceae; genus Nocardioides; species Nocardioides ultimimeridianus. The sequence goes on along the minus strand of NZ_BAAHAB010000011.1, from coordinate 110,457 downwards.
TCGACGACACCCTCGAGGCGATGCAGCACGTCGAGCAGGGCAAGGCCAGCGGCAAGATCGTGGTGACCCGATGAGCGGCCGTCCGCTCGCCGGCGCGGTGGTCCTCGTCACCGGCGCCAACGGCGGTCTCGGCACCGAGTTCGTCGGGCAGGCGCTCGAGCGGGGCGCCGCCAAGGTCTACGCGTCCGCGCGCAGCCCGCGGGCCTGGGACGACGCGCGCGTCGTACCCCTCACCCTCGACGTCACCGACCCCGCCTCCATCGCCGCGGCGGCCGCCGTCGCGAGCGACGTCACCGTGGTCGTCAACAATGCCGGCGCCTCGAACGGGGCGACGGTCATGGACGACGGCCCGACACTGCGCGAGCTGTTCGAGGTGAACCTCTTCGCCCCGCTGGCCGTCGTCGGCGCCTTCGCCCCCGCGCTGAGGGGCAACGGCGGCGGCGCGCTGCTCAACGTGCTCTCGGTGCTGTCGTGGATCGGCATCGGCGACGGCTACAGCGCCACGAAGGCGGCGCTGTGGTCGGCCACCAACACCCAGCGGCTCGCCCTCGCGCCCGACGGGATCCTCGTCACGGCCCTCCACCTGGGCTACACCGACACCCCGATGACCGCGGGCCTCGACGTCGCCAAGAACGACCCGGCCGACGTCGTCCGCCAGGCCTACGACGGCATCGAGGCCGGCACCTACGAGGTCCTCGCCGACGACATCTCCCGGCAGGTCAAGGCCGGGCTGGCCGCGCCCGTCACCGCGCTCTACCCCCAGCTCGCCCCCGCTGACTGAGGCTTGAGGTGCGCGGCCCCCGCACCCGGTGCAGGCGCAGCGCACCCGAGAGCGTTCAGCCGACCGGGTTCTTCCCCACCACCGTGTCGGAGAGGTCGCTGATCTCGCTCCAGCGATCCGCGACCTCGCCCAGCGAGGGCGGCTCGGGGAAGACGACGCCCTTGTTCTGGAACTGGGCGACGCGGTAGACCTGACCGCCGCCGGCGACGAAGACCGAGCCGGTCTCGGTGGACTCCTCGGTGAGCAGGTAGGCCACGACGGGCGCGACGAACTCCGGAGGCAGCTTGGCGAGCAGCTCGGCGGGGGCGATGTCCTGGGTCATCCGGGTCGCGGCCATCGGCGCGATCGCGTTGGCCAGGATGTTGTCGCGGGCGCCCTCGATCGCCAGGGTGTTCAGGAGCCCCACCAGCCCGGCCTTCGCGGCGCCGTAGTTCGCCTGGCCGAAGTTGCCGAACAGTCCGCTGGTCGACGACGCCATCACGATCCGGCCGAAGCCCTGCTCGCGGAAGTGCGGCCACACGGCCTTGGACATGAAGTAGCCGCCGTCGAGGTGCACCGCCTGGACGAGCCTCCACGCCTCGGTGTCCATCTTGGCGAAGGACGTGTCGCGCAGGATGCCCGCGTTGTTGACCAGCCCGTGCACGGCACCGAAGGCGTCGATCGCCGTCCGCACGATCGCCAGCGAGCCCTCCTCCGTCGCCACGCTGTCGTACGACGCGACGGCCTCACCGCCCGCGGCGCGGATCTCCGCGACGACCGCGTCGGCCATCGCCGACCCGGCACCGCTCCCGTCGCGTGACCCTCCCAGGTCGTTGACGACCACCTTGGCGCCGACGCTCGCCAGGAAGAGGGCGTACGCGCGACCGAGGCCACCACCCGCTCCGGTCACGATGACGACGCGTCCCTCGACCCCGGCCATCAGGCGACGACCAGGTCCTCGCGGCCCGCGGCCCGCAGCGTCTCGACGTACTTCGGGAAGAGCTTCTTGCCCAGCGGGGCGATCTTGAGCAGGGTCGCCACGTTGCCGTCGACCTTGATCTTGCCGCGCGCCATCGACAGCGGCAGGTTGACCTTGCCCTGCCAGTACGCGCTGCCCAGCTCGGCGGTCATGCGCATGACCGCATTCGGCTCGGCCATGCCGGCGCCGTCGCCGATCTCCTGCTTGGCCATGTCGACGACCAGGTCGGCGTCGGGATCGGTGAAGGCGAACTTCACCACGATCCCCGTCGCCTGCAGCTTCGGTCCGACCTCCGGGTCGTCAAAGCCGGCCTGGAACACGCCGCCGATGTAGTGGCGGACCTCGTCCGCATCCTTGAAGCCCATCTCACTCCTCCGAATCCGGGGCCGCGAACGCGTGCCCTCCGACGTCGGAGACGCTAGCATAAGTTAAGTTATGTTGACAGCCCCCTCGAGGAGGAGTGCGCCGATGGGCACGACCGCCCGCTGAGCCCGTCGACGGACGGGCCTTTAGCATGACGACCACACTCACGAGGGAGAGCTGATGACCGACCGCCCGGTGCGCCGCAACGAGACGTTGCGCGACACGTGGTTCGACGCGGCCAACCAGATCCTGGCCTCCGACGGCTACGGCGCGCTCAAGCTCGCCGCCCTCTGCAAGAGGCTCGGCGTGACGACGGGCTCCTTCTACCACTCGTTCAACAACTGGCAGGACTTCACCGACTCGCTGCTGGCCAACTGGCTCGCCGAGCGCACCGAGCAGACCGTCGAGATCGCGCGGCAGACCCCGGACCCGGTGGAGCGCCTCCGCGCACTCGCCGTCGCGTCCTTCGAGCTGCTGCACCGCACCGAGGCCGCGATCCGGGTCTGGGCCGGCGTCGACGAGCACGTCCGCGACATCCAGCGCCAGGTCGACGAGGGCCGCTACCAGGTCGTCCTCGAGGCGATGACCGCGTTGGTCGGCGAGCAGGAGGCACCGGCGTACGCCGTCTGGGGCGTGAGCACGCTCGCGGGCTACGAGGTCATCGCCGACATGCACAGCAGGGAGCACCTGCTGTGGTCGCTGGAGTCGATCCTCGCCGACGCGCAGCGCCTGGCCCGAGCCCAGAAGCGCGCCAAGAAGGCCTGATCCTCTAGAACATGCGGCGGAGCAGGCGCTGGGTCTTCGCGGAGTACGGCGGGTAGACCATCCGCAGGTCCGGCCGCACCGGCTTGGACACCACGGGCTTGCGGTGGCTGAACGCGTAGAAGCCCCACTCCCCGTGGTAGGAGCCCATCCCGCTCGCCCCGACCCCGCCGAACGGCAGGCTGGGCACGAGGTAGTGCATCGCGCAGTGGTTGATCACCGCGCCCCCGGCTGGGACCCGCTCGATGATGTCGTCGGCGACACGCCTGCTGCCGCTGAAGACGTAGAGGCCGAGCGGCTTGGACCGGCTGTTGACGAAGTCGATCGCCGCGTCCAGGTCGGTGTAGGTGCGCACCGGCAGGATCGGGCCGAAGATCTCCTCGGTCATCGACGGCTCGTCGACGGCCGGATCCACGAGCACGGTGGGCGCGATCGCGCAGGCGTCGTCGTCGATCTCGCCGCCGGTCACGACCGTGCCCTGCGTCTGCGCCAGGTAGCCCCGCAACCGGTCGAACTGCCGCTGGTTGACGATCGGGCGCAGAGCGGGCTCGCCCTGCGACATCTCCGCCAGCGCAGCCCCGATCTTCGCGACCAGCTCGTCGCGCACCGACTCGTGGACGAGCAGGTAGTCGGGCGCGATGCAGGTCTGCCCGGAGTTGAGCAGCTTGACCCAGGCGATGCGCCGCGCGGTCACGTCGAGGTCGGCGTCGGGGGTCACGAAGACGGGGCTCTTGCCGCCCAGCTCGAGGATCACCGGGGTCAGCGTCGCCGCGGCCCCCGCCATGATCTTGCGGCCGATCTCGGTGCCGCCGGTGAAGAACGCCAGGTCGAAGCCCTGGGCCAGCAGCTCCTGGGTGACCACGCCGTCCCCCTCCACGACCGCCACCGCATCGTTGTCGAGGTACGCCGGCAGCAGCTCGGCCAGCAGCCGCGACGTCGCCGGGGCGACCTCGGAGGGCTTGAGCACCACGCAGTTGCCGGCCGCGAGCGCGGCGACGACCGGGCCGAGGGAGAGGTTGACCGGGTAGTTCCACGGCCCGATGACCAGCACGACGCCGAGCGGCTCGTACTGGATCCGCGCCGACATCGGCAGCTGCATCAGCGGAACCTTGCGGCGCTGGGCCTTCATCCAGGACCTCAGGTGCTTGAGCGCGTACTCGACGTCGCCCTTGGGCGGGGCCACGTCGCCGAACCAGGCGTCGAAGTCGTTGCGGCCGAGGTCGGCCTTCACCGCCTCGACGATCTCGTGCTCGCGCTCGGTCAGCATGCGGGCCAGCGCCTCGAGCTGCTGGACGCGCCACTCGTAGCTGCGCGTACGCCCGGTGGCATAGGTCCCCCGGAGCCGCGAGATCACCGCTCCCGGCTCCGGGGAGGTCTGGGTCGCGCCGTCGGATGGGGACGCGGTCGTGGATGCGGTCATGACGATGAGCCTCTCGGGTGGGGGCCTCAGCCCAGGGTGTAGGGCATGGCCTTCACGGCGCGCACGAAGTTGCCGGTGAGGTACTCGGGCTCGCCGACCTGCAGGGTCGGCGCGCGGAACAGCAGCTCCTTGAACAGGGCCCGGATCTGCATCTTGGCCACGAAGTTGCCCATGCAGAAGTGCGGGCCGCCGCCACCGAACCCGACGTGCGGGTTGTTCTCGCGCAGGATGTCGAAGGTGTGCGCGTCCTCGAAGACCGACTCGTCGCGGTTGCCCGAGGAGTAGATCATCGCCACCCAGTCGCCCTGCTTGATCTGGGCGCCGGCCAGCTCGGTGTCCTGGGTCGCGGTACGCCGGAAGGTCATCACCGGGCTCGCCCAGCGGACGAACTCCTCGATCGCCGTACCGATGCGACCGTCGTAGTCCTCCATCAGCAGCGCCTTCTGGTCCGGGAACTGCTGCAGCGCCCGGGTGGTGAGGCTGATCGAGTTGCGGGTGGTGTCGTTGCCGGCCACCGACAGGAGCACGAAGAACGCGCCGATCTCCTCGTCGGTGAGCTTCACCCCGTCGACCTCGGCTTGGACCAGCGCGGTCATCAGGTCGTCCTTCGGGTGGGCGCGGCGCTCCTCGGCGAACTCCAGGCCCATCATCAGCAGCCCGACCAGCGACTCGTTGAGCACCTCGCCGGGCTCGCGGCCGGCGGCCACGTCCTCGTCGGCCCACGACACCATGCCATCGGCGTGGTGGGCGGCCTCGTCGCGCTTGGCCGGGTCGTCGAGGCCGAGCATCTCGTAGATGGTCCACATCGGGAGCTTCTTCGACACCTGCTGCACGAAGTCGCCCGACGGGTTAGCGAGCAGGCCGTCGACGATGTCGCGCGCCTGGCGGTCGATCTGGTCCTTGATGGCGGCGACCCGCTTGGGCGTGAACGCCGAGCTGACCAGCTTGCGCACCCGCGGGTGGCGCGGCGCGTCCATGCCCAGGAAGCTGCCGGCGGCCTCGTTGACGTCCTCGGGGACCTCCTCCATCTGGAAGCCCTGCCCGGAGCAGAACAGCTGCGGGTTCTTGCTGACGTGCTGGATCAGCTCGTGGGTGGTGACGACCCACAGGCCGTCGTGCTCCGGCGGGATCAGGGCGCCCTCGATGGTGGGCTGCCAGCTGATCGGCGCCTCGGCGCGCAGCTTGGCGAAGGTCTCCTCGCGCTCCTCGGCCGTCTTGGCCCAGAACGAGAGCTCGGAGACACGGTAGGGGTGGAACTCGCGCGGTACGGCGGTGACGGTCATGCTGACGCTCCTACGGTGGTGTAGCGCTTCTCCAGCTCACGCTTGAGGAGCTTTCCGGTGGGCAGGCGCGGGATGTCGTCGGTGAAGTCGACGGTCCGGGGCGCCTTGAAGTGCGCGATCCGCTCGCGCGTGTAGTCGATGAGCTCCTGCGCCAGCTCCGGCGACGCATCGGCGGGGTCCTTGAGCTGGACGACGGCCTTCACGCTCTGGCCCATCACGTCGTCGGGCACACCGATCACCGCGACGTCGTAGATCTTGGGGTGCAACGTCAGCACCGCCTCCACCTCGGCCGGGTAGATGTTGACGCCGCCCGAGATGATCGTGAACGACTTGCGGTCGGTGAGGAACAGGTAGCCGTCCTCGTCGAGGTAGCCCATGTCGCCGACGGCGGTCCAGCTGTCGTGCCGCGGGTGGGTCGCCTCGCGGGTCTTGGCCTCGTCCTTGTGGTAGTCGAACGGCCGCGTCTCACGCTCGAAGTAGACGGTGCCGACCTCGCCGGCCGGGAGGTCGTCGCCCTCGTCGTCACAGACGTGGGCGACACCGATCATCGCCCTGCCGACCGAGCCGCGCTTGGTCAGCCACTCCTGCGAGGAGATGAAGGTGATGCCGTTCTGCTCCGTGGAGCCGTAGTACTCGAAGACCACGGGCCCCCACCAGTCGATCATCGCCTGCTTGACCTCGGGCGGGCAGGGGGCGGCGGCGTGCACGGCGAGGCGCAGCGTGTCGTGGCGATACGCCGAGCGGACGTCCTCGGGCAGCTGCAGCATCCGCACGAACATCGTCGGCACGAACTGGGCGCAGGTGACCCGGTGCTCCTCGATCGCCGCGAGCGCGGCCTCCGCGTCGAACCTCTCCATCATCACGACCGTGCCGCCGAGCGCCTGCACGGCGCCGGACCACTTCAGCGGGGCGGCGTGATAGATCGGCGCCGGCTGGAGGTAGACGTCCTCGGGGCCGACCTGGAACGCGCCGCCGAGCAGGCCCACGATCGGGTCGCCGGGCTGGTCGACCTGGATCGGCAGCATCGCCTGGCGCACGCCCTTGGGGCGGCCGGTGGTGCCGGAGGAGTACATCATGTCCGAGCCGCGCGGCATGTCGGCCAGCCGCGTCGTCGTACCGGCGACGGCGTCCTCGTAGGAGTCGTAGCCCGGCACCTCCCCGCCGAAGGCGTACGCCGCCACGAGGCCGGTCACCCTGCCGCGGACCGCCTCGGCGAGCCCGGCCAGCGCCGCGGAGGCGATGAGCGCCCGGGCGTCGCTGTCGTTCACGATGTAGGCGACCTCGTCGGCGGAGAGGTTGCGGTTGACCGGCGTGATGTAGAGCCCCGAGCGCAGGCACGCCCAGTAGACGACGAAGCACTCGGCCGCGTTGTCGGCGAGCATCGCGACCACGTCGCCCTTGCGCAGCCCGACGTCGTGCAGCGCGCCCGCGAGGGCGGCCGACCGGTCCTCGAGCTCGCCGTACGTGATCACCTGGCCGGACCCGGCCATCACGACCGCCGGCCGATCGGGGCTGGTCGCAGCGTGGACTCCTGGATACATCCCGCACCTCTCTGTTCGCCGGGCCTCGAGAGTTTTCGAATCGCTCGAAGAAAACTTCCGGGTGCCCGTGGTCAGCACACCATAACCTGAGTTATGTTGGACGTCCAGAGGGATCCTCGCGGCACCGGATTCCTTGATCCTGAATTCGAAAGATGGAGAGCGACATGTCCTCAGCAGGCATCCGGCGACTGGCCGGGCAGCGGGTGGCGATCACGGGTGCGGGACGCGGGATCGGGCGCGCGACCGCACAGGAGCTGCACGATCGCGGCGCCCTCGTCGCCATCGGAGACATCGACGTCGAGGTCGCGAAGGAGGCCGCCGCGGCGATCGGCTCCGGTGTCTTCGCCTTCCAGCTGGATGTCACCGACACCGCGTCCTTCGGCTCGTTCCTGGCCGACGCCAAGCAGGCCATGGGCGGGCTGGACGTGCTCATCAACAACGCCGGAGTGATGCCGATCGGTCACTTCCTGGAGATCCCCGAGTCCGTGGTCCGGCGGTCGATGGAGATCAACCTGCTGGGCCCGACGCTCGGCATGCGCCTGGCTTTGCCGGACATGATCGCCCAGGGCCACGGCCACATCGTCAACATGGCCTCCTCGGCGGGCAAGGCCAGCGTGCCCGGCGGCCTCAACTACTGCTCGCACAAGGCCGGCGTCATCCACCTCACCGAGGGCGCGCGCATCGAGTACGCCGGCACGGGCGTCGACTTCACCTGCGTGATGCCGTCCTTCACCAACACCGACCTCGTCGCCGGCACCAAGGGCACGAAGCTCCTCAAGAACGTGGAGCCAGAGGACGTCGCCATCGGCATCGCCGACGCCATCGAGAAGAAGCACAAGGACGTCTACGCCCCGAAGGCGCTGCGCGGCATCTTCTTCACCCAGCCGTTGCTGGGCCGTCGCGTCCGCGACTTCATGAACCGCCGGCTCGGCGCCTACGACACCTTCCTCGACGTGGACCAGTCGCAGCGGGCGGCGTACGACGAGCGGATCAGCCACAGCTGATCCGATCTCAGCGCCAGGGCAGGTACGCCGCCACCACGGGCAGCCCGCTCAGCGCGGCACCGGCCGTGAGCAGCCCGGCCAGGAGGGCGCCGGCCACGACCCGGCGGCCCGGCCGCGGCGGGGCCTGCGGCTCCGCTCCGCCGGTGAGGAAGGCCGCCACCAGGCGGCGACGGTGGAAGGCCGCCGCGTCGACCAGGTCGCGGCTGCTCATCGCGCCACCACGGACCGCACCCAGGGGAGCACGCCGGTCGCGGTGACGAGCAGCGGCAGCAGCGCCACGACCACGGCGGCCTCGAGCAGCTCCGCGGCCCGCGCGCGCCGTGGGGACGCCGGCACCACGACGCCGGCCACGAGCAGCACGCCACCGGCGGCCAGGGCTGACGCGAGCCGCGGCACGAGGGCCGGATGCTCGGCGGCGGCTCCGGTCACCGCGCCGAGCACGGCGGCGAAGGCGGTCACCAGGCCGGCCAGGACCTGCGCGCCGCTGCGGTGGTGCCGGATCCGCAGCGCCAGCACCCCCGCGCAGTCGACCACGAGCAGCACCGCCCACGACCCGATTCCGGCGGCCACCGGGGCGACGGCGAGGAGCAGCAGGCCGGTCACGGTGACCATCGCCAGCAGCAGCCGGTGGGCGGCCCGCGCCTCCGTCCTCGTCCGGTCGAGGTCGACCGGGCCCGCGGCCGCCTGCCGGCCCGCGGCCGCGAGCGCCCACCGCGGGAAGGTGCTGCCGGCCAGCACCAGCAGGGCCGCGACGGCGAGCAGGATGCGCGCGGCCACCGGGGCGCCGAGCGCGAGCGGCCGGAGCGCGATCCCGGCGGCCGTGCCGAGCAGGAGCACAGCCGCCACGAGCGCAGCCGGGCGGCCCGCGCGGTGCGGCCAGGGAGCGACGTACTCCTCGACGGCCTCGGCCATCGCCTCGGCGAGGTCGTCGTGGATCCGCGGCGGCGGGAGGTCGGCGCTGGTGAGCAGGAGGACGCTGCCGTCGGGCACGTCCTGCGCCGCGAGACCCTGCTCGGGCACCAGCCGCCGGCCCGTGACGGTGGCGAGCACCCACCGCCCCTCCGGTACGCCGAGCGCGCGGGCCAGGTCGGGCACCAGCTCGGCGGCGGGGACGGCGCCAGGGAGCACGACGTCCGCACGGCGGGTCCCGGCCGCGATGCTGACCCGGACCGGGCCCGCCGCCATGACGCCGCCGCCTCAGAAGTCGAACCGGGACGCGCCGCGCTGGTCGGCCGCGGTGTAGTCCTGGTTGGAGGCGTAGACGGTGCGGTGGCTCTCGTCGAGCAGGTTGCGCATCTGCTGCATCGCGCCGTCCCACTGGGCCTTCGCGATCCGGTAGGCCTCGTGCTGCGCGCCGGCCCACTGCGAGCGCAGCGGGGCGAGGTCGGTCTCCAGCCGGTCCAGCCGGTCGTCCATCCGGCCCACCGTGTCGTACATGTCGGTCGCGGCGCCGTCGAGCGCCGCGTGCTCGACCCGGAGGCCGTCGAGGTCCTGGCTCATCGCTCCCCCTCAGACCGCGCCGAGCTGGCCGGCCAGCCGGTGCATCGCGGCGCCGGCCTGCTGGTCGACCTGGACGTTGTCGCGCTCGGTGGCGACCAGCGCGGCGTGGAAGCGGTCGAGCGCGCCGACCACGACCCGGTGCTGGTCGTGCCACGCGCGGTGCAGGGTGAAGAACGCGGTGGCGCCGTCGCCTCCCCAGCGTCCGCGGATCGCGGCGATCTGGCCGTCCAGGCGCTGGCTCTGCCTCTCGAAGTCGGCCTTCGCCTCGGTGACCATGCCGGCGGCGCGTCCGAGCGCGCCGTGGGCCTGGCCGAAGACGGGTGCGGTGGATCCCATGGTTCGTCCTCCTGATCAAGGCACCGCGGTCGGTGCCGGGACCGTCGGCTACCCGGCTGCCGGCGGGCCGGAAACGGGGTGCGGGAGTTCTCCACAGGGCCGTGGCGCGGGTGCCTGTGGAGAACGTCCGCGGTTGTCGGCGGGCGGTGCCAAGGTGATCGGACTCTCGGGAAAGGCGTCGTCGATGACCACCTCCACCACCGATCCGGACCTCGCCGCGGGCCGGCTCGAGCTCGACGCGCCGCCGCGCCTGCCGGACCGCGAGGCGGGCGGCGGTGCGGCGATGACGGTGCTGCCGATGCTGGGAAGCGTCGGGTCCATCGCGCTGTTCGCCGGGGTCGGCGGCCACAGCGTCCTGCGGTACGTCGCCGGCGGGATGTTCCTGCTCACCACCGCGATCGTCGTGCTGCTCCAGCTCGACCGGCAGCGGGTCTCCCGGGCCCGGCGCACCGACGCCGGGCGGACCGACTACCTGCGCCACCTGGCCGGCGCGCGCGGGCGGCTCCGCGAGGCGGCCGAGCGCCAGCGGGTGGTGCTGCTGGGCCTGCACCCACCTCCGGACGCCCTGGCCGCGCGGGTGGGCGCCGGCGCGGTGGAGCAGCGCGGTCCTGACCATCCGTGGTTCCTGCGGGTGCGGTGGGGCGCCGGCGAGCAGCCTGCCGCGCTGGAGCCGGTCGCGGCCGACGAGCATCCGGAGGCGGACCCGGCCGCCGTCGTACTGGCACGGCGGTTGGTCGCGGCGCACCGCACGCAGCCGGGGCTGCCGCTCGTCGTCGACCTGCGCGCGCACCCACGGATCGACCTGGACGGCTGTGCGGAGGAGGCGCGGGCGCTGGCGCGCGCCCTGGTCTGCTCGGCAGCGGCGACGCACGCCCCCGAGAACCTGGCCGTCGCCGTGCTCGCGACACCCCCCGCTCTGGGCGGGTGGGAGTGGCTGAAGTGGCTGCCCCACGCCGCGAGTCCGGACCACACCGACGAGGTCGGTCCGGCGCGGCTGGCGCACAGCGATCCCGAGGTGCTCGACGCACTGCTGCCCCCATCCGGCGGCCCGCACCTGCTGCTGGTCGTCGACGGCGACCTCGATCCACCGGCACGCGACGGCGTGACGGTCATCGCGCTCCGCTCCCGTGGCGCGACGACGGGGCTTCGCCTGCCCGGGCGCGAGAGTGCGGCGGAGGCCGACCGGTGCAGCCTGCCCTCGGCCGAGGCCCTCGCCCGTCGGCTGACGCGACCCTTGTCTACCGCCGGCCCCTCCGCGGCGGCGCCCGACCTGGACTCCCTGCTCGCGCAGCTGCGTGACCCCGACCGGCTCTGCGTGCCTCTGGGCGCCGACGACGACGGGCCGGTCCTGCTCGACCTGGAGGAGTCCGCCCGCGGCGGCATGGGCCCGCACGGCCTGGTCATCGGTGCGACCGGCTCCGGCAAGTCCGAGCTGCTGCGCACGCTCGTCCTCGGCCTGGCGACCACCCACCCGCCCGACCGGCTCAACCTGGTGCTCGTCGACTTCAAGGGCGGGGCGACCTTCGCGGGGCTGGCCGACCTGCCGCACGTGTCGGCCGTGATCACCAACCTGGACGAGGACCTCGCGCTCGTCGAGCGGATGCAGGACGCGCTGTCCGGCGAGCTCGTCCGCCGCCAGCGGCTGCTGCGCGACGCGGGCCTCGGGTCGCGCCACGACCACGAGCAGGCCCGCCGCGCGGGTGCGACGCTGGAGCCGCTGCCGTCGCTGCTCGTGGTGATCGACGAGTTCTCCGAGCTGCTGGCCGCCGAGCCCGAGCTGATCGACCTGTTCGTGTCGATCGGCCGGCTGGGCCGCTCGCTCGGCATCCACCTGCTCCTCGCCTCGCAACGGCTGGACGAGGGCCGGCTGCGCGGGCTCGACGCGCACCTGAGCTACCGGATCGGCCTGCGCACCTTCAGCGCACAGGAGTCGCGGGCGGTCCTCGGGGTGCCCGATGCCTACGAGCTCCCCGCGGTGCCCGGGCTGGGCTACCTGCGCTCCGACCCGACGACGCTGCGGCGGTTCACGGCGGCGTACGTCTCCGGTCCGTCGCGATCCGCCGAGGGAGGTCAGCGCCCGCCGCTGCTGCCCTTCACGCTCGCCGAGGTGCGCGCGACGACGACCCCCAGGACGGTGGGAGGCGAGACGCAGCTCGACGTCGCCGTACGACGCCTCGCCCGGCACCCGTGCCGTGCCCACCAGGTGTGGCTCCCGCCGCTCGATGCGTCCGCCCCGCTCGCCGGCGCGGGTGGGCTGGTCGACGACCTGCGCCCCGATTCCCGGCTCGGCCTGACCTCGCCGTACTGGCGCGCGGCGGGGCCGCTGGTGGTGCCGGTCGGGGTCGTCGACCGGCCGCGGGAGCAGCGTCGCGACGTCCTGCGACTCGAGCTCGCCGGCGCCGGCGGACACGTCGCGGTCGTGGGCGGCCCCCGCAGCGGCAAGAGCACCCTGCTCCGCACGGTGGTCAGCGCGCTCGCCCTCACGACCACGCCCGCAGAGGCGCAGGTGTATCTGCTGGACCTCGGCGGAGCGCTCGCCCCGCTGGCCGGGCTCCCCCACGTCGCGGGGAGCGCGGGCCGGGCCCAGCCGGACGTCGTACGCCGCATCCTCGCCGAGCTCACCACTCTCCTGGACCGCCGCGAGCAGCACTTCCGCGACCACGGCATCGACTCGATCGAGTCCTATCGGAGCAGGCGCGCGGCCGGGTCCGTGGACGACGGGCACGGCGACGTGTTCCTGGTGGTCGACGGGTGGGGCACGCTGCGGACCGACTTCGACGACCTGGAGCCGGCCCTCGCGCAGCTCCAGGCGCGCGGCCTCGCCTTCGGGTTCCACGTGGTGGCGAGCGGTCTTCGCTGGTCCGACTTCCGCGCGGCGACGCGCGACCTGTTCGGGAGCCGGCTCGAGCTGCGCCTCGGCGACCCGATGGACTCCGAGATCGGCCGGCATGCCGCCGCGCGGGTGCCTCCGCGACCGGGGCGCGGGCTGACCGCCGACGGGCTGCACTTCCTCGCCGCACTGCCGCGGATCGAGGCGGGCGGGGTCGATGCCCTGGTCGCCGCGGTCGCGGCGGCCTGGGCCGGTCCAACCGGACCCAAGCTGCGCCTGCTGCCGGCCCGGATCACGTTGGACGAGATCAGCGATCCGGAGGTCCGGGGCCGGGGGCTCGTCCTCGGCATCGACGAGGGCGCCCTCGAGCCGGTCGTCCTGGACGTCGACCACGAGCCGCACCTGCTGGCGCTCGGCGACCGCGGCTCCGGCCGGAGCGCCCTGCTCCGCGCGGTGTGCCGGGAGGTGGTGCGCAGCCGCGGGCCGGACGAGGCACGGATCCTGATCGTCGACCCGCGCCGCTCGCTGCTCGGCGAGGTGCCGGCCGAGCAGCTGGTCGGCCATGTCACCTCCGGCCCGGCGGCCGAGCGGGCGATCGCCGAGCTCGCCGCCTACCTCACCCAGCGGCTGCCCGGCCCCGACGTCGACGCGGCCCGGCTGCGCGCCCGCTCCTGGTGGACGGGTGCGGAGGTGTTCGTGGTCGTCGACGACCACGACCTGGTCGCCGACGGCTCGAGCTCCCCTCTGGCCGCGCTGCAGCCACTGTTGGCGCAGGCCTCGGACGTGGGCCTGCACCTGGTGCTGGCCCGGCGGGCAGGCGGCGCCTCGCGGGCCCTCTACGAGCCGATCCTGCGCACGCTGCTCGACCTCGGGCAGCCGGGACTGCTGCTCTCCGGCGACCCCGGCGAAGGCCCCTTGCTCGGCGGGGTCCGTCCCGTGCCCGCCCCGCCGGGCCGGGCACGGCTGATCACCCGCGACCGGGCGCCGACGGTGGTTCAGCTCGGCTGGACGGACCCGTCGTCGTGATCCGCGAGCGGCATGCCCGCGATCCGCCGGCCGGCCGGCGCGCGGACGCCCGGTGACACCAGCAGCGCGGCCAGGGCCGTGGTGACGGGCACCGCCAGCACGAGCCCGATCGAGCTGGCGAGCGTGCGGACGATCTCCTCGGCGAGCTGCTCGTTGGAGAGCAGCCCCCACAGCGAGCGGCCGTAGACCTGGAGCAGCATCAGGCCGACGACGGTGGTGCCGACGTACGCGAAGACGATCGTGTAGATCGTCGAGGCGATGTGGTCGCGGCCGATCCGCATCGCGCTGGTGAAGAGGGCTCGTCGCGGCGCGTCCGGGGTCGCCGCACGCAGCTCCCACACCGCCGAGGCCTGGGTGATGGTGACGTCGTTGAGGACGCCGAGTCCGGCGATCACGATGGCGGCCGCCAGCAGCGCCCGGAAGTCGAGCGCCGGGCTCAGCGTCTGGAGCGTGGTGGCGCCGTCGTCCGGGATGCCGGTGAGGTGCGCGTCCGCCAGCGTCCACGCGCCGATGCCCGCGGTGAGGGCGACGCCGAGGAGGGTCCCGGCGAGGGCGGTGCTGGTGCGCAGGGAGAAGCCGTGGGTCGTGTAGAGGACCACGAACATGATGGCGGCGGCGCTGACCAGGGCGACGCCGACGCCGGGCGAGCCGGCGTACAGGGCAGGGAGGAGGAACCGCCACACGACCAGGCCCCCGAACGCCAGCCCCAGCAGCGCCATCAGCCCGCGCCAGCGTGCCACCGCCGCCACGACCAGGACGAACAGCACGGTCAGCCACAGCAGGGTGTGGCCGCGCAGGATCGTGAAGTAGGAGTACGTCGGCGGGACGCCGTCGCCGCCCGGCAGCCGGAGCAGCTGGACGCGGTCGCCGTGACCGATGCCCGAGGTCGACACCTCCGGGGGGACCCCCACGTCGACGGTCCCCCGGCCGCCGCCGAGGTCGACGGTCAGCGTGCCGCAGGGCGGGGCCGTGCCGCTCGCCGGACTCCCGCCGGTCGGGCAGGCGGGGGCGGTGCTGACCACGGTGGCGTCCACGTAGGTCACGCCCGGCGCCGCGAACTGGATGCCGGCCTTCCCCGCGGCCGCGGGATCGGCGTCCACGCCGTGCCCCGGCCACCACACCACCACGCCGACCACGGTCGCCAGGAACGCGACGGCCAGGCCCCCCAGGAGCAGCCAGCGCGGGAGCGGGTCCACCCGCACCGACGCGTCGACGCTGCGTGCCGCCCGATGCCCGTGCCCGTGTCCATGCCCCACACGCGCAGACTAGGCCCACCCAAAACTAGAACGCGTTATCGTTTCCTCATGACCGGTGACGAGGCGTACGACGTCGTGGTGGTCGGCTCCGGCGGCGGCGCCCTGACCGGGGCCGCCCTCGCGGCGAAGGCCGGCCTGTCGGTGCTGGTGCTCGAGCGCACGCCGCTGATCGGCGGCACGTCGGCGTACTCCGGCGGCGCGTGCTGGCTGCCGGGCACCGACGTGCAGCAGCGCGCGGGCCTGCCCGACTCCACCGAGGGCGCCCGCACCTACCTTGCAGCCGTCCTCGACGACCCCGACCGAGCCCGCGTCGAGGCCCTGCTGGCCGAGGCGCCGCGGCTGGTCGCGACGCTCGAGGCCGACGAGCTGATGGACTTCGAGTGGATCCCGTTCGCGGAGTACTTCGCCGCGCCCGGCCGGGTCCCCATGGGACGCTCCATCCAGCCCTCCGCGATCAGCCGGAGCGAACTGCCGTCCGAGGTCACCGACCTCCTGCGCCCACCGGTCGAGCGCGATCGCGCCGGCCGGCCCGGGCGCTCCACGCTGTCCGGCGGCCAGGCGCTGATCGCCCGGCTCGCAGCGATGGCGGTGCGCGACGGCGCGGTGATCGCCGTCGGGCACCAGGTCGTCGGCTTCGAGCAGGACGCGGGCGGCCGCGTGTCCGGCGTCCAGGCCATGGGTCCGGAGGGGCCGGTCACGATCACGGCGCGGCACGGGGTGCTGGTCGCCGCCGGCGGTTTCGAGGGCTCCCCTGAGCGCCGGCAGCAGCACGGCACCCCCGGACGTGCGGAGTGGTCGATGGCGCCGCGCGGCACCAACACCGGCGAGGTGATCGACGCGGCGGCGGCCCTCGGCGCGGCCACCGACTTCTCCGGCGAGGGCTGGTTCTGCCCGGGCCTGGAGCAGCCCGACGGCTCGGGCACCTTCACCCTCGGCTTCCGCGGCGGGCTGATGGTCGACGCGACCGGCCATCGCTACGGCAACGAGTGCCTGCCCTACGACCGGTTCGGCCGATTGATGGCAGCGGCCCCTGAGCGCGTCCCGTCCTGGTTCCTCTTCGACTCCCGCGAGGGCGGCCGGCTGCCCGCGATCGCGATGCCGGAGGGCGACCCGGCCGACCACCTCACGGCAGGCACCTGGGTGCGCGCGGACACGATCGAGGAGCTCGCCGAGGCGACGGGCCTGCCGGTCGACGCGGTGACCGCCACCGTCGACCGCTTCAACGGCTTCGCCGCCGCCGACACCGACGAGGACTTCGGCCGCGGCGAGGACGAGTACGACACCTTCTTCGCCGGTGGCGGTACGACGCTGGTCCCGCTGGACCAGCCCCCGTACTACGCGGCCCGCTTCGTCCTCTCCGACCTGGGCACCAAGGGCGGCCTGGTCACCGACGAGCACGGGCGGGTGATCGACACCGCCGGCGTACCCATCCCCGGCCTGTACGCCGCCAGCAACTCCACGGCGTCGGTGTTCGGATCGGCCTACCCCGGCCCGGGCGCCCCGCTCGGCGCAGCGATGGTCTACGCGTCGCTGGCCGTGGCGGACATGCTGGAGAGCCGCCCCTGAATCACCGCGGTCACCGACGCCAAGGCGTCGACCTGCTCGGGCGTGAGGTGGTCGAAGACCAGCTCGCGGACCAGCTCCACGTGCGCGGGAGCAGCCGACTCGATCGCCGCGGCGCCGGCGGGCGTGAGGTCGACGAAGGCCCCGCGCCGGTCGTCGGTGCACTCGCGGCGGGCCACCAGCCCGCGGGCGGCCATCCGGGACAGCTGCTTGGACAGCCGGCTCTTCTCCCACTGCATCCGCTCGCCGAGCTCGTACATGCGGAGCGTGCGCTCGGGGACGTCGGTGAGGTTGACGAGCACCTCGTAGTCGGCCAGCGACAGCCCGCTGGTGCGCTGCAGCTCGCGGCCGAGCGCCGCCGACAGCAGGGTGTGGGCATCGAGCCACCCTCGCCAGGCGAGCTCCTCGCGGTCGTCGAGCCAACGCGTTCCCACGACGCCATGCTACGCCTTGGTTGCCGTGGAAACTTCCTGAGATGCCACCGAACGGGCCCGCCGAACCGGCAGAGTGGCCCCGTGACGCACGAGGCACCCCTGCCCCACGAGGCCGCACTCGACGCGGTCCTGGACGCCGGCCGGCCCGAGGCCGCCGAGAAGCAGCACCGCCGCGGCAAGCTGACCGCGCGCGAGCGGATCGCCGCCCTGACCGATCCGGGCACCTTCCGTGAGATCGGCGCGCTGGTCGCCGGCACCGGCCCGGACGGCGCGCCCGTGCCCGCCGACGGTGTGGTCTGCGGGACGGCCGAGATCGACGAGCGGCCGGTCGTGGTGGTGGCGAGCGACTTCACCGCAGCGGGCGGCAGCAGCGGCGCTGCCGGCAACGAGAAGATCCGCCGGGTCTACTCCCTCGCCGGCAGCCGCGGCATCCCGCTGGTGATGCTGATGGACGGCGGCGGCCACCGGATCCACGAGGGGCTGGACGCCAAGGAGTTCGCGATCGGTGTCGACATCCAGCACCTGCACACCCGGATGAGCGGCTGGGTGCCGCTGGTCGCCGTGCTGCTGGGCCCCGGCTTCGGAGCCCCGACGCTGAGCGCGTCCCTGTGCGACTACGTCATCGCCGTCCGCGGCCTCGCCACCCTCGGCATGGCACCGCCGCCCCTGGTCAAGGCCGCCACCGGCGAGGTCCTGGGCGACGACGTCAGCGGTCCGGACGCGCAGGCCGGGTTCGGCAACATCGACGTCGCGGTCGACTCCGAGGCGGAGGCCTTCGACGCGGTCCGGCTCTACCTGGACACGCTGCCGAGCAACGCCGAGGCGCCGCTCCCGGTCCGCGCGTCCTCCCCGCCGCGGCCGTCCGCCGCCCGCACCCTCGACGCCACCGTCACCCCGGACGCCCGCCGCTCCTACGACATGTACGACGTGATCGCGGGCCTGGTCGACGAGGACAGCGAGGTCGAGCTGCGACCGGCGTACGCCCGCAACATGGTGACCCTCCTCGCCCGCGTCGACGGCAACCCGATCGGCATCGTCGCCAACCAGCCGGCCGTGCGCGCCGGCATGCTCGACACCCCGGCCTGCGCGAAGGCATCGCGGATGGTCTCGCTCTGCGACGCGTTCGGCATCCCGGTGCTGACCCTGATCGACCTTCCCGGCCTCGCCGTCGGCCTCGAGGCGGAGCGGTCCGGGCTGGGCCGTGCGAGCCTGCGGATGTCGGCGGCGTACGGCAACGCCACGGTCCCGCTGTTCACCGTCGTCGCGCGCAAGGGGTACGGCGGCGGCTACGTGATGATGTCCGGCGGCCGCACGTTCTCCCCCGAGCTGGTCGTGGCCTGGCCGCACGCGGAGACCGCCGTGATGGCGGCGGAGACCGCTGTCGAGCTCGTCTTCAAGCGCGAGCTCGAGGCGGTGACGGACGAGGAGCGGCCAGCGAAGAAGCGGGAGATCGCCGCAGCATTCGACGACCGCGCCAGCGCGATCAGGGGCGCCGAGGGCTTCGGGTACGACGCCGTCATCCGGCCGAGCGAGACCCGGGCCTGGCTCGCCGAGCTGTTGCCGCAGCTGCCGCGGCACCGGCTGCTGGACACGGTCACGCCGCGCCGGCACGGCGTCGAGCCGCTGTAGCGAGGGACCTCAGCGCACGATGCGATAGTTGAACGCGGGCGTCCCGAGTGCCTGCATCATCCGCAGCCAGAACGGCATCAGCCACTCGGTGCCGCGCGCGGTGGTGATGTCGCCGAGGTCGATCACGTCGGTGTGACCGAGCTCGGTGAGCAGGGCCGTGACCGTCGCCTTCGCGCCGGCGTCGTTGCCGGAGACGAACACCGAGGTCGGCTCGGGCAGCGTCTCGGGATGCACCATCAGGTCGGCGTTGAGCGTGTTGAGCGTCTTCACCACGAGAGCGTCGGGGAAGGCGCGCTGCACCTGCTCGCCGATCGAGTCGTCCTGCGGGGCGCTGATCAGCGGCGGGAAGCCGCCGGAGAAGTCCAGCCCGTTGGACAGGTCGATGAGCGGCTTGCCGGCCAGGTTCGCCGCACCGGCGAGACCGAGGACCCCGAGGGTCGCGTCGCCGTTGGTGGCGTTGACGACGATCTCCGCGCCGGCCGCCGCGTCCGCGAAGGTCGCCAGCGCGACTCCGTCGATCGGCCGGTACCCCTCGCGCGCCCGCGTGGCGGCCGGGTCGCGGGTGCCCATGGTGACCTCATGCCCCAGCTCGGCCAGCCGCGCGGCGATCGCGTTGCCCACCATGCCGGTGCCCAGGACGGCGTACCTCATCGGGATCTCCTCGTTGGTCCGATCGGCACCGACCCGAGAACAGTCGTGCCATCGGGAGCGTAGACCGTCGCTGCGGTCGGCAGCGTCGACGCGTACGCGAGCATCAGCGCCGGGGTACGCGGGTTGTCGGCGGGATCGTCACTGAGGTGCAGGTCGGCCTTGTGGACGAAGCCGACCTTCGCGGTGCCGTCGAAGAACACGGCGACCAGGTCGGGCCATTCCGCGTACGGCGCCCGACCCCTGTCCGGGATGGCGCCGTAGGTCCAGCCGCGCGCATCGGTGGGGAAGGGCGCGCTCGTGGCGACCGCGCTCTCGTCCTGCGCGACCTGCATCGAGATGCCCGCGTCGGCGGTCGAGGTCGCCGGCCGCGCAGGACCGCGCCGCGCTGCGAAGCCGTCTGCGAGCGCGGCGACGATGACCACCGCGACCACTGTCCCCACCACGGCAACGACCGGACGCGCCTCGGATCGAGCCCTCACGACCTGCCTCCCCTCGTCACCCGGGTAGACGTCGCCGCGTCGAGGAAAGTTGCTCCTCAGGACTGGGTGCGCAGGTAGCGGCCGAAGTGCGGGACCGTGAAGGCGATCCTGCCGCGTTCCCCCGAGTAGATCAGCCCCTTCTTGAGCAGGGCGTCGCGGGCGGGCGAGAGCGACTGCGGCCGCTTGTTGAGTACGCCGGCGACGTCCGCCGTCGCCACCGTGCCCACCGGGTCGTCGGCCTCGCCGCCGGCGGCGTCGGCCATGGCGCGCAGGTACTCCCGCTCCCCCGGCGTCGCCCGCTCGTAGCGGGACCCGAAGAAGCCGACGGCCAGCTCGCGCTCGGCCTCGGGCGCGGCGACGGCGATGTCGTCGGCGGTGATCGGGCTGCGCGGGGCGAGGTCCCAGGCGGCCTTGCCGTAGGCCTGGATGAAGTAGGGGTAGCCGCCGGTGGCGTCGTACATGGCGGCCAGGGCGGCGGGCTCGAACTCCGCGTCCTCCTCGGCCGCGGGGGCCGCCAGCGCGCGGTCGGCCGCCTCGCGGGAGAGCCGGTCGATGCGCTGGTAGGAGAACAGCCGCTCGGAGTAGGACTTGCTCGCGCTCAGCACCGCGGGCAGGTGCGGCAGGCCGGCGCCGACGACGATGACGGGCAAGCCGTTCTGGCTGAGCTCGTGGCAGGCCGCGCACATCGCCGAGACGTCGTCGGCGCCGAGGTCCTGCATCTCGTCGATGAAGATGCCCACGCCCTTGCCCACGTCGGCGGCGAGCCCGCCGACGTCGGTGAGCAGCTCGACCAGGTCGATCTCGATGTCGCCGGAGTCGGCGCGACCGCGGACGACCGCGGCGTCGATCCCCGGGCTCCACCGGTCGCGCAGCTTGGCGTCCGCACCGGCGTCGCGCTCCACGAACGCCCGCACCACCCCGAGCACCTGACTGGTCTCCTCGGGCGATGGGTGCCCGAGCTCGCGGACGGCCTGGTGCAGCGCCGAGGCCAGCGGCCGGCGCAGGCTCTGGTCGGGACGCGCCTCGAGCTTGCCGGTCCCCCAGCCCTTGCGGACCGCCGCGCTGCGCAGGGTGTTGAGCAGCACGGTCTTGCCGACGCCGCGCAGTCCGGTCAGCACCAGGCTCCGCTCCGGACGGCCCCGCGCGACCCGCTCGAGCACCACGTCGAAGGCCGTCAGCTGCTCGTCGCGGCCGGCCAGCTCGGGCGGCCTCTGCCCCGCGCCGGGCGCGTAGGGGTTACGGATCGGATCCACGATCAGACCGTATCGGCGTCTCTAGCCGGCGTCGTAGAGATCCTTAGCGTGTCCTGACACGGACTCGGAGAGGGCCTTCTGCAGGGTGGCGATCACGTCGGGGACCTGGTCGGGAGAGAGACGGACCGTGCCGGTGCAGACGTTCTCGTGCCACACCGAGAGGACGACGACGGCGGCCTCCTCATGCCAGCTCACCCGGAGCGCGCGATCGCCGCGGCCGTCCAGGTGGACGGAGCCGACTTTCGGGACCGGACGGATCGCCGTCATCCCTGCATCATGCGCCTCGCCACCGACACCGCGCCAGAGCCCGGGTCGTCAGGCTGTGGACGGTCGATGGGCCGCCCACAGCCTGACGACCTGCCTAGACTCGGGGCCATGCCCGAGCTGCCCGAGGTGGAGGCGCTGGCCCAGGACCTGACCGGCCGGCTCGCGGGGCGTGCGATCACCAAGATCCACGTCCCGCAGTTCAGCGCCCTGAAGACCTACGACCCGCCACTGAGCGCCATCGAGGGCACGCTCATCGACGGCGTACGACGGCACGGGAAGTTCCTCGACATCGAGGCCAGCGGCCTGCACCTGATCTTCCACCTCGCCCGTGCCGGGTGGGTGCGCTGGCGCGACGAGGTGCCGGCGCTGCCGCCCAAGCCGTCGATGAAGTCGACCCTCGCCGTGCGCGTGGTGCTGTCGCCGGACGACGGCAGCGAGGTCACGCCCGGCCTCGACGTCACCGAGGCGGGCACCAAGAAGTCGCTGGCGTGCTACCTGGTGCGCGACCCGCTGGACGTCCCCGGCATCGCCTCGCTCGGGCCCGACCCGATGTCGGAGGAGTTCACCATCGACGCGCTCGCCGAGATCCTCGCGGCCGAGGGCGGCAAGCAGCTCAAGGGCGTCCTGCGCCACCAGGGCACCATCGCGGGGATCGGCAACGCCTACTCCGACGAGATCCTGCACGCCGCGCGGATGTCGCCGTTCAAGCCCGCCAAGAGCGTGGAGGGCGACGACCTGGAGACGCTCTACATGGCACTGCGCACCACCCTGGACGCCGCGGTCGAGCGCTCGCGCGGCCTGGCGGCCAGCGAGCTCAAGGCCGAGAAGAAGTCGAACCTCGCGGTCCACGGCCGCACCGGCCAGCAGTGCCCGGTGTGCGGCGATGTCGTGCGCGAGGTCTCCTTCGCCGACTCCAGCCTGCAGTACTGCGCCACCTGCCAGACCGGCGGCAAGCCGCTCGCGGACCGCCGGATGTCCAAGCTGTTGAAGTAGCTGTTGAAATGAGCCCGATGAACATTCCCACGATCGCCATCGAGAACGTCCCGAGCCCGCTGCCCGAGGGCGTCGCCGTCCTCGACGTGCGCGAGCCCGACGAGTGGGCCGCGGGCCACATCGAGGGTGCCGTGCACATCCCGCTCCGCACCCTGCCGGCCCGCGTCGACGAGGTCGCCGCGCTGGACGCCGCGCAGACCCTGGTCGTCTGCAAGGTCGGCGGCCGGTCCGCACAGGCCGTCGCCTACCTCTCCCAGCAGGGGTACGACGTGATCAACCTGGCCGGCGGCATGCTCGACTGGGCCGCGGCCGGGCGGCCGATGGTCAGCGAGACCGGCCAGCCGGCGTACGTCGGCTGATCAGCTCGGGCACTCCCCGACGGCCCACGTGCCGAAGGCCTGCGCCTTCGCCTGGTCGTCGCCGGAGACACCGGGGAAGGTGCCGCTGCCGAAGCTGCCCTTCACGTCGTCCCAGCTCGCCTTGAGGATCGCGTCGACGGCGATCTCGAAGCCTGCGCGGGCATCGGCGGGCGTGTCCGACGGGGTCCCGACGCCCTCGAGGTTCCTGACGGCGGACTGGAGCGCGTTGAACGTGCTCTCGTCGTTGCCACCGGTCACGGCCGTGCCGAGGGACTTCCACGCGTTGCAGAAGTCGGTCTTCGAGGCGTCCTTCGGCGCACCGGCGGCACCGTCCGAGCCCCCGCAGCCGGTGAGCGAGGCGGTCATCAGGGCCGCGGCACCGAGCGCGAGGGCGGAACGCTTCAGGGTCATGGGTGCAGCCAACTGGCACCACCCGCGAAAAGCAAACGTCGGCCGGCCCCGAGAGGGCCGGCCGACGTTCGGGTCTCAGCCGATCACTGGGTCGGGACGCCCGTGGGGAAGTCCGTCGGCAGGCTCATGTCGGTCGGCATGTCGGTGGGCATGTCGAAGCACTTGCTGCCGGTGTAGGCGGTGAAAGCCTCGAACTTCGTCTCGTCGTCACCCGAGAACGGGCTGGCGGACGGGTCGGTGGATTCGCCCATCTTCTTGACGTCGTCCGCGCTGACCTTGCCGAGCCAGTCGACGAAGATCTCGAAGCCCTTGCGGGCGTCGGCGGACATGTCGGACGGCGTGCCGACCTTCTTCAGTTGGTCGGCGACCTTGTGCGCCTGGTCGGCCTGGTCGCCGGTGCTGCCGTTGTCCTGGATGGCCGTGAAGCTGGTCTTCCAGGCGTCGCAGAAGCTCTGCTGCGAGGCGTCCTTGGGCGCGCCGGAGGCACCGCCGCAGGCGGAGAGGGAGAGGGCCATCAGAGCCGCGGCGCTGAGGCCGAGGGCGGATCGCTTCATGGTGGTCATGCCGGGCACCATGCCCGACGCCCTCCGGTTCTAACCGCGCAGGTCGAAATCGGCGGCCGGGACGTCGAGGACGGCCCCCAGCCCGGAGAGGTACGCCGCCCGCGGCCGCTCGGTCACGCCGAGCGAGCGCAGGTGCGGGGTCGGCCACTGCACGTCGATCAGGCGCTGCCCCGCGCGCCCGTGCTCGTCGCGCCGCAGGTGCTCGACGAGCCCCACCAGCGCGACCTTCGAGGCGTCCCGCTCGTGGTGGAACATCGACTCGCCGGCGAACAGGCCGCCGATGGCGACGCCGTACAGGCCTCCCACCAGCCGCCCGTCGCGCCACGTCTCCACCGAGTGGGCCCAGCCGAGCCGGTGCAGCTCGACGTACGCCGTGCGGATGCGCCGGTCGATCCAGCCGTGCGGGCGATCGGGGTCGGCGCAGGCGGTGATGACCTGCTCGAAGGCGGTGTCGATGCGGACCTCGAAGTCGCGCGCGCTGCGGCGCAGGCTCCGCGAGACCCGCAGGTCGGCCAGCTCGAGGACGCCACGGCGGGCGGGACACCACCAGCCGATCGAGCGTGGGCCCTCGGGCATGGGGAACAGGCCGCAGCGGTACGCCGCCAGCAGGGTCCCCGGCGCCAGGTCGGCCCCGATCGCCACCAGGTCGCTGGGGTCGAGCTCGTCCTCGGCAGTGCCGGCGCCCGCGGCCGGGAGCGCGCCCAGCTCGCCGACCGTGGGGAACACCCAGGGAGTGGGCGGCGGTTCGATGGGCACAGGGGGAACCTAGTCGTCGCCACCGACTTCTCATGATGGGATGGACGCCATGCGCAGGAACGTCAAGGCCGGAGTCGCGACCGAGGTCGCGCGGCAGCTCGCCCCGAAGGTGACCTCCATGGCGCCCGGGGCCACCGAGGCGTTCGTGCGGCACGCGCTCAACCGTGCGATCGTCGGCGTCGGCAGACTCCCCGGAGCCGCGGCCGCCGCGGACGCCCAGCTGCGCGAGCAGCACGGAGACGTCGACCGGGCCGTCAAGGAGGTCATCGAGAACCACGTCCGGTACGCCGGCGTGGAGGGTCTCGTCACCAACCTCGGCGGCCTCGTGACCGCGGCCGTGGTCGCGCCGGCCTCGATCTCCGGGCTGGCGCTCGTCCAGTGCCGGATGGTCGCCGGGATCGCGCACCTGCGCGGCTACGACCTCGACGACCCGCGCGTCCGCAACGCCATCCTGGTGGCGCTACTCGGCGACGAGGTGGTCGCCAAGATGGTCAAGTCGCACCGCATCCCGGGCCCGCCGATGGCGATCGCCACGTCGCCGGCGTACGACGCGGCCACCGACCAGATCGTCGCCAACGCGCTCGCCGGCGAGCTCGTCGGACGGGTCATCGGCAAGCGCATGGCCGCCACCATCGGCAAGCGGATGCCCGTGGTCGGCGGGGCCGTCGGGATGGTCGCCGACGGGGTGTCGACGTGGCGGGTGGGTCGGTACGCCGACCGCGAGTTCCTCCCCCGCTGATGCGCAGGGCTCGCTAGATCTCCAGCGCCCGCACGACCGCCGAGGGGCTCGGCCGCCCCAGCTGGTCGGCCATCCAGCGGGACGTGGCGACGTACGCCGCCAGGTCGATGCCGTGCTCGATGCCCATACCGGTGAGGAACCAGGCGAGGTCCTCGGTGGCGAGGTTGCCCGTGGCCGACTTGGCGTAGGGGCAGCCGCCGAGGCCGCCGGCGCTGGCGTCGTACGTCGTCACGCCGGACTGCAGGCCGGCATGGACATTGGTGAGCGCCTGGCCGTAGGTGTCGTGGAAGTGCAGCGCGAGACGCTCGACGCCCACGCCCGCATCGGCGAACGCCGCGATCAGCGCGCGCACGTGGCCGGCCGTGGCGACGCCGATCGTGTCGCCGAGGCTGAGCTGCGCGCAGCCGAGGTCGAGCAGACGGCGACCGACGGTCACGACCTGCTCGATCGGCACCGCGCCCTCCCACGGGTCGCCGAAGCACATCGAGACGTAGCCGCGGACGTCCATCCCGGACGCCAGCGCCCGCGCGATCGTCGGCTCGAACATCTCGAACTGTGTCTCCACGCCCCGGTTGAGGTTCTTGTTCGCGAACGTCTCGGTGGCCGAGGCGAAGACGGCGACGTGCCGAAGGCCGAGCTCGAGCGCGCGGTCCAGCCCGCGCTCGTTCGGGACCAGCACCGGCATCTGCCGGGCCGAGTCGCCCATCTCCGCGACCAGGCCGGTCATCAGCTCGGCGGCGTCGGCGAGCTGCGGGACCCACTTCGGGTGCACGAAGCTCGTCGCCTCGACGATCGGCGCACCCGCGGCGCAGAGCCGGTGGATGAACTCGGCCTTCACCGCGGTCGGCACGGCGACCTTCTCGTTCTGCAGGCCATCGCGCGCACCGACCTCGTAGATCGTCACCCGGTCCGGCAGGCCGGGCTCGGGAACCACCATCGGCAGACTCACGACGCCTCCACCACGAACAGCATCGCGCCCAGCGCCACCTGCTGCGCCACCTCTGCGCCCACCTCGGTCACCACGCCGTCGTACGGCGCCTTCAGCGCCAGCTCCATCTTCATCGCCTCCACGACCCCGAGCACCTGTCCCTCCGTCACAGCATCGCCCTGCGCGACGCGGACGTCGAGGACGGTGCCGGGCATCGGGCTGACGATGGTGCCGTCGGAGGCGCCGACACCGTGGTCGGTGCTCGCGTCGGGGCGGACGAAGACGTAGCGCTGGCCGTGGAGGGCCAGCTCGACCTCGTGATCGGTGACGCGGGAGACGAGGTTCGGCGGTACGACGGCGGCCGGCCGGGCCGGCTCGTCGAAGTCGACCACAGGATCGACGGGCGGTCCGCCCATCCGGAACCCATCCCCCGCGAACGGGCCGGCGTGCTCACGGTGCTGGTCCAGCCACAGCCGGGCCGCGATCTCGCGCGCGGGCGTCGGGTCGGGCGCGGGTACCTCGTTCCGGTCGAGCCAGGCGGTGTCGATCGCGCCCGGGACAGCGAACTCGTCGCTCGCCGCCAGCTCGTGCAAGAACCCGACGTTGGTGGTGAGACCCAGGATGGCGGTGTCGTCGAGTGCGAGGACGAGTGCACTGATCGCCGCGTCGCGGTCCGACGAGTCCACGATGACCTTGCCCAGCATCGGGTCGTACGACGTCGAGACCACCTGACCGCTTACCAACGCATGGTCGACGCGAGCGATCGTCGGCCACCGGACCAGAGTCGCGCGGCCCGCCTGCGGCAGGAAGCCGCCGAAGGCGTCTTCGGCGTAGATCCGCGCTTCCATCGCGTGTCCGGACGCGCGGACCGTCGCCTGGATCGGCGCCGTGCCCCCGTTGGCCACACGCAGCTGAAGGGCAACGAGGTCGATGCCGGTGACCTCCTCCGTCACCGGGTGCTCGACCTGGAGGCGGGTGTTCATCTCCAGGAAGTAGAAGTCGTTGGTCGCCACGTCGAGGAGGAACTCCACGGTCCCGGCGTTCGTGTAGCCGACGGCCTTGCCCAGGGCCACCGCTGCGGCGTGGATGCGCTCGCGCAGCTCGTCGTCGAGGCCCGGGGCGGGCGCCTCCTCGATCACCTTCTGGTGGCGGCGCTGCGCCGAGCACTCGCGCGTGCAGAGGTGCGTGACGTTGCCACGCTCGTCGCCAACGATCTGGACCTCGATGTGCCGGCCGCGCTCGACGTACTTCTCGATGATCATGGCGTCGTCACCGAAGGCGCTCAGCGCCTCGCGCTTCGCGGCCGCGACCGCCTCGGGCAGCTCCTCGGCCGAGCGCACGACCCGCATCCCCTTGCCACCGCCGCCGGCCGCTGCCTTGGCGAGGACGGGGTAGGCGAAGGTCGTGGGATCGTCGTCGATGTCGTACGACGGCACCACGGGGACGCCCGCCGCGACCGCGATGTCGCGGGCGGCATCCTTGCGGCCCATCTGCTCGATGACCTCGGGCGTGGGGCCGATCCAGATGATGCCGGCGTCGGTGACGGCGCGGGCGAAGCCGGCGTTCTCGGACAGGAAGCCGTAGCCGGGGTGGATCGCGTCGGCACCCGCCTCCTTCGCAGCGGCCAGCACAGCAGAGGCGTCCAAGTAGGACGAAACCCGGACCGCGACGTCGGCATCGCTCACGTGGAGGGCGGAGGCATCGAGATCGGTGTAGATCGCGATCGACCTGATCCCTTCCAGGTCGCAGGTCTCGAACACCCGCCGGGCGATCTCGCCACGGTTGGCGACGAGGACTGACTTGATCGGCATCGTCATCACATCCGGAAGATTCCGTAGTTGGGCGCGGGGACGGGCGCGTGCGAGGTCACCGACAGCGCCATCCCCAGCACCCGCCGGGTGTCGGCGGGGTCGATGATCCCGTCGTCCCAGAGCCGCGCGGTGGCGTAGTACGGCGAGCCCTGGGCCTCGAACTGCTCGCGGATGGGCCGCTTGAACTCGTCGTCGTCCTCGCGTCCCGACACGGTGGCGAGCACGTTGGCGGCCTGCTCGCCGCCCATCACCGAGATCCGCGCATTCGGCCACATCCACAGGAAGCGCGGGTCGTACGCGCGGCCGCACATGCCGTAGTTGCCGGCGCCGAAGGATCCGCCGATGACGACGGTGAATTTCGGGACCACCGAGCACGCCACCGCCGTCACCAGCTTGGCGCCGTCGCGGGCGATGCCGCGGTTCTCGTACTCCCGCCCGACCATGAAGCCGGTGATGTTCTGCAGGAACAGCAGCGGGATGCCGCGCTGGTTGCACAGCTCGACGAAGTGCGCGCCCTTGAGCGCCGACTCGCTGAACAGGATGCCGTTGTTGGCGACGATCCCGACCTCGCGGCCGTAGATGCGGGCGAAGGCGCAGACGAGGGTGTCGCCATACAGCTGCTTGAACTCCTGGAAGCGGGACCCGTCGACGAGGCGCCGGATCACCTCGCGCACGTCGTACGGCGTGCGGGTGCTCGTCGGGACCACGTCGTACAGCGTCTCGGGGGCCTCGAGCGGCTCGTCCCACTCCAGCGGCGCGGCCGCGGTCGGACGGGGCAGGGTGTCGACGATCCCCCGAAGGATCCGCAGCGCGTGGGCGTCGTCGTCGGCGAGGTGGTCGACCACGCCCGACGTACGCGCGTGCACGTCGCCGCCGCCGAGGTCCTCCGCGGACACGACCTCGCCGGTCGCGGCCTTCACCAGCGGCGGGCCGCCGAGGAAGATCGTGCCCTGGTTCTTGACGATGACCGTCTCGTCCGACATCGCCGGCACGTAGGCGCCGCCGGCCGTGCACGAGCCCATCACCGCGGCGAGCTGCGGGATGCCGCGGGCGCTCATGTTGGCCTGGTTGAAGAAGATCCGGCCGAAGTGCTCCTTGTCCGGGAACACCTCGTCCTGCATCGGCAGGAACGCGCCGCCGGAGTCGACCAGGTAGACGCACGGCAGGTTGTTCTCAGCGGCGATGGCCTGCGCGCGGAGGTGCTTCTTGACCGAGATCGGGTAGTAGGTTCCGCCCTTCACGGTCGCGTCGTTGGCGAGCACCATGCAGTCGCGACCCATCACCCGGCCGATGCCGGCGACGACACCTGCGGACGGCACCGCATGGTCGTCCCCGTCCTTGCCGTACATCCCGTACGCCGCCAGCGGCGCGACCTCCAGGAACGGGCTGCCCGGGTCGAGCAGCCGGTCGACCCGCTCACGGGGCAGCAGCTTGCCGCGGTCGGTGTGCTTCTTGCGGGCGGCCTCGCTGCCGCCCTGGCGGACTCGTGCGAGGCGCTCGCGCAGCTCGGTGGCGAGCTCGCTCATCGTCGGTTCGGACACGCGCCCTAGGTTAATGATCATTAACCTGCGCGGTCAATGGGGTGACGGGTGAACCTCCGGATCCGGGGTACTGGCCCCTGTCGGATCCCCGACCCGGAAGGAGCACCACCCATGTCCGTCGTCGACACCGTCGTGCGGTTGACGCGTCAGGTCGCGAGCCGTACGGCCCACGCGATCGTCCACCCCGTCGAGACCGCCACCGGAGTGGCCGACCTGGCCGGCAGCGCCGCCTCAGCGGCCGCCGGCGCGGTCACGGGCACCAAGGAGGACCCCGGCGACACCGGCCCGACCGAGCCGACCGCCTCCACCAGCACCACCGGCGCCCCGCCGGAGGCGCTGCTGTTCCCGCCGGAGCCCGCCCCCGCTGCGCCGCCGGTGGCCACCGAGCCGAAGCCCGCCGACATCGACGACTGGCACGACGAGCTGGACGAGGCCGACGAGGCCGACGAGGGCGACGAGATTCCCGCGCCCGCCGACGACGACCGCCCCCTGCTGGACCCGTCGGTCGCCAAGGCCGTGCGTCACGAGTCCGAGACGATGCGGCGGGCCGCCGAGCGCGATCCGGGCGCCACCGCCCCCAGCGAGGTGAACGGGCATTAACCTGGGCGCGTGAGTGCGCCCACCCGTCGTGAGCAGATCCTGGCCACGGCCGCCGAGCTGTTCGCCGCCCGCGGCTTCCACGGCGTCTCCGTCGCCGACCTGGGAGCCGCGTGCGGCATCAGCGGCCCGGCCCTCTACAAGCACTTCCCGTCCAAGCAGGCGATGCTCGCCGAGATGCTGACCGCGATCTCCGAACGGCTGCTGGCCGTCGGCCGGGAGCGGGTGGAGACCGGCGGCGACCCCGCGGCCGCGCTGCGCGCCCTCATCGACTGGCACCTGGAGTTCGCCCTCGGACATCGCGCGCTGATCGTCGTACAGGACCGGGACTGGGAGTCGCTGCCCACCACCGCCCGCGAGCAGGTACGCCGCCTCCAGCGCCAGTACGTCGGCCTGTGGGCCGACCAGCTCCGCGCCCTCGACCCGGACCTGTCGGCAGGGGCCGCGCACGCCGCCGCCCAGGCCACCTTCGGCCTGCTCAACTCCACGCCGCGGGCCGGCCACGCCGTCTCCGACGCCGAGCTGCGGGCGCTGCTGGGCGGGATGGCCGAGCGCTCCCTCCTCGCCAGTCCAGCCGAGTTCTGACTCGTGGTCGACCGAAACCCTGGTTTGGGTTGACCACGAGCCAGAACTCGCGGGTCAGTTGCCGGGGATGCGAGCCAGGATCGGCGCCAGGTCCAGCCCGGCGGGGAGGGTGCCGAGGGCGCCACCCCAGTCGCGGGCCAGGCGGGTCGCGCAGAAGGCGTCGGCCACGGCGGACGGCGAGTGACGCAGCAGCAGGCCACCCTGGAAGACCAGCGCGATCTGCTCGACGACCCGCCGCGCCCGCAGCTCGATGTCGTCGAAGGTGGTCAGCTCCTTCTTCAGTGCGGCCAGTGCGTCGTCGTACCGAACGTCGAGGCCGGCGGCCAGCTCCGCCTCGGCGAAGAACGCGTCGAGGGACTCCGGCTCGCGGCCGATCGCCCGCAGCGCGTCGAGGGCCGCCACATTGCCCGAGCCCTCCCAGATCGAGAGCAGCGGCATCTCGCGGTAGATCCGCGCGAGGTCGAAGTCCTCGGTGTAGCCGTTGCCGCCCAGGCACTCCAGCGCCTCGCCGGCGGCGACGGGGGCGCGCTTGCAGACGTAGTACTTGGTGGCGGCCAGGGCGAGCCGGCGTACGGCCGCCTCGCCGGCGTCCCCGCGGATTGCGCGGTCGTTGGCGCCCGCGAGCCGCAGCATCGCGGTGGTCGCCGCCTCCGACTCGATCTGCAGGTCGGCGAGCACGTTGCGCATCAGCGGCTGGTCGATGAGCGCCTTGCCGAAGGCGCTGCGGTGACGCGCGTGGTGCGCTGCCTGGACCAGCGCCGAGCGCATCCCCGACGACGAGCCGATCACGCAGTCCAGGCGGGTCATGTTGACCATCTCCACGATGGTCTTGACGCCGCGCCCCTCCTCGCCGACCAGCCAGCCGGTGGCGTCGTCGTACTCGATCTCGGAGGAGGCGTTGGACCGGTTGCCCATCTTCTCCTTGAGCCGCTGGAAGCGGATCGGGTTCGCGTCGCCACCCGGCAGCACCCGCGGCAGCAGGAAGCACGACAGCCCGCCGGGCGCCTGGGCGAGGGTGAGGAACATGTCCGACATCGGCGCCGACGTGAACCACTTGTGGCCACGGATGACGTAGGTGCCGTCGGCGGAGGGAGTGGCCGTCGTCGTGTTGGCGCGTACGTCGGACCCGCCCTGCTTCTCGGTCATCGACATGCCGGCGATCAGCCCGCGCTTGGTCGCCGGGTCGCGCAGCCCGAAGTCGTAGACGCGGTTGGTGAGCAGCGGCTCGAACCGCTCCGAGAGCTCGGCGTTGGCGCGCAGAGCCGGCACCACGGCGTACGTCATCGAGATGGGGCAGCCGTGGCCCGCGTCGACGTTCCAGACGGCGAACTTCGCGGCCCGCGCGACGTGCGCGCCCGGCCGGTCGTCGGCCCACGGGGCCGCGTGCACGCCGTGGGTGACGGCGGCCTCCATCAGCTGGTGGTACGCCGGCACGTACTCGACCTCGTCGATCCGCTCGCCCGTGCGGGAGAACGTGTGCAGCACGGGCTTGACGCGCTCGGCCCAGCGGCCGCGGTCGATCCACTCCGCGCTGCCGGCCATCCGGCCCAGCTCGTGGATCTCGTCGAGCGCCCAGCCGGCGCCCTCGCGCTCGACCCCCTCGAGCAGCACCGGGTCGTCGGCGGTGTCGTGCCCCACCAGCGGCGGGACCTGGTTGAAGACCTCATGCGTCGTCATGTCGATCATCCCTTGTTCGTGGAGGGTCCGAAGTCGTCGTACGGCGCGCTGTCGCGCTCCTGCACGGCCTGCTTGAAGCCGACGTCCATCGCCCGCTGGGCGAAGGAGTAGCCCTCGCGGGTGTGGCGGGAGATGCCGTCGAAGACGGTGCTGATCATCTGGCTGTTCTGGACGCCCTGGGCGAGCAGCGCGGAGTTGAGCGCGAGCTTGACCATCATCAGCTGGTTCAGCGGCATCGCGGCGATGCGCTCCAGGAGGTTCTCGGTGCGCGCGTCGAGGTCCTCCGGCTCGGGCGCCTCGATCGCCAGGCCCCACTCCAGCGCCTCGCGGCCCGAGAGCGTGTCGCCGGTGAACAGCAGCCGCTTGGCGCGCTGGTCGCCGAGCCGGTGCGCCCACAGGCCCGCGCTCGGCACGCCCCAGACGCGCGTCGGCGGGTAGCCGATCTTGGCGTCGGCGGCGATCAGGATCTGGTCGCAGTGCAGCGCGATGTCGGTGCCGCCAGCCACGCAGAAGCCGTGGATCTTGGCGACCGTCGGCTTGTTGGCGTGGAGGAGCGAGGCGTATCCGCGCGTGAAGCGACTCATCATCGCGTAGTCGACCATCGGGTCCCACTGCTTGCCCGGGTCGTGGTTGGGGATCGCCTGCTCGGCGAACGCACCGAGGTCGTAGCCGCCGCAGAAGCCCTTGCCCCGCCCGCTCACCACGATCACGTGCACCCGCGGGTCGAGGTCGGCCCGCTCGACGGCATCGGCCAGCTCGCGCGGGGTGTCGAGGGTGATCGCGTTGCCGTGCTCGGGGCGGTCGAAGGTGATCCGCGCGATCCGGCCGTCGACCTCGTAGGTCAGCGTCGAGTAGGTCGTCTCGGCATCGTCGAGCGGCAGGCCGGCGTACGCCGAGTCGGCACCCTCGTGGGCGGACCTGCGCCACGGCGCTGCGTCTGTCATGCACCCGACGTTACAACTATGCTGACAACTGTGTCGAGATCTGTAGCGCCCGCGCTGTCGGCCCGGTCCGTGGCGCTCAGCCTGATGCTCGGCTCGCACCCCGACCGGATGAGCCCCGCCGCACTGACCCGCGCGGGCGAGCACTTCGGCATCCCGGCAGCCACCATGCGGGTCGCGCTGACCCGCGCGGTCGCGGCGGGCGACCTGGTCCGGGTGGAGGGGGACTACGTGCTCGGGGAGCGGCTGGTCCGCCGCCAGCGCCGCCAGGACGAAGCCGTCGACGACGCCGAGACTCCGTGGGACGGCACCTGGGAGATGGCGGTCGTCGTGGTCGCCGGCCGGTCCGGGGGCGACCGCGCTGCGCTGCGCGAGCTGCTGTCGGCGTACCGCCTCGGCGAGCTGCGCGAGGGGGTCTGGACACGGCCCGCGAACCTCCGACGCCCACGCGGGTACGCCGAGGAACCGGTCCTGCGCACCTTCGGCTCCACCCCCGACGACCCGGCGGCGCTGGTCGCCGCGCTCTGGGACCTTCCCGGCTGGGCCCGCGACGGGCGGCGGCTGCTGCGCGCGCTGGAGCGGACCCGCCGGCCGGCCCCCCGGCTGGCCGCGGCGGCCGCGCTCGTCCGCCACCTGACCACCGACCCCCTGCTCCCACCCGCGCTGCTGCCCGCGGACTGGCCGGCCGGCGAGCTGCGGGCCGGCTACGCGGCGTACCAGCAGGAGCTCAGAGGGCTCACCTGAGTCGTGAGTGTGAGCGTGACCCAGGGGTCACTCCCCCACTCACGACTCCGACGGACGGACTCCCCAGAACCACCCACGCGGCGCCGGGATCTGAGGCATCCTCGTGGGCATGGATCGATCCTCCTCGGCGGCGTCCTCCCGCCCCCGTGCCCGACGGTTGCTGCTCGCCGTCACGACTCTCGTCGCCGGGTCCGGCGCGGTGGTGCTCCAGGCCGCGGCCCCCGCGTCCGCCGCGGTCTCGGTCAGCCAGGTCGGCGGCTTCGTCGCCGACGACGTCGTCAGCCGGGTGTTCGTGGGCGACCGCACGAACGGGTTGGTCAAGGCGGCGGACTACGCAGGAGCCGCGGTCGGGTCGGTCACCGTTCCGGGCGTGACGGACCTGGCGGTCTCGCCGGACGGTGCCGTGCTCTACGCCGCCTCGCCGGTGCTGAACGAGGTCGACGCCATCGACACCACCACCTTGGCCGTCCTGCACCGCTACACGGCGGCCACCACCGACGGACCGACGCACGTGGCGTTCGCGGGCGGGAAGGTGTGGTTCACCTACGGCGACCAGTGGGAGGGCGACCTCGGCTCGATCGACCCGAGCACGGGGACCGTCACCATGGGCCGGCTCGGCACGAACCAGATCTGGGGACCGGGGCTGCTCGATGCGGACACCTCGCAACCCGGGATGCTCGCCATCGGCGAGACCGGACTCTCGACCGACTCGATGGCGGTCCTCGACGTGTCCAGCGGGAGTGTCACGAAGGTCGCGTTCCACCAGGGCAACTACACGTTGAACAACGGCATCTCCGACATCGACCTCACGCCCGGCGGCACCCAGGTGCTCGTCAACGGCAGCCACCGCCAGGCCTACGCCGACGGCGCGTTCACCGCGGCCGGGTCCTACCCGACCGGCGTGCTGGCCGACGTGTCGGCGACGGGCTACGTGGCGAGCGCAGCCGGCTCGTCGGTGACGGTGTACCCGGCCGGGTCCCCGACCGCGGTCAGCACCTTCCCCGCGGCGGGCGGCGCCACGGCGATCACCTGGGGCGAGGACGAGTCCCACCTGTTCGTCATGCGTTCCTCGGGCGCGAGCCAGGTCCTCGACATGATCGACCTGCCCACGCAGCCGCACACCTCACCCGCGCTCACCCTGACCGCGAGCCGGACGGTCTTCAGCTACGGCTCGTCGGGCACGTTCACCGCACACCTGGGCGCGAGCACGAACCGGACCGTCTCGATCTGGGCGGACCCCGCCGGCACCGCGCCGAACCACCTGCTCGCCTCGGGCACGGTCGACTCGAGCGGCAATCTCTCCGCCTCGATGACCATGACGCGGAACACGAAGGTGACGGCCGTCTTCGCCGGCGGCGGGCTGGAGAACCCCCGCACCGTGGCCCTGACCGTGGGCACCCGGGTCAAGATCGCGACCCGCACGACCGGCTACTTCAGGACGACGAGCATCGGGGGCCACCGCTACCTGGTGTTCCACCACACCGTCTCCCCGAAGACCGTCACCACGATGACCGCCTACCCGGGCCGCAAGATGCAGGCCCACTTCGACTACTCCACCGGCAGCTGGCGCACGGGCCCGACGTCGTACTGGAGGCTGAGCTCCACCGGCAAGGTGACCCTCTACCTGAACCGGGTTCCGACGGGCGTCAGGATCCGCCTGCGCTCGAGCTACATCAGCGGCACGTCGGGCGACGCGGTGAACACGACGACGTACGGCGCGTGGACCTACCTGGTGATCGTGAAGTGACGGAGCCGCCGGCTCGGTAGGGTCGCGCGCATGGTGAATCTGACCCGTGAGGGCGACGTCCTCCTCCTCGACCTCGGCCACGTCGGAGACGACGACGACCACCGCTTCTCCCCCGAGCAGATCGACGCGCTGACTGCCGCGATCGACGAGGCCGAGGCGACCACCGGGCCGGCCGCGATCGTGACGACGGCGGTCGGGAAGTTCTACTCCAACGGCCTGCAGCCGGAGCGGTTCAAGGCGCCCGGCCACGCGGAGTACATCGGCGCCTACCAGCGGCTCGTGGGCCGGCTGCTGGCCTCACCGCTGCCGTCGGTGGCGGCGCTGCAGGGCCACTGCTTCGCGGGTGGGGTGTTCTGGGCGCTCGCCCACGACCAGCGGGTGATGCGCGCCGACCGCGGCTTCGTCTGCCTGCCCGAGGTCCAGCTCGGCATGACCTTCGCCGACGGCATGAACAGCATCGTCATGGCACGGCTGAGCGCGGCCGTCGCCCACGAGGCGATGACGACCGGGCGCAGGTACGGCGGCGCCGAGGCCGTCGCGGCGGGCATCGTCGACGTGGCGGTGGGCGCCGACGACGTGCTCCCGACCGCGATCGAGCGGGCCGCCGCCCTCGCCCCGCTGCGCGGCGACGCCTACGCCGGCATCAAGAGCAAGATGTACGCCGGAACCCTGCAGGCACTCACCACCTAGGCATCCGGGCCGAAGGCAAAGTTCTGACCGATCGCCCGCGGAGCCTGTCGCCACCCCACTACGTTGCCGCTCGTCCGACCACCATCGAGCGAGGGGCACCCCGATGAGCCGAACCGACCGACGTCCACGCCGCACAGCGCCTCTGGCGGCGCTCCTCACGATCGGGCTCGCCCTCGCGTGGCTCTCCGGCACCTCGCCGGCCGGCGCGACGACGACCACCAAGAAGGACGTCACCATCGCCGTCACGTCCGGCTACAACGTGATCAACGGCAAGCCGGTCACTGTGTCGGTGAAGGCGCCGCGCGCGACCGCGGGCCGGACCGCGGTCCTCCTCCGCCAGGTCGGCACGGGCGTCTGGGTGAACGTGGGCTCCGCCCGGGTGAGCTCCACCGGTGCCGCGACCGTGTCGGGCCTGGCCTCGAAGATGGGCATCAACCACTGGAAGGTGCGGATCGCACAGCCGGTCAGCTCCGGCACGATCCTGCACGTCTCGAACGTGGTCGCCACCCTGGTCTCGACCTGGTTCTCCCTCTACGACCTGTCCACGGTCGACAGCAACAACTGGGAGACCTACAACGACGCCAACATCGGTGCGCAGCACTTCAGCAAGGCGGTCGGGGCCGGGACCTACAGCAGCAGCAACACCTACTGGGGCGAGTACAACCTCGGCTACCACTGCTCGAAGTTCAACGCCACCATCGGCGTGGACAACAACAGCAGCTCGGGCTCCTCGATCCACTTCGACCCGCTGCTCGACGGCGCCGACCACGACCTCGGCACCAAGTCCCTCGGCCAGGGGACGGCCGTGACCTTCAGCGTCCAGGGCGTGCTGCGGCTGCGGCTCTCGCACAACTTCGTCAACCCCGGCGGCGTCTCGATGCAGGGCGACTGGGGCAACGCGCGCGTCCTCTGCTCGGCGTACCCGCGCTGACCGACTACAGCAGGCCCTCCGGGATCTCCTCGCCGCGCTCCAGCAGCGCGGCGAGGCGGCGGGCCCGCAGGACGGCGTCGGCGGCGACCTCGACGTCGTCGGCGAGGTCGCGCGCGGTGAGGACCGGTGCCTGCTCGGCGCGGGCGTGCAGCTCCCCGAGCAGCGCCTCACGGTCCAGCCCGCGCACCGCGAACAGCACCAGCGGGTCGGCGTCGACCAGCCAGCCGACCTGGACGAGCACTCCGAGGGCGTGCGCGCAGGGGTCGAGCACGTAGGGGCAGGTGCACGTGGCGGCCAGCTCGCCGCCGTACGGCAGCAGCTCGACGCCGGCCTCCTCGGCATGCTCGATCAGTGCGTGTGGGAGCTCGCCGGCGAGCAGGGCGGCGATGCGA
Organism: Nocardioides ultimimeridianus; assembly: GCF_054777895.1. NCBI lineage: Bacteria > Bacillati > Actinomycetota > Actinomycetes > Propionibacteriales > Nocardioidaceae > Nocardioides > Nocardioides ultimimeridianus. Next base: position 72,716 of record NZ_BAAHAB010000011.1, on the reverse strand, counting down.
CCCGACTCGGCCGCGACGACCTCGACGAGCGCGCGTCGCTCCTCCGGCGCCAGCTCCGGTACGTCGACCGACACCGTCCACGCGTCGTCGCCCTCGCGCACGGCCGCCAGCAGCGAGCCGGGACCGACGCTGATCCCGCCCACCTCGCCGCGCCGCGCGAGAGCACGGCCGCGGCGCAGGTCGCCCTCGGCGTACGCCGCCTCCTCGACGGCCCTGCCCCACGCCTTGCCCCACCAGGTCCGCAGGCCGCGGGTGGGCGGGTGCTGGCGGGGGTACGTCGTCCTCACGGCTCGTACGGCTCGTCCGGCTCATCCCGCTCGTCCAGCGCCGCTCGGTAGGCCTCGCGCCGGGCGACCGCCTGCAGGGTCACCAGGTCGCGCAGGTCCTCGTTGCCGAGCTCGGTGAGCGCCGCCTCCCCGCGGGCGAGGACGGAGTCGGCCAGCGACCGCTTGCGGCGCAGCAGCTCGGCGACCCGCTCCTCGATCGTGCCGCGGACGACCAGCTTGTGCACCTGCACCGGCTGGGTCTGGCCGATCCGGTACGCCCGGTCGGTGGCCTGGTCCTCGACCGCCGGGTTCCACCAGCGGTCGAAGTGCACGACATGGTCGGCGCGGGTGAGGTTGAGCCCGGTGCCGCCGGCCTTGAGGGAGAGCAGGAAGACCGGCACCTCGCCGTCCTGGAAGCGGCGCACCATCGCCTCCCGCTCCGGCACCGGCGTCTGCCCGTGCAGGAACTGGTGCGGTACGCCGGACGCGGCCAGGTGCCGCTCGATGAGGCGCGCCATGGCGACGTACTGGGTGAAGACGAGGACCGCGCCTCCCTCCGCCAGGACCGTGCCGAGCAGCTCGTCGAGCAGCTCGAGCTTCTCCGAGCGGCCGCGCAGCCGGGGCCCGCGCCCGCCGGACTCCTTGAGGAACTGGGCCGGGTGGTTGCAGATCTGCTTGAGGCCGGTGAGCAGCGCGAGCACCAGGCCGCGGCGTCCGGGGTCGTCGTCGGGCAGCAGCTCGATCCGCTCCAGGGTGTCCTTGACGAACGCCTCGTAGAGCACGACCTGCTCCCGGGTCAGCCCGAGGAGGTGCTCGGTCTCGGTCTTCGGCGGCAGCTCCGGCGCGATGCCCGGGTCGCTCTTGCGGCGACGCAGCAGGAACGGCCCGATCAGGTCCGCGAACTGCCGCGTCACGACCGGGTCGACGCCGCTCTCGATGGGCATCGCCCACCGGCGACGGAACGCGAGGCGGCTGCCGAGCAGGCCCGGGACGGTCCAGTCCAGGATCGACCACAGCTCGGCGAGGTCGTTCTCGACCGGCGTGCCGGTGAGCGCCACCCGCGCGCTGCCGGCCAGCTTGCGCAGCGCCCGCGCGGTCGCCGTCCGGGAGTTCTTCACGTGCTGGGCCTCGTCGGCCACCACCAGGTCCCACGGCACACCGGCGAGCGCGTCGACGCTGCGCCGCAGGGTCCCGTACGTCGTCAGCACGAACCCGGTCTCCGGAAGCTCGCGCGCCGAGCCGTGGAACCGCACCGCCGGTACGCCGGGGGCGAACCGCTCGATCTCCGCCTGCCAGTTGCCGAGCAGGCTGGCCGGGCACACGACGAGCGTGGGCCGGCCGTCGGACAGGCCGGCCTCGAGGCGGTGCAGGTGCAGGGCGATCAGGGTGATCGTCTTGCCCAGGCCCATGTCGTCGGCGAGGCAGCCGCCGAGGCCGAGCCGGGTCAGGTCGGCGAGCCAGGTGAGGCCGTGCCGCTGGTAGTCGCGCAGCTCGGCCCGCAGGCCGGCCGGTGCGGGCAGCGGGTCGCGGGTCGCGGCGGCGAGGAGGTCCTCCCGCACGCGGAGCAGCGACGCGCCCACGATCACCTGTTCGGCCAGCGGCTCCTCGCCCGGACCCGCTGGCACCTCGGCCACCCCGGTCAGCGCCGCGGCCAGCGCGTCGGCACCGGACGCGCGGCGGATCAGCCGCTTGCGCGCCCGGATCGCGGTGCTCGGGTCGACGACCGTCCACGCGCCGCGCAGCTTGAGGATCGGGCTGGCCGCGCTGGCCAGCTCGGCGAGCTCGGCCTCCGTGAGCGGGTCGCCGTGCAGCGCCACCTGCCAGGAGAATGCGAACAGCGCGCCCTCGCCGAACATGCCGTCCTGCAGCGGCAGCTCCTGGTCGCGCGGCGTCACCTTGTGGTCGAGCACGGCGCGCGTGGTCAGGTCGCGGCCGAGCGCCCGCGGCCAGTGCACGTCGACCTGCGCGTCCCGCAGCGCGGCGACGTGCTCGAGGAGCGAATCGACCTCCGCGCCGTCGAGGGCGATCTCGTCGGGCACGGCCAGCGCCAGGAACCGGTCCAGGACCGGCCACACCTCGGCCGCCGCCCGCAGCGCGATGCCGGCGTGGATCCGGGCCCGCGGGCCGAAGCCGTGCTCGGGCAGCTCGCCGGCCGGGACCGGCGCGAAGAGCAGCGCCGCCTCGCAGACGTGGAGCGGGTCCTGCTCGTCGTGCACCTGCAGCACGAGCCGTACGCCGCCGGCCGACAGCTCCTCCTCGTCGGCCTCCACCCGCAACGAGATCCGCACTAGCTCGGGGAGCTCCAGGCCGCGGCGGGCGCTCGCCCGGGCCGCGACCCGCTCCTGCACCCGCCGGGCGAAGGCGTCGTCCGGCTTCGCGACGGCGTCCCGCGCGGCCCCCGCACGGCTCGGCCGGGGCACCGGAGCGGCCCGGGGCAGCGCGTCGGCGACCGCGGCGACCATGCCCTCGACGATGGCGCGTGCGGAGACCGGGTCGAGGTCGTCGTACGTCCTCGCGCGGGCCAGCAGCTCGATGCTCTCCCGGTCGCGCTCGTCGAGACCCTCGACGCGCCAGGCCCCCTCACCCGGCACGAGACGACCCGCGCCCACCAGCCGCGTGGCCAGCAGCGCAGACGCCGCCAGCAGCGCGACGCTGGGGTGGGCGGCCGGGTCCTGCCGGGAGCGGCTGAGCGCCGGGAGGGCCGCCCGGACGGGCAGCTCCACCCGGCGCTGGGCGCCGCTGAACTCGATCGTGCTGTCGCGCGGCGGGTCGGCCGGACGGAAGGTCGCCGGTCCGACCAGGGGCACGAAGCTCACTCAGAGGAAGTTAGCCGGACACACCGACAGCACGCGCCTTGCGGCGCGACAGGAAGAACGCCGCGAGGACCAGCAGCGCGCCGGCACCGCCGAGCGCTCCCTCCCAGATCGCCGGGTGGCGGACCGCGAGGACGGCCGTGGCGATCGGCACCGCGACGGCAGGCAGGGCCACGGCGAGCACCTTGAAGCCGGAGTGGTCCGAGACCAGCGCGGCCAGGGCCCACAGCACGGTGAGGGCGGCGACCATGACGAGGATCCAGGCGACGTGGCCGGAGTAGTCGGCAGGGTTCGAGCTCGGCGCGGAGGCGTCGTCGACCATCGGCAGGAACGAGCCGAACGAACCGAACAGGCCGGCGATCTGGCGCTCCGCGAACAGCGCCGCCATCGAGCCGACCAGCCCGACCAGGCCGACCACGCCGACCGCGACACCGCTGATGGCCCGGCTCGGCAGGAACCACCCGAGCACGGTCACCGCGGCGACGAAGACGGTCAGCGCGACCGCGAACACCACGACGTGGTCGTGGTGCTTGACCGAGTCGCTCACCGTGTCGCGGAAGCCCTGCACGTAGAGGACGCCGAGACCCACGATGGCCACGACGACGAAGGCCGGCCGCCGGGCGATGACGTAGCCGATGGCGGCCAGGCAGGCGATCACGCCGCCGACCAGGTACGCCTCCCAGGCGCCGTGGTGGTCCGGCCCGACCGCGACCTCGATCATCGGCGCGGTCGCAAGGATGCCGACCACGCCCGGCCAGGTGACGAGGTCACCGCGGGCCTGGCCGCCGGTCTTCCGGCCCACGCCGATGGCACCGAATAGGGCGAGGCCGAGCAGGGCCACCGTGGCGGCCAGCCCGACGCCGTACGTCGACCAGTGGATCGTGCTGGGATCACCGTGCCGTCCGTGGCCGGCCGCGATCACCACACCCGCGCCGAGCAGGCCCGCCCCGACCGAGACCAGGGCGGCCGTGAGCCCGCCCTTGGTGGGCGCGGTCGGGAAGTCGGTGTCGATCGGGCCGCCCATGCCGCCGTCGTCGTCGGAGTCGACCTGCACCCGCTGGACCGTCGCGGTCGGGGTCGGGTCGTCGGCCGGGTCGGGGTCGAACGCGCCTGCGGGCGGCTGCGGACCCTGGTCCGCGGCCGGCGCCTCCTGCTGGGGGTCCGTGGCGTCGTCCGGGTTCACAGCGTCGTCCATGCTGCCGAGCCTAGGTCCGCGACGGCCCGATCCTGCGGAGGCTCAGGCGGAGACGGCCAGGGTGAGCGGGACCACGCCGCCGGCTCCCGCCTGATGCAGCTCGACCCCGGCGATGGTGAGGGTCCAGCCGGTGCCGACCCGGTCGTCGACCAGCAGCACCCGGCGGCCTGCGAGGTCGACGCCCTCCTCGAGGCGCAGCGCGCTGCGGCGGCGTACGGCTGCCACGCGCTGGGCGGAGTTCGTCGCGCCCTTCTCCGGCGGCACCTCGGGATCGACGATCGCGAACCGCCCGACCACGGGCACCTGGAGGAAGCGCGACAGCCCCGAGACCAGGTCGGCCACCAGCTGCGCCCGCCGCTCCGACTCGACCGCGACGATCGCGTCCACCCGCGGGCGCCAGTCCTGCAGCATCGTGACCATCGCGCGGGCCAGGTGGTCGGGGACCGGCCCGTCCTCGCCGGCGAAGAGCGCCCGCAGCGAGCCGCCGTGACCGAGGTCGGTGAGCCGGGCGATCGCGCGACCCTCCTCGAGCGGCGGGTTGATCCTGCCCGACAGCGACAGCCCGATGGCCGAGAGCCCGGTGGGCCACAGCTTGCGCGGCTCGACAGGTACGCCGGGGCGGGCGATCCGCTCCGCGGCCTCGCTCACCGCCGCGGCCGAGATCTCCGCCGACAGCGCGAGCCCACCGCAGTTGTCGCAGCGGCCGCAGGTCCACGACGGGTCCGCCATCAGCTCGGGGTCGTCGAGCTGACGGCGGAGGTAGGCCATCCGGCACTCGGTGCTGGCCAGGTAGTCGAGCATCGCCCGCTGCTCGCGCTCGCGCGCCTCGGTGACGCGGGCGTAGCGCTCGGCGTCGTACTCCCACGGCCGGCCGGTGGACTCCCAGCCGCCGCGGACCCGGCGCACCGCCCCGTCCACGTCGAGGACCTTGAGCATCGTCTCCAGCCGGGTGCGGGACAGGTCGACGCGCGGCTCGAGCGCGGCCGTGCTCAGCGGCCGGCCCTCCTCGGCCAGCGCGGCGAGCGTGTCGCGGACCAGCTCCTCCCGCGGGAACGCCAGCGAGGCGAAGTACGCCCAGATGTCGCGGTCCTCGATCGCGGGGAGCAGTACGACGGACGCCCGGGCCACCGCTCCACGACCCGCGCGGCCGACCTGCTGGTAGTAGGCGACCGGGCTGCTGGGTGCTCCCAGGTTCACCACGAAGCCGAGGGCGGCGTCGAACCCCATCCCGAGCGCGCTGGTCGCGACCAGCGCCTTCACCCGGCCCTCGACGAGCGCCTGCTCGAGGGCCAGTCGCTCGGTCTGCTCGGTCTGCCCGGAGTAGGCCGCCACCTCGTGGCCGCGCGAGCGCAGGTAGTCGGCCACCTCCTGGGTCTGGGCCACGGTGAGGCAGTAGACGATGCCGCTACCCGGCTGCTCGGCGAGGTGATCGGCGAGCCAGGCGAGCCGCTGCTCGGCCGTGGGCAGCCGCACCACCCCGAGCTGCAGCGACGCGCGGTCGAGCGACCCGCGCAGGACCAGCGTGTCCGGCCCGAGCTGGGTCCCGACATCGTCGGTGACCCGTTGGTTGGCGGTGGCCGTGGTGGCGAGCACCGGGATCCCCGCGGGCAGCTCCCCGAGCAGGGTGCGGATCCGCCGGTAGTCGGGGCGGAAGTCGTGGCCCCAGTCCGAGATGCAGTGCGCCTCGTCGATCACCAGCAGCCCGCAGGTGGCGGCCAGCCGGGGCAGCACCTCGTCGCGGAAGCCGGGGTTGTTGAGCCGCTCCGGGCTGACCAGCAGCACGTCGACCGCCCCGGCCGCGATGTCGGCGTGGACGCGGTCCCACTCCTCCATGTTGGTGGAGTTGACCGTCACCGCGCGGATGCCCGCACGCTCGGCGGCCGCGATCTGGTTGCGCATCAGCGCCAGCAGCGGCGAGATGATCACCGTCGGCCCCGCACCCGCCTCCCGCAGCAGCAGGGTGGCCACGAAGTAGACCGCGGACTTGCCCCACCCGGTGCGCTGCACCACCAGGGCGCGGGCCCGGTCGACGACCAGCGCGGAGATGGCGGCCCACTGGTCGTCGTACAGGGTCGCGTCGGGTGAGCCCACCAGCGCACGCAGATGCTCCTCGGCGCGGCTGCGGACGTCGGTGGTGGAAACGCTCATGCCGCCTGTCTACCAACCGCTCCCGACATCCGACGACCCGGGAACGGAGTTGTCCACAGCCGACCCCGCGAGGTCAGCAGCGGCGGCGTCCGCCGCCCCAGGTCATCCACAGCGCGGGCACGATGACCCACATCGGCCAGAAGTAGCCCGCGCCGCTGATCGCCCAGATCACGACCGCCCAGACGACCGCTCCGCCGAGGAACGGCGCCGGCATGCGCCGGTGCCGCCGGACGGGGGGTCGTCGCCGCTCGTCGTACACCGGCGGCTCAGGGGTACGTCGCTGCGGGGGCTCGTAGACGTCGTACGTGGGCATGCCTCCAGGACACCTCGCGATCCGGACCTCGACAAGTGCCGGATGTCACGGGTCAGTCGACGAGGTGACCGTCCACCAGGGTCCCGTCCAGCTCGCCGTCGACGGCGTAGAAGGTGTCGTCGGGGTGGTCGAGGAAGATCGTGACCCAGTGGTCGTCGGACTCCGCCGGAGGCTTCACCGTCAGCGAGGTGTGCGTGATCTTCCCGCCGGCGTCGTGCCAGGCCCGCTCGTAGAGCCGCTCCAGCGCCGCGAGGTCGAGGCTGGCGAGGTCGAAGGTCCTGCCCAGGACGTACGAGCTCGCGTCCCCGCCGCTGCGCACCCCGCTGTCACCGTAGAAGAAGTAGGACTGCGCGGGATCTCCCTGGTGCTCGGGCGGGACCACGACCTGGTAGTCGCCCTGGTAGGAGCTGAACGACGAGACCCGCGTGGTGCCGGCCCGCTTGCGCAGCCCCTTCACGAACGCGGCGAACCGGGCCTGGTCCAGGGTCGGCGCGAACGCGATCGGCTTCTCGTCGCCGTTGCCGTACGACGACCCGCCGTGCCCGTCCCGCGTCACGAGCATCACCGCGGGGACCGCCAGCACGGCCGCCAGCACGATGCCCAGGACCACCAGCGTGCGCCGTCGGATCCGGACCACACCGCCGGTGCCGCCCGAGCCGACCTGCTGGATCACGCTCGGCAGCGGGTCACCGGCCGCGGCCCGGTCCTCGGGCCGCTTCTCGTCGCGGTCGGGCGCGTCGTAGACGTCCCACTTCTCCCCCACGGTCGAGCTACCAGATCCGGACGCGGTCCTCCGGCTCCAGCCACAGGCCGTCACCCGGAGACGTCGCGAAGACCTCGTGGAACTCGTCGAGGTTGCGCACGATGTTGGCGCGGAACTCCGGCGGGCTGTGCGGGTCGATGGTGAGGTACTGCCGCTCCTGCTCCTCGCGGCGCTTGGTGCGCCAGACGTAGGCCCAGTTGAGGAAGACCTTCTCCTTGTCCTCGACCGCCGCGTCGCCTCCCTGCGAGATGAGGAAGGCCTTGAGGCCGATGGTCAGGCCGCCGAGGTCGCCGATGTTCTCGCCGACGGTCAGCGCGCCGTTCACGTGCTCACCGGGCAGGTTGCGCGGGCTGAAGCCGTTGTACTGCTCGATGAGCGCCTTCGACTTGGCCTCGAAGGCGGTCTTGTCGGCGGCGGTCCACCAGTCGTTGAGGTTGCCCTCGCCGTCGTACTGCGCGCCCTGGTCGTCGAAGCCGTGACCGACCTCGTGACCGATGACGGCGCCGATGCCGCCGTAGTTCTCGGCCGGGTGGGCGTCGGGGCTGAAGAACGGCTTCTGCAGGATGCCGGCCGGGAAGCAGATCTCGTTGGTGCCCGGGTTGTAGTAGGCGTTGACGGTCTGCGGCAGCATGAACCACTCGTCGCGGTCGACCGGGCTGCCGATCTTCGCGAGGTGGCGCGCGGTCTCGAAGGACGCCGCCGCCTGCGCGTTCGCGAACAGGTCGTCGGGCGTGACCTGCAGCGAGGAGTAGTCGCGGAACCTCTCCGGGTAGCCGATCTTCGGCCGGAACGTCGCGAGCTTCTCGTAGGCGCGCTCCTTGGTCTCGGCGGTCATCCAGTCGAGCTTCTCGATGGAGGCGCGGTACGCCGCCAGCAGGTTCGCCACCAGCTCGTCCATCATCTGCTTGCTGGCCGGCGGGAAGTGCCGGTCGACGTACTCCTTGCCGACGGCCTCGCCCATCGCCCCCTCGACGAACGCCACCGCCCGCTTCCAGCGCGCCCGCAGCTCCGGGGTGCCGTTCAGCGTCTTGCCGTAGAAGTCGAAGTTGGTCTGCACGAAGTCGTCGGTGAGGTACGCCGCCGCGTGCCGCCACACGTGCGAGGTCAGCCAGTCCTGCCAGGTGCTCAGCGGGACCTCGTCGAGGACCTTCGAGAGGTGCTCGAAGTAGCTGGGCTGGCGCACGCAGACCTCGGCGATGGTGGCCTCGGAGCCGCCCAGGTTGGTGATGTAGGCGTGCCAGTCGAAGCTCGGGCACAGCTCGGTCAGCTCGGCGAGCGTCCGGAGGTTGTAGGTCTTCTGGACGTCGCGGGTCTCGGCGCGCTCCCAGTGACCCTTCGCCAGCAGCGTGTCGAGCTCGAGGATCCGGCTCGCCGCGCCCGCCGGGTCGGGGTGCTTGCCCAGGGTGAGCAGCTTGGTCAGGTAGTCGACGTACGCCGTGCGGATCTCGGCGAACCGGTCGTCGCGGTAGTAGGACTCGTCCGGCAGCCCCAGCCCGCCCTGGCCGAGGTGGAACAGGTAGCGGTCGGACTGCCGGTCGTCGGTGTCGACGTAGGAACCGAACAGGCCGTGACCGCCGACCCGCTCGAACTCGCCCAGGTAGGCCGCCAGGTCGCGCACGTCGCGCAGCCCCTGGACCGCGTCGACCAGCGGCTGGGCCGGCGCCACGCCGGCCGCCTCGATCCGGTCGGTGTCCATGAAGGAGTTGAACAGGTCCGCGATCTTGCGCGCGTCCTCGCTCGCGCCGCCTTCGGCCGCGAGCTCGGTGATGATCTCCTTGACCTGTTCCTCGGCCCGGTCGGCGAGCTGCACGAACGGCCCCCAGCTCGACCGGTCCGACGGGATCTCCGTCTCGGTCAGCCAGGTGCCGTTGACGTGGCCGAACAGGTCGTCCTGCGGCCGGATGGCGGGGTCCATGCCCGGGCGGGCGTCATCGAGGATGCTCACGTCTCGAATGTAGGGCACGGACCCTCACCGGGGACCTCACGGGACCAGGTCCCGGATGGTCCCGTTCGCACCGTCCGCGCTCAGGTGACGCCCGCTTGCGTCGAAGTGCAAGGCATGGAACACCTACGACGGACACTCGCCGCGGTCACCGCCGCGCTCGTCGTCGGCGTGCTCCCGGGATCGGTCCACCTCTCCGCCGCGAGCGCCGCGGGCACCACCGTGCTCCGGTCCGCGGCCCGAACGATCGACACAGCGGCGTACGGCCGCCGGGTGCTGACGCTGACGAACCGGCAACGCACGCGGCACGGCTGCGTCGCCCTGCACTGGCAGGACCAGCTGCAGCGCTCGGCCCAGCTGCACACGAACCTGATGTCGGCCCGCGACATCCTCTCCCACCTGCTCGCCAGCGAGCTCGGCCTCGTGGCCCGGATCCTGCGCGTGGGCTACCACCCGTGGTCCCGCCTCGCCGAGAACATCGCGGTCGGCTACTCGACGCCGTCCGAGGTCGTCACGGCCTGGATGCACAGCACCGAGCACCGCCGCAACATCCTCGACTGCCGGCTGCGCGACCTCGGGGTGGGCGTGCGGATGGACGACTACGGCACGGTCTGGTGGACCCAGGACTTCGGCCGCCATTGAGCCCGGTCAGTCGCGGATCCTCACGATCGACTTGCCGAGGGTCCCGCGGGCGTCCATCTCGAGCAGCGCGTCGCTGAAGCCGTCCAGGTCGAAGGTGCGGCCGATCGGCGGGCGGATCGAGCCGTCCTCGATCATCGGCACCAGCTGGGCCCACTGCTTGGCCGGGTAGCCCGGGGTGAGGAAGGCGTAGGCGCCCCAGCCGACGCCACGGATGTCGATGTTGTTGAGCAGCAGCCGGTTGACCTTGACCTCGGGGATGCCCTGGCCGGCAGCGAAGCCCACGACCAGCAGGCGGCCCTGCGGGGCGAGCGAGCGCAGCGAGTCGGTGAAGATGCTCCCACCGACGACATCGAGCACGGCATCGACGCCGCGCTTGTCCGTCAGCTCGGCGACGGCGTCGCGGAAGCCCTCGACCAGGACCGCCTGGTCGGCGCCGGCGGCCTTCGCGAACTCGGCCTTCTCCGGGGTGCTCACCAGCGCGATGCTGCGGACCCCGAGACCGCGCGCGACCTGGAGCGCCGCGCTGCCGACGCCGCCGGCGGCGCCGTTGACGAGCACGGTGTCGCCCTCACGGAGGCCACCGCGCTCGTCGAGCGCGAAGAGCGCGGTCAGGTAGTTCATCGGGATCGCGGCGCCCTCGTCGAAGCTGAGCTCGTCGGGCAGCGCGAAGACGGCCTCGGCCGGCACCGCGACCCGCTCCGCGGCACCGCCGTACGGACCGACGGCGCAGACGCGCTGGCCGGGCTCGAAACCGGGACCGGAGACGACGGTGCCGGCGATGTCGACGCCGAGGGTGAACGGCGGCTCCGGCTTGAGCTGGTACTCGCCCTTGCTCAGCAGCAGGTCGGGGAACGAGATGCCGACGCTGTGCACGTCGATGAGCACCTCGTGCGCCTGGGGCGTCGGCTCGGGCACCTCCCGGACGACGACGTCGGCGGGACCGGTGGTGGTGACGACCTGGGCTGCGCGCATGGCCCGAACCTAGCGGGCGCGAGGTGGTCCGGGTCACCTTGCAACGAGTTGCATAGGTCTGCCACAGTGGTGCCATGGCCCTGGAACACGCGCTGCTCGTCGCCCTGCGCGAGCGCCCGTCCTCCGGCCTGGAGCTGTCCCGGCGCTTCGAGCGGTCCATCGGCTACTTCTGGTCCGCCACCCACCAGCAGATCTACCGCGTGCTGGGCCGGATGGAGTCCGACGGCTGGGTCGAGGCGTCGGTGGTCGGGCAGCAGGGCAAGCCCGACAAGAAGGTGTACGCCGTCACCGCGGCCGGCCGCGCCGAGCTGGCCGGCTGGCTGGCCGCTCCCACCCGGGAGCAGGCGGTGCGCAGCGAGATCGCCGTCAAGCTCCGCGGGGCCTCGTTCGGCGACCGCTCCGCGGTGCTGGCCTCGGTGCGCGACCTCGTGGCCGACCACCAGGTGCGCCTGGACATCTACACGTCCCTGATGAAGCGGGACTACCCCGACGGGCCGGCCGGCCTGGACGGGCTCGAGCTCGATCAGTACCTCGTGCTGCGCGGCGGGCTCCTCCTCGAGGAGGGGCAGGTCGCGTGGCTGACCGAATACCTGGACACCTGGGAGAACCACCGCAATGACTGAGACCGCCTCGCCGTACCCGCACCTGCTGTCCCCGCTCCGGGTGGGCAACCTGGAGCTGCGCAACCGCGTGGTGATGGGCTCGATGCACACCGGCTTCGACGACCACCCGTGGGACGTCGCGAAGCTCGCGGCGTTCTACGAGGAGCGGGCCAAGGGCGGCGTCGGCCTCATCGTCACCGGCGGCTTCTCCCCCAACAAGCGCGGCTGGCTCAAGCCCTTCGGCTCGGAGATGTCGACCCGGCTGCACGCGATCCGGCACCGCCAGGTGACCGACGCGGTGCACCGCCACGACGGCCGGATCTTCCTGCAGCTGCTGCACGCCGGCCGCTACGGCTACAACCCGCTCAACGCCTCGGCGTCGGCGATCAAGGCCCCGATCAACCCGTTCAAGCCCAAGGCGATGTCGGCGCGCGAGATCGAGCGCACCGTCGACGCGTTCGCGCGGTCGGCGTGGCTGGCGCAGAAGGCCGGCTACGACGGCGTCGAGATCATGGGCTCGGAGGGCTACGGGATCAACCAGTTCCTCGCCGAGCGGGTCAACCGGCGTACCGACGCGTGGGGCGGCACGGCCGAGAAGCGGATGCGCTTCCCCCTCGAGATCGTGAGGCGGGCACGGAAGCTGGTCGGCCCGGACTTCGTGCTGCAGTACCGCATCTCGCTGCTGGACCTGGTCGAGGGCGGTCAGAGCTGGGACGAGACCGTCACGCTGGCGCAGCGCCTCGAGGAGGCCGGCGTCGACGTGTTCAACACCGGCATCGGGTGGCACGAGTCCCGGGTGCCGACGATCATCACCCAGGTGCCGCGCGGCGCGTGGGTCGACTCGACCGCCGCCCTCAAGCCCCACGTCTCGGTCCCGGTCATCGCCTCCAACCGGATCAACACCCCCGAGCTCGCCGAGCAGATCATCGCCTCCGGTGCCGCCGACGCGGTGTCGATGGCGCGACCCTTCCTGGCCGACCCGGACCTGGTCGCCAAGGCGGCCGCGGGTCGCTCCGACGAGATCAACGTCTGCATCGCCTGCAACCAGGCCTGTCTGGACCACGCCTTCGTCAACAAGAAGGTGTCCTGCCTGGTGAACCCGCGCGCGGGCCGCGAGACCACGCTGGTCCTCTCCCCGACCCGGGTCGCGAAGCGGGTCGCCGTCGTGGGCGCCGGGCCGGCCGGGCTGGCGGCCGCGGTGTCCGCCGCCGAGCGCGGTCTCTCGGTGACGCTGTTCGAGAAGGGCGCGGAGATCGGCGGCCAGTTCCGGCTCGCGATGCAGGTCCCCGGCAAGGAGGACTTCCGCGACACCGTCCGCTACTACGCGCGGCGGCTCGAGGTGCTCGGCGTCGACGTACGCCTGAACACGGAGGCGGACGACGCGACCCTGGCCGGCTTCGACGAGGTGGTCGTCGCGACCGGCGTCGTCCCGCGCATGCCGCAGATCCCGGGCATCGACCACCCCAAGGCCGTCTCGTACGCCGACGTCCTCGACGGCCGCGTCGTCCCCGGCAAGCGCGTCGCGGTGATCGGCGCGGGCGGCATCGGCGTCGACATGTCGGTCTTCCTCACCCACGAGGACGAGACCCTCGAGGAGTGGAAGGCGCACTGGGGCGTCGGCGACTTCCAGCTCGACCGGGCCGGCCTGGCCCCGGCCAAGCCGCGCACGCCCGCGCGTGAGGTGTGGCTGCTGCAGCGCAAGACCTCGCGCATCGGCAAGGACCTCGGCAAGACCTCGGGCTGGGCGCACCTGGCCCACCTCAAGCAGGACGGCGTGCACCAGATCAGCGGGGCGACGTACGACCTGATCGACGACGCGGGCCTCCACATCACGGTCACCGCGGCCGACGGCTCGGTCGCGCAGCAGGTCCTCGACGTCGACCATGTCGTGATCTGCGCCGGCCAGGAGTCGGTGCGCGACCTGGTGCGCGATGGCCGGACGGTCATCGGCGGCGCCGACGTCGCCGCCGAGCTGGACGCCAAGCGGGCGATCCTCCAAGGGACCGAGGTCGCCGCGGCCCTCTGAATCGTCGTACCTGACCAACGCGTTGCCCCAGGCGGCAAAAACCAACGCGTTGGTCAGGTGCGACGCCAACTAGGCTGGCCGCATGCTGCGCGACCTGACCGACGAGGAGGCGCGGCGGGCCCTGCCGTGCAAGTGGGGGATGGTCGAGCCGGACGTGCTACCGGCCTGGGTCGCGGAGATGGACTACGCCCTCGCCCCGCCGATCGCGGAGGCGCTGCGGGAGGCCGTCACGGCCGGCATGACCGGCTATCCGGACTTCCCCCTCGGCGGCCCGCTGGGTGAGGCGTACGCCGGCTTCGCGGCCCGCCACTTCGGCCACACCGTCGACCCCACGCACGTGATCCCGACCGTCGACGTGACGGCCGGGGTCCGGCTCGCGCTCGACGCCCTCTCCGAGGCAGCCCCGGTCGTGATGACGCTGCCGGGCTACCCGCCGCTGCTCGACGTCGGCGGGGTGACCGGCCGGGAGCGCTGGGACCTCGTGGTGTCCCCCGATGCCGCACGCGCCGAGATCGACCTCGACGCCCTGGAGCGGCACCTCGCCGCCGGCGCCCGCACCGTGCTGCTCACCAACCCGCACAACCCGTGGGGCCGCGTCCTCACCCGCCCCGAGCTCGAGGGCGTGCGCGACCTGGTGATCCGGTACGCCGCCCGGGTGGTCGCCGACGAGATCCATGCGCCGCTGGTACTGCCCGGCTCCCCTGCCCACATCCCCTACCTGTCCCTCGAGGGCACCGCCGACCACGCCGTCGCGGTGGTCGCCGCCTCGAAGGCCTTCAACGTGGCCGGGCTGCGCTGCGCGCAGGTCGTCGTGGGCGACGACGCCACCCGCGACCTGGTCCGGGCGCTGCCCATGGTGCGCAACGACTCGTGGTCACCGCTCGGCGTGGCCGCGGCGATCGCCGCCTACACCGACGGTGACCCCTGGCTCGCCTCCCTCGTCGCCCGCCTGGGACAGCAGCGCGACCTGTTCACCGACCTGCTCGCCGAGCACCTGCCGGAGGCGCGGATGCGGCCGCTGGAGGCGACGTACCTGGCCTGGGTCGACCTGCGCGTCTACGGCCACGACGACCCGGCCGCGGTGGCGCACGAGAAGGGTCGGGTGCGGCTGGCGCCGGGGCACGACTACCACCCGGGGCTCACCGGGCACGCCCGCGTCAACCTGGCGACCAGCCCCGAGCGCCTCACCCAGGTGGTGGAGCGGACGGCTGCCGCGCTCGGTGGGCCGCGATGAGGTCGGCGTACCACCGGTAGCTGGCCTTGGGGATCCGCTGCTGGGTCGCGAAGTCGACCCAGACCAGCCCGAACCGCTGCTGGTAGCCGTCGGCCCACTCGAAGTTGTCCAGCAGCGACCAGCAGTAGTAGCCCCGTACGTCGGCGCCGCGGCTGTTCGCCTCGGCGACCGCGCGCAGGTGGCCGGCGTGGTAGTCGATCCGGTCCTGGTCGGCGACGACACCGGCCGCGTCCGGCCCGACGGCGTAGGAGCACCCCGACTCGGTGATCACGACCGGCGGCAGCACCGCCCGGTAGCGCGCCCGCAGCGTGATCAGCAGCTCGCGCAGCGCGTCGGGCACGACGGGCCAGCCGAAGTCGGTCAGGGGGTGGCCGACGACCTCGCGGAAGGCGAAGGGCAGGTCGGCGTCGTCGGCGGTCGCCGCGACCCGCATCGGGTTGTAGTAGTTGAGCCCGTAGAAGTCGAGGGGCTGGCGGATCGCGGCCAGGTCGCCGTCGAGGACCAGGCCGTCGAACTCCCCCATCAGCATCGCGATGTCGGCCGGGTAACGGCCCATCAGCATCGGCTCGACGTACTGGCCGTTCCAGAGGGCGTCGAAGAGCTTGGCCGCGCCCACGTCGGCATCGCTGTCGGAGGCGGGCCACACCGGGGCGTGGTTGTTGGCGCAGCCGATCCGGCCGGTCACGCCCGCGGCCCGCAGCGCCGCGACCGCGCGGCCGTGGGCGAGGAGCAGGTGGTGGGTCACGGGCTGCGCGTCGAAGAGCAGCGCGCGGCCCGGCGCGAGCATGCCGACGCCGTAGCCCATCAGGGAGGCGACGTTGGGCTCGTTGATCGGCACCCAGTCCGTGACCCGGTCGCCGAGCCGCGCGGCCACCGCCTCGGCGTACGCACCGAAGCGCTCGACGGTGTCGCGCGACAGCCAGCCCCCGGCGTCCTCCAGCGGCTGCGGCAGGTCCCAGTGGTACAGCGTCGCCATCGGCTCCTGGCCGGTGGCGAGCAGCGTGTCGACGAGCCGGTCGTAGAAGTCGAGCCCGGCCGCGTTCACTGCGCCGGAGCCCGTCGGCACGACCCGCGGCCACGCGATCGAGAACCGGTAGCCGGTGGTGCCGAGGCCCTGCATCAGCGCGACGTCCTCGTCGACGCGGTGGTAGTGGTCGCACGCCACCTCGCCGCTCGACCCGTCGGCCACCCGACCGGGCTCGGCGCAGAAGGTGTCCCAGATGGACGGGCCGCGGCCGTCCTCGGCCACCGCCCCCTCGATCTGGTACGCCGCCGTGCTGGTGCCGAACCGGAAGCCGGCCGGCAGCCGGCCGGCGAGCTCGTCCACCCCGCTGCTCCCCCTGCTCACGCCGCTCACCCCACCCTCCGCCGCCGGTGCTCGCCGACGAGCGCGCGGTACCAGGCGAAGGACTCCTTGGGCGTGCGCACCTGGGTGCGGTGGTCGACATGCACCAGCCCGTACGGCGTCAGGAACCCGTCGTCCCACTCCCAGCCGTCGAGCAGGCCCCAGACGAAGAACCCGCGGACGTCCACGCCGCGCGCGATCGCGTCACCCACCGCGTTCACGTGCGAGGCCAGGTAGGTGATCCGGGCGTCGTCACGGATCGCGCCCGAGGCGTCCGGCTCGTCGGCGTACGACGCGCCGCACTCGGTCACCACGACCGGCGGCAGCACGTCCGGGTAGCGCTCTGCGGTCGCGGTCAGCCAGTCGGTGAGGGCCTCGGGCACCACGGCCCAGCCGCTGTCGGTGCGGTCGTAGCCGACGATCTCGGCGAGCTCGATGGGGGACGGCGACCCCGGGTCGGCCGCCCGGATGCGGTGCGCGCCGTAGTAGCTGACCCCGTAGAAGTCGAGCGGCTGGCTGATCGTGTCCATGTCGCCGGGCTGGACGACCTCCTCCATCACCGGCATCAGGTCGCCCGGGTAGCGGCCGTGCAGCATCCCCTCCAGCGCGATCCCGTTCCAGATCGCGTCGAACAGCTTGGAGGCCGCCAGGTCGGCGTCGTCGAGCGACGCCGGCCAGATCGGCGCGTGCCCGTTGGAGCACCCGACACTCCGCGCGCCCAGCCCCCGCAATGCGCCGACGGCCCGGCCGTGCGCGAGCAGCAGGTGGTGCGCGATGGGTACGGCGTCGAAGACCAGCTGGTGGCCCGGCGCGTGCTGGCCGATGCCGTAGCCGAGGATCACCACCGAGGTCGGCTCGTGCATGGGGATCCAGTGGGCGACCCGGTCGACGAGCCGCTCACCGACCACGCCGGCGTACTCCTCGAAGGCGTCGACGCTCGCCCGGTCCGCCCACCCGCCCCGGTCGTCGAGCGCCTGCGGCACGTCGAAGTGGTGCAACAGCGCGGTGGGCTCGATGCCGCGCTCGAGCAGGCCGTCGACCAGGCGGTCGTAGAAGTCGAGGCCGCTCGCCGAGACCCGGCCGCGGCCCTCGGGCAGGACCCGGGACCACGCCACCGAGAAGCGGTACGACGGCGCGCCGAGCTCGCGCAGCAGGTCGAGGTCCTCGGCGTACCGGTGCACGTGGTCGCACGTGACCGCCGGTGTCGAGCCGTCGATGATGTGCCCGGGCGTCTCGGCGAAGGTGTCCCAGATGGTCCGGCCGCGCTCGTCCGAGGCGCCCTCGACCAAGCTGGCGGAAGTGGCGGTCCCGAACCGGAACCCCGCCGGGAACCGCTCCGTCCGCACAGTGAACGGCACAGGCACAATCATCCACGTGACTGTCGACATCCGCAGGGGAACCGAGCGCTTCGCCGATCGCGGGACGGGCCGCATGACCCGGCACGGCTTCGCCTTCGGCCAGCACTACCACCCCGACCGGCTCGACTTCGGGCCGATGGTCTGCCACGACGACCACCTGCTCGGCTCCGGGCAGGGGTTCGACGAGCACCCGCACAGCGGTCTGGAGATCGTGTCGTGGGTGGTGTCGGGGAGGCTCGTGCACCGTGACTCGTCGGGCTCGTCCGGCTCGTCCGGCTCGTCCGGCTCGTCCGGCTCGTCCGGCTCGTCGGCCGAGGTGGGCGCCGGGGAGTGGGGCTGGCTCTCGACCGGCGCCGGGGTCCGGCACGCCGAGCACGCGAGCACCGACGGGCCGGCGCGCTTCATCCAGGTGTGGCTGCGGGCCGGGGACGCCGCGGCCGGCGCGGAGCCGGCGTACCGCACGGGCACGGGGGCGCTCACCGTCCCGACGGCCGCCGGCGACGCCGTCCTCACGCCGGTCCACCTCGAGGCGGGCGCGACCACGACGCTGCCGGCGGCCCCACGGGTGCACGCGTTCGTCGCCAACGGCGCGCTGCTGCGGTCGTCCCTGGCCGAGCCGCTGCAGACCGGGGACGCGTTCCTGCTGAGTGGCGAGCCGGCGTACGACATCACGGCCGCGGTGCCCACCGACCTGCTGGTCTGGCAGCTGCCCTAGCGGGCCGCGCGCAGGAAGTCGGCCAGGATCGGCCCGGCGGTCTGCGCACCCGTCACCCCGACGTCGACGAACACCGCGACCGCGAGGTCGCCCTGGCCGGCGACCATCCAGGCGTGGGTCTTCGTCGCGCCACTGCCCGCGTCGAACTCGGCGGTGCCGGTCTTCGCGATCACGGGCGGGCCGGGCAGGCCGAGCAGGCCGCGACCGGTGCCGCCGGTGACGACGCCGCGCAGCATCGCGCGCAGCTGCCGGGCCTCGCCCGGGGTCAGCGCGGCGACGCCGGACGGCACCGGGGAGGTGACCCCGTCGACCAGATGCGGTACGACGGTGTGGCCGGCCACGATCGACGACATCACCGTGGCCATGGCCATCGGCGAGGCGAGGACCTTGCCCTGCCCGATCATGTCCGCGGCGCCCTCGGTCTCGCTGGCCGCGGCCGGCACCTGCCCGAAGTACGCCGGGAAGCCGGTGTCGTGGTCGATGCCGAACCCGAGCGTCGCGGCGGCCTTGGCCAGCCCGCCCTGCGCGATGGTGTCGCGCTGGCCGATGAAGGCGGTGTTGCAGGACCACGCCAGCGCGGTGCTCAGCGGGATGCTGCCGAGCGCCGACGGCGGGTAGTCGCTGTCGTTCTCGAACCTCTTGCCGTCCACGCTCACCGCCGACGGGCAGGTGACGGTGCTGCTCGGGGTCAGGCCGGAGCGGAGCAGCGCGAGGCTGCCGATCATCTTGAACGTCGAGCCGGGCGCGAACCGCCCGTAGGTGGCGAAGTTCTGCCCGTCGGTGCCCGGCCCGTTGGCCGCGGCCAGGATCGCGCCGGTGCTGGGGCGGATCGCGACCAGCGCGCTCCCCGGGCCGACACCGGCCAGCAGCTCCTCGGCCTTCTGCTCGAGCCGTACGTCGAGGCTCAGCCCGAGCGGCTTGCCGGCCCTGCCGCCGATCCGCACCAGGGTGAGCGGGGTGACCGTGGTGCCGGGGGTCTCGGCGCGCACCTCGCGGCCGGGCACGCCGCGGAGCTGGTCGTCGTACCGCGCCTGTAGGCCGGACAGCCCGATCTCGTCGCCCACCTTGAGGGTGGGGTCCTTCTTGATGGCCTCGGCGGTGACCGGGCCGACGCGGCCGAGGAGCGGGGCGGCGAACTCCTTGGTCGGCGCCAGCGGCAGCGTCCCGGCGACGCTCAGCAGGCCGGGCAGCGAGGCGTGCTCGACCTCGGACGGCACCTGGCCCTTGCGGTAGGTGATCGCCTCCACGAAGGCCTTGTCGCCGGCCGCCCGCACCGCCTTCACGTACGCCGCCGGGTCGATCCCCACGATCCCCGCGAGCGTGCGCGCGGAGGACGCGGCCCGGGCCACCGGCACGCGGCTCCGGTCGATGCCGACGTGCACCACGGGGCGGTCGGTGACGATGACCGAGCCGTGCGCGCCGGTGATCGCCCCGCGCCGGCCGGGCAGGGTGAGGGCGTTGAGCACGTCGGCCTTGCCGAGCTTCGGCTGCACGTCGCTGCGCGCCCAGACCACGGCGGTGGCGGCACCCTGGCCGGACAGCGGCACGGTGGAGTCGTAGGTCCACGGGTCGTGCCCGGCCACGAGCGGCCACGACCAGTGCAGCTGCGCGGACCCGCTGCCGACCGATCCGACGGTGACGGTCGGGACGAGGCCGTCCATCCCGTCGACGACCTCGGCGTACTCCTTGGCGACCGAGGCGCTCGACGTGGTGAAGGTGACGCCGTCGAAGCTGGTGGGCACCGCGGCCGAGCTCAGCGCGGTCGCGAGCGCTTGGACCTGTCGCTGGACCGGGTCGTCCGCGCCTCCGCTCCCGCAGGCGGCCAGCCCCAGGCTGGTGAGGGACAGGACCAGTGCCACCGAGAGCCGCCGCATGACGACGGTTCTACCAGCCGCCACCGACCGGTCCGGCGAGCCACCCGACCAGCTACCCGACCAGCACCGCCCCGACCAGCGGCGTGTAGCCCTGCGACTGCCCGAGCTTGTTCGGGTGGTAGCTCTCGCTGATCGGGTTGGACAGCCCGTTGAGCCACTCGGTGCTGTCACAGATCGCGTGACCGGTGAACCTGCTGACCGGGTTCACGAACGTGAAGCCGTGGCCCGACGCCGCGGAGGACAGCTTCGAGTCGAGCAGGTCCGCGGTCTGGTTGAGCAGTGACTCGTCCGAGGGCGAGAACCAGGTGGCCGCGTTGCAGTCCTCGCCCATGAACAGGTGCGGGTAGCCGACCACGACGACCTTCGCGTACGGCGCCCGGCTCCGGATCGAGGTGTACAGGGTGTTGAGCCGTCCGGGCAGGGTGTTGGTGATGAAGCTCTGCGCGGTCGCGACCTTGCCGTTGCAGTCCGACATCCACGCCGGCTTGGCGCACTCGGTGATCACATCCGTGAAGCCCGCGTCGTTGCCGCCGACGGAGATGGTGACGTAGCGGGTCGTGCTGCTGAGCGCGCCGAGCTGGTTGCTGGTCACCGTGGAGGTGGTCGCGCCGGAGCATGCCTGGAAGTTGAGCGCGTACCCCTTCTGCTGCGCGACGAGGTAGGGATAGGCGTACGTCGAGCGCTGGCAGCTGGTGCCGTCGTCGAGGTAGGTGCGCGTGCCGACGCCGGAGGAGTAGGAGTCCCCGAGCGCGACGTACGACGGACCTGCCGCATGCGCGGCGGACGGGAGCCCGATCAGGCCGGCGACCGCCAGCAGGCCGGTGACGAGGGACAGGGCGAGACGGCGGGAGCTGGACACGAGCACCTCCGGGACGGCCGCGGGAGCGCGGCAGTGATGTGACCTGGATCACTCAAGCCGACGACAGGGGTCTTGTCGAGAGGCGGCGAGCCATGGTGTGATCGCGGTTACAGAGATACAAATACTGTATCCGTGTATCACGAAGGTGGACGCATGAGCGAGATGAGCAGGCGGCGGATCCTGGTCGGCGGCACGGCGCTGGGCGCGCTCGGCGCGGTCCAGCTCGCGAGCGCTCCTGCGGGATGGAGCTGGTCGTCGTCCGGCTCCATCGCCGGCGGCACGACGACGACCGACCCGAGCACCGTCTGGGACGACCCGGCCGACTGGCTCGCCGCAGCCGTCCTCGGCCGCGGCGGGGTCGCCGAGGTCAACGCCGCGCTGGCCACCTGGGTGACCAACGCCGACGCCGTGCCGGGCGCCACCCCCGGCGACGTCGCGGACTTCATCGCGACCGCCCGGCAGCTCCCGACCTGGGCCGACCAGGCCCAGCTCACCCGCGCGGCCCGGTTCAACAAGGTCCAGGGCGACGTGATCGCGGTCCTCTACGGCATGGGCAGCGGGATGATGAGCTGCCTGATCCCGCACGAGGCGCGCGCGGTCTACTACTCCCGCGGCGGCGCCACGATGAAGGACCGGATCGCCAAGACCGCCAAGCTCGGCTACGACATCGGCGCGATCGACGCCTACCAGCCGGCCGGCTCGATGGTGGTGACCGCGGTCAAGACCCGGCTGGTCCACGCCGCCGTCCGCACGCTGCTGCCGCAGTCGCCGTACTGGCAGCCGACCGCCGACCAGTCCCGACCGATCAGCCAGCGCGACCTGCTCATCACCTGGCACAGCCTGGCCACCTTCGTGATGCAGAACCTGGAGAGGTGGAACGTGCCCGTCGCTGTGGCCGACAAGGCGGCGTACCTCCATCTCTGGCAGGTCTCCGCACACCTGCTCGGCATCCAGGACCAGTTCATCCCGGCCACGTGGGCGGACGCCTACGCGCAGAAGGCGCAGCTGCTCGACCCCGTCATCGCGCCCACGTCCGAGGGCCTCAAGCTCGCGCAGATCCTGGTCAACCTCGGCTCCGACGCCGACGGCGGCTTCCTGTCCCGGCCGATGCTCCAGGCCATGACCCGCTACGTCCTCGGCGGCGCGTACGCCGACATGCTCGCCCTCCCGCGCCAACCGCTCCTCGACGCGGGCATCGCGGCCGGCTGGCCGGGCTTCATCGCGATGCGCGAGGCGGGGCTGAACCTGCCGCTGATGGGCGACCTCTACGACACCTTCGACGAGTTCCTCCGCCAGGGCGCCCTGTTCTACCTCTCCAGCGGCCAGCGGATCGACATCGTCATGCCCGACGCCAACCGCCAGTCCTTCTGACCCCAGATCGCGAGTTAGGTCTTGTGGTCGACCCAAACCCTGGTTTGGGTCGACCACAAGACCGAACTCGCGGAACGTCAGGGGACGAGGAGGGGGACCAGCGCCTGCTCGGCGACCCGGCGCAGGGCGGCCTCGTCGTCGACGTCGATGAGGGTGCTCGGCGTGACCAGGAACGAGGTGGTCAGCCGGACCATGATCTCCGCGACGAGCTCCGGGTCGATCTCGGGCGAGATGTGGCCGGCGCGCTGCTCGCTGCGCAGCTGGCCCGCCACGAAGCCGCGGACGGCGTCGAGGGTGCCGCCCTCGGCGAGCAGCGAGGTCAGGAGAAGGCCGCGCTCACCGGTCATCAGGCCACCGACCACCGGGTTGTCGCGCATGGTCCGCAGCGAGCTCACGAAGCCGAGGACGACCCGGTCGCCCGCCGTGCGCCCGGGCGCGATGTCGGCGCGGAAGCGGTCGAAGTAGCGCCGGAACTCCCGCGCCACGACCTGCTCGACGAGGGCGTCCTTGCCGGCGAACCGGCGATAGACGGTGATCCGGGAGATGCCGGCCTCGCGCGCGACCTCCTCCATCGTCATCCGCTGGGCGCCGACCCGGCAGATCACGGCGTACGCCGCGTCGAGCACCCGCGCGCCGATCGCGTCCACCTCGGGGGCGTCGCCGTTGAGGGCGGAGAGCAGCTCCACCCTCAGTACCAGCCGAACTTCGTCTCGTGCGCCCACGCGCCCTGCGGGGTGCCGTACCGCGCGCCGATGTAGGCCAGGCCCCACTTGATCTGGGTCTCGGGGTTGGTGCGCCAGTCCGGGCCGACGACGGCCATCTTGGTGGCGGGCAGCGACTGCGGGATGCCGTACGCGCCCGAGTGCGGGTTCTCGGCGAGGTGGTTCCAGCCGGACTCGCGGGTCCACAGCGCGTTCAGGTACGGCCACTGGTCGGCGGCGAAGCCGAACTCGATGAGCAGGTGGTAGCCGAGTGCCTGGTTCGAGCCCGGCGAGATGTCCGCGGGCGTCGTCGGCATCGGGGTGTGGCGCGCGATCCGCTCGGCGAGCCGCGCGAGCTGACGCATGATGACCGCCCGCGGGACCTTGGCGATGGCGCCGCGGCGGCGGTCGGCGACCCGGGCGGTGCCGCTGCGGACGGGTGCGGTCGGCGTACCGGCTCCGGTGGCCACCGCTGCCGAGGGGTTCGGGTCCGCCCCCAGCGGGTCGTTGCCGTGGGAGCCCCAGCGGACGGCGGCGATGAGGAGAGCGACGACGAGCACCACGAGGCCGGCGGTGCCGGCCACGCTCGCGACCCTGTTCTCCTCGCCGACCATCAGCCCACCATCACCCGGCGATCAGTCGCGCGGGGTGCGGCCCTTCGGCGGACCGAAGTCGCGCGCGAGCTCGATCAGCTTGCCGCTGATCCGGGTCTCCTTGAGCTTGTCCCAGGCCTGCTGCGGCAGGTTCGCCGGCAGCTCGACCACGGAGTAGTCGCCGCGGATCGTGATCCGGCCGAAGTCGCGCCGGTCCAGGCCGCCCTCGTTCGCGAGCGCTCCGACGATCATCCGCGGCTCGACCCGGTGGCGCTTGCCGACCTGGATCTTGTACGACGCCAGCGGGGCGCCGCTGCGGGCGCCGCGGTCACGCTGGCCCCGGTCCCCGCGCTCGCCCCGGTCGGGACGGTCGCCCCGGTCACGCGCACCACGGTCGTTGCGGTCGCCGCGCTCGGCCTGCTCGCGCTGGCGGCGCTGGTACTCCGACTCGGGCTCGAGCAGCAGCGGGGTCTCGCCCTGCATCGCGATCGCCAGCGCGGCGGCCACGTCGACCTCGGGGACGTCGTGCTCCTTGATGTAGTGGCTGACGACGTCGCGGAAGAAGTCGATCTGCGGCGAGTTGAGCGCCTCGGTGATCTGGTCGTCGAAGCGCGCGAGCCGGGTCTCGTTGACGTCCTCGACGCTGGGGAGCTTCATCTCCTCGAGCGTGGAGCGCGTGGCGCGCTCGATGTGCTTGAGCAGGTAGCGCTCGCGCGGGGTGATGAACGAGATCGCGTCGCCGCTGCGACCGGCGCGGCCGGTGCGGCCGATCCGGTGCACGTAGGCCTCGGTGTCGGTGGGGATGTCGTAGTTGACGACGTGGGTGATCCGCGGGACGTCGATGCCCCGGGCGGCCACGTCGGTGGCGACCAGGATGTCGAGCTTGCCGGCCTTGAGCTGGTTGACCGTGCGCTCGCGCGTCGCCTGCGGGATGTCGCCGTTGATCGGCGCGGCGCCGTACCCGCGCGCGCGGAGCTTCTCGGCGAGCAGCTCGGTCTCGCTCTTGGTGCGGACGAAGACCATCATCGCCTCGAAGTTCTCGACCTCGAGGATGCGGGTGAGGGCGTCGACCTTCTGCGGGTAGCTGGAGATCAGGTAGCGCTGGCGGATGTTCTCCGCGGTGCGGGTCTTCCGCTCGATCGTGACGTCGACCGGGTTGTTCAGGTAGGTCTGCGAGAGCTTGCGGATCTGCGGCGGCATGGTGGCCGAGAACAGCGCGACCTGCTTGTCCTTCGGGGTGTCGGCGAGGATCGTCTCGACGTCCTCGGCGAAGCCCATGTTGAGCATCTCGTCGGCCTCGTCGAGGACCAGGAAGCGCAGCTCGGTCAGGTCGAGCGTGCCCTTCTCGAGGTGGTCCATGATCCGGCCCGGGGTGCCGACCACGATGTGCACGCCACGACGGAGGGCGCTGAGCTGTACGCCGTAGGCCTGGCCGCCGTAGACGGGCAGCATCTTCACGCCGCGGGAGTGGGCGGCGTACTTCTCGAACGCCTCGCAGACCTGCAGCGCGAGCTCGCGGGTGGGCGCGAGAACCAGCGCCTGCGGGGTCTTCTGGGACAGGTCGAGCCGGTCCAGGATCGGCAGCGCGAACGCGGCGGTCTTGCCGGTGCCGGTCTGGGCCAGGCCGACCACGTCGCGACCCTCGAGCAGGTGCGGGATGGTCTCGGCCTGGATCGCCGACGGGCTCTCGTAGCCGACGGCCTTGAGCGCCTTGAGGACGTCGGCACCCAGGCCGAGGTCGGCGAAGGTGGTCGCCTCAGTGGTCTCGGTGGTCGTCTCGTCGGCGGGCACGTCGGGGGAAGTCACTGGTCAACGGTAGTGCCGTGAGACACTCCCGGCGCATTTCTCGGCGCGGTGCGTTGGCTCACCCGCTCGTCCGGCCCGGCTCAGAGCGTGCTACCGACACCGCAGGCGCTGCGGATCTGGCGGCGTACGGCCTTCACCTGCCGGCTCACCGGACCGACGTTCGTGCGGTAGGCAGCCTCGAGGATGCGCCGGTTCAGGGCGCGGGTCTGGGCGGCGTTCAGCCCGTACGGCGGGTGCGCGGGATCGCGCAGGCTGCGCTTGCTCGCGGCGGCGTAGGCGAGCACGGCCACCGAGATGTCGTGCCAGTCGCCCGCGACATCGCCGGTGGCGACATTGCCGGCGTCCTGGACCAGGGTCGCGAACCGCTGGGGCGCGGGCCGGTGCTTCCCGGCGAGCTTGCGGACCGCGTTGCAGTAGTCCTGCTTGCTCGCCGAGGTGGTGGCCGTGTCCTTGCTGCCGCATCCGCTCAGGCCGAGCGCCAGCAGCGCCGCCAGTGCGATCGCTGTGAACGCGCGCATCGAACCCCCTGTAGTGACCTGGTCCCCCACGGACCGCTGGGCTGACCGTAATGCCCGTCACACCCGGTTGGCCACAGAATCGGCAGATGTGGGCGACACGGCGTCGCAGCATCTCCTCACTCGACGGTGACCGACTTGGCGAGGTTGCGCGGCTTGTCGACGTCGAGCCCGAGCGCCAGCGAGGCACGGTAGGCGAGCACCTGCAGCGGGATGGTCAGCAGGATTGGGTCCAGCTCCCGCTCGCTGCGAGGTACGTCGATCCGGGTGCACTCGATCTCGCCCACGTCGATCCCGGGGTGGGTGACGACGACCAGCGGGCCGCCGCGCGCGGCGATCTCGTGCAGGGCGGCCACGTTGCGCTCGACGAGCTCGTCGTCGGGCACGATCGCGACGGTCGGCACCTCCGGGGAGATCAGCGCGAGCGGGCCGTGCTTGAGCTCGGAGGTCTGGTAGGCCTCGGCGTGGCGGTAGCTGATCTCCTTGAACTTCTGCGCGCCCTCCCGGGCGACCGGGAACCCGCGCACCCGCCCGACGAAGAACAGGCTGTCGGCCTGCGCGAGCCGCTCGGCGACGGTCGCGAGCTCCTCCTCCATGTCGAGGACCTGCTGGATCTGGTCGGGCAGGGCGTTGAGCCCCGCGATCAGCCGCTTGCCGTCGGCGATCGAGAGGTCGCGGACCCGGCCGAGCTGCAGCGCGAGCATGGCGAAGCCGAGGAAGGAGTTCGTGAGCGCC
This sequence comes from Nocardioides ultimimeridianus, assembly GCF_054777895.1. Taxonomy (NCBI): domain Bacteria; kingdom Bacillati; phylum Actinomycetota; class Actinomycetes; order Propionibacteriales; family Nocardioidaceae; genus Nocardioides; species Nocardioides ultimimeridianus. The sequence goes on along the minus strand of NZ_BAAHAB010000011.1, from coordinate 45,928 downwards.
TTGGTGGAGGCGACCGCGACCTCGGGACCGGCGTGCAGGTAGATGCCGCCGTCGACCTCGCGGGCGATGGCGGAGCCGACCACGTTCACCAGACCGACCACGAAGCCGCCCTTGCGGCGTACCTCCTGGACCGCGAGCAGGGTGTCGATGGTCTCGCCGGACTGGCTGACCGCGACGTAGAGCGTGTCCGGCTCGACGATCGGGTTGCGGTAGCGGAACTCGGAGGCGGCCTCGGCGTCGGCGGGGATGCGGGCCAGCTCCTCGATCAGCGCGGCACCCATCTGACCGACGTAGTACGCCGATCCGCAGCCCAGGATCTTCACCCGGCGGAACGCGCGCAGGTCGCGGGTCTCGAGGTTGAGCCCGCCCAGGTGGCCGGTGCCGAAGCGCTCGTCGAGGCGACCGCGCAGCACCCGCTCGGCCACGGCCGGCTGCTCGCGCATCTCCTTGTGCATGAAGGAGTCGTGATCGCCCGCGTCGTACTCGTCGTACGCGACGTCGACCTCGGTCACCCGACGGGTCCCGGCCTCGACCGCACCGCCGGCCCCGATCCGGAAGGTGGTGAACCCGGTCGCGGTCAGCGTGGCCATCTCGCCGTCGGCCAGGTGGGCGACGGTCGTGGTGTAGCGGACCAGCGCCGCCAGGTCGGAGGCGACGTGCATCTCCTTGTCGCCCACGCCGATGATCAGCGGGCTGCCGTTGCGCGCCACGACGATCCGGTCGGGGAAGTCCGCGTGCACGAAGGCCACCCCGTAGGTGCCCTCGACGCGACCGAGCGCCTCGACCACCTTCTCCTCCAAGGTGGCGGCGTCGGAGCGGCCGACCAGGTGGGCGAGCACCTCGGTGTCGGTGTCGGAGGCCAGGTCCACGCCGTCGTCGGCCAGCTCGGCGCGCAGCGTCGCGGCGTTGTCGATGATCCCGTTGTGGACGACCGCGACCAGGCCCTTGGCGTCGGTGTGGGGGTGCGCGTTCACGTCGTTGGCCGGCCCGTGGGTGGCCCAGCGGGTGTGGCCGACGCCGGCGCGCCCGGAGAACCGCTTGGGCAGCCCGTCCTCCAGGTCACGCACCCGCCCGGCGCGCTTGGCGACGCGGATGCCGGTGCTGCCGACGACCGCGACGCCCGCGGAGTCGTAGCCGCGGTGCTCGAGGCGCGCGAGGCCCTCGAGCAGCAGCGGGGCCGCCTGCTGGTTGCCGATGTATCCGACGATGCCGCACATGGAGAGAGCCTTTCGTTGGTCGACTCGCGGAGGAACGAGCCTCCGGCGAATCGAGACCTATCCGTAGATCATGCGGCGCAGCTGCCGCTCCGAGAGGTCCGGCGCCGCGACGACCCGCTCAGCGAGCTCGGCGCGCAGCCGGGTGTAGATGTCGGCGTTCTTGACGCCGTAGGTCTTGAGCTCGGCGTGACGGCGGCGTACGACGTCCTCCACCGGCTCGTGGTGGAAGGCGACCACGTCCTCGATCACCCGGGTGGCCTCCGCCTCCGACAGCCCGGTGCCCGCCATGACGTGGCTGAGGAGGCCTCGATCGACGGACATGAGCAGAATCCTGCGCTCACCTCGTGCGGTTTGTCCATTTCCTGCCCGAAATCGGGCAGAACCGGCCTTTCTGGCCCGGATGTATCAGGACCACTCACCGCAGACTCCTAGAAGTACGACGGCGCGACGCTCACGTGGAGCACCCGGACCGGTATCTGCCCCGAACGGACCACCAGGGGGAGCGATCGGTCGGAGTTTCGGGCAATTCCTGGCAGCCCTGTGGGGGCCGTGCTACCTTGGTGAACAGAAGATGAACAGGAGGTGACTCATGTACGACACCAACAGCGAGCATCTGGAGATGCGCTGGATCCCCGTGACCGATGCCGACGGCCGCACCCACATGGAGGCGTGCTGGATCACGGTGGGCCAGGCGAGCCACGCCGCCGGCCACGCCGCCTGACCGGCCTTCCCCACACTCAACACCGCGACCGCGGAGCGCCCTGGGGGCGCCCCGCGGTCGCGGCCATTTTTGTTCTCGAGAAATTCCGCTGACGCGGAATAGCCGTTCAGCCCTCCCGGTTATGGTTGATGATTCAACGATCTGCCCGTAGCGGTGGATCCCTCAGCCACCACGACCAAGGAGAACCTCATGACCGAGCAGACCAGCACCGCGATCGACTCCCTCACCGGCGACTACACCCTCGACACCGCCCACTCGCGCCTCGGCTTCGTCGCCCGGCACGCGGTGGTCACCAAGGTGCGCGGCCAGTTCACCGACTGGAGCGCCACCGCCCACGTCGACGCCGAGAACCCCGCCGCCTCGTCGGTGAAGGTCACGATCAACCCGGCCAGCGTCTCCACCGGCAGCGCCGACCGCGACGGCCACCTGACGTCCCCCGACTTCTTCGAGACCGAGAAGTTCCCGGAGTGGACCTTCGTCTCCACCGCGGTGTCCCGCGACGGCTCGGAGTGGACGATCACCGGCGACTTCACCATCAAGGACGTGACCAAGCCGCTGACGATCACCTTCGAGGAGACCGGCTCGGCCAAGGACCCGTTCGGCAACATCCGGGTCGGCTTCGAGGGCTCCGCCGAGCTCAACCGCAAGGACTTCGGCCTCACCTGGAACGCCGCGCTCGAGACCGGCGGCGTGCTGGTCTCGGAGAAGATCAAGCTCGAGTTCGACATCAGCGCGATCAAGAACGCCTGATCACGACCTGATCGCGTTCGTCGCTGGCGGCGAGCGCCCGTGGGAGCAACACTTCCCGGGTGCTCGCCGTTTCGCTTCCCGAGGGGATGACGTCCCGCTCCCTGGAGCCCACCGACGCCCCCGCCGTCCATGCCGTCATCGCAGCCCAGGAGCTGGCGGACGTCGGCACGGTCGGGGTCGACGTAGCGGATCTGGTCGCCGACTGGCAGCGCCCGTCCTACGACCTCGCGGCGAGCTCGGTGGCCGTTCTCGAGGCCGGCCGCATGGTGGCGTACGCCGAGCACCTCGGGGCTGACCGGTACGACGCGGCCGTGCACCCCGACGTCCGCGGCCGCGGCATCGGCACCTGGCTGGCAGCGTGGGCGCAGGAGTGTGCTCGGTCCCGCGGCGCGACCGAGCTCGGCATGCCCGTGCCCGCGGGATCTCCGGGGGACCGTCTCCTGACCGCCCTGGGCTACCGCGTGCGCTGGACCAGCTGGGTGCTCCGCCTGCCCGCCGGCCGCCGCATCGCCGAGCGTCCGCTTCCCGAGGGGTACGCCGTCCGGCCGGCCGCGCCCGAGGACCGCGAGCAGGTCTGGCAGGTCCTCGAGGACGCCTTCCTGGAGTGGTCCGACCGGGCCCGGACGCCGTACGACGACTTCGCGGCTGCCGTGTGGCAGCGGCCCGGCTTCGAGCCCTGGCACCTGCCGCTGGTGGTCGCGCCCGACGGCGACGTGGCGGGCGTCGCGTTCCTGACCACAGCCCCGGCTGCCGGCGAGGACCGCGAGGTGGAGGTCGAGCGCCTGGCCGTCCACCCGGCGCACCGGGGCCGCGGCCTGGCGCAGTCGCTCCTGCTCGCGGCGTACGCGGCCGGGGCCTCGCATGGCGCCGAGGGACTCACGTTGGCCACCGACTCCCGGACGGGAGCGCTGGCGCTCTACGAGAAGGTCGGCATGGTCGTCGCGTCGACGTGGGTCAACCGTGCGATCGCGCTCTGAGCGATCGGCTCACCCGACCAGCTCGCCCCGGCGCCGGGTGAGGTAGGCGCGCTCGGCGGCGTTGTCGGTGGCGGCGATCGCGGCGTCGTACTCGGACGCGGCCTCGACGCTGCGCCCCAGTCGGCGCAGCAGGTCGGCCCGGGTCGCGTGCCAGGGGTGATAGCCCCGCAGCGGTCCGGCGACGGCCGGGTCGTCGACCAGCGCCAGTCCCACCGCCGGGCCGTCCAGCTCGGCGACGGCCACCGCCCGGTTGAGGGCCACGATCGGCGACGGGTCGATCCGCGCCAGCTGCGCGTAGAGCGCGGCGACCTGCGACCAGTCCGTCGCGTCGGCGCTCGGCGCGTCGGTGTGGACCGCGTTGACCGCCGCCAGCAGCTGGAACCTGCCCGGCCGGTTGAGGCGCAGGCAGGCGCGCACCAGGTCGTGACCCTCCGCGATGAGCGAGCGGTCCCAGCCGCCGCGGTCCTGCTCGTCGAGGGGCACCAGCGATCCGCCGCGCACCCGCGCGGCGGCCCGCGCCTCGGTCATCAGCATCAGGGCGAGCAGCCCCGTGGGCTCCGGGTCGTCGGGGAGCAGCGCGTGCACCTGCCGGGTGAGCCGGATCGCCTCGGCGGTCAGGTCGCGCCGGATCGGCTCGCCCTCCCCCGAGGCCAGGTAGCCCTCGTTGAAGATCAGCCAGAGCACGGTGAGCACCGCGTCGATCCGGCGGCGCAGGTCCTCGGCCTGCGGGACGACGTACGGAATGTTGGCGGCCCTGATCTTGGCCTTGGCCCGCGAGATCCGCTGGCCCATCGTCGTCTCCTGCACCAGGAACGCACGCGCGATCTCGGGGACGGTGAGCCCGCCGAGCAGGCGCAGCGTCAGCGCGATCCGCGCCTCCGGCGCCAGGGCCGGGTGGCAGCAGGTGAAGATCAGCCGGAGCCGGTCGTCCTCGACCGGCCCGGTCGGGTCCGGGACGGTGTCGTCGGTGATCATCAGGGCCGCCTGGTGCTTGGCATCGCGCTGCTTCTCGCGGCGGATGCGGTCGATCCCCCGGCGGGCGGCGGTGGTGGTCAGCCACCCGCCGGGATTGGGGGGTACGCCGTCGGCCGGCCACCGCTCCAGGGCGACGACCAGGGCCTCGGCCGCCATCTCCTCGGCGAGGTCGATGTCGCCGAAGCGGCGTACCAACGTGGCGATCAGCCGGCCGTACTCCTCGCGGAAGACGCGCTCGACCGCCGCCCGTGCCTCGGCCATGGTCAGGCGAGGCCCTCGAAGGGGCGGACCTCGACCTTGCCGCGGCACGCCTTGGAGCCGGCAGCGGCCAGCTTGAGCGCGACGTCGAGGTCGGGGGCGTCGATCACCCAGAAGCCGCCGATGTACTCCTTGGACTCCAGGTAGGGGCCGTCGGTGATGACCGGGGTGTCCCCGGTGCCGTCGACGACGGTGGCCGTCGTGGCCTGCTCCAGGCCTCCCGCGAACACCCAGTAGCCGTCGGCCTTGAGCTGCTCGTTGAACGCACCGGTGTCGGCGAACGCCTGCTCCATGGCCTCCTTGGAGCCGTAGTCGCCGTACTCGCTGCGCTCGGCGGGGCCGTGCACGGACATCAGGTAGTGCGTCATGTTCTTCTCCTCAGGTCCGGGCGGCCGATCCGGCCGCCTCTCACCCTCCCCACGAACGGCTGTGCGTGGTTTCGACAGGCCTCTCTAGGATTCCCTGGTGAATCTACGCGGGATGCTCGCCGACACCCGTCCGCTGCAGAACCCGCACTTCCGGCGGCTGTGGTCCGCCAACATCATCACCGTCATCGGTGCCCAGCTCACGGTGGTCGCCGTGCCGGCCCAGATCTATGCCGAGACCGGGTCCTCGGCGTACGTCGGGCTGACGGGGGTCTTCGGGCTGGTGCCGCTGGTCGTCTTCGGGCTGTGGGGCGGCGCGCTGGCCGACCACTTCGACCGCCGCACGATCATGCGCATCACCACGACCGGGCTGATCGTGATCAGCGCGCTGTTCTGGGCGCAGGCGGCGGCGGGGGTCGGCAGCGTGTGGCTGCTGCTCGGGTTGTTCGCGGTGCAGCAGGCCTTCTTCGCCGTCAACCAGCCCACCCGCTCCGCGCTCCTGCCGCGGCTGCTGGAGCCCGAGCTGCTCCCGGCCGCCAACTCGCTGAACATGACGGTCATGCAGGCCGGCGGCATCGCCGGACCGTTGGTCGGCGGCGCGTTGATCCCGGTCACCGGGTTCTCCTGGCTCTACCTGATCGACGCCTGCTGCCTGCTCGCCACCTGGTGGGCCGTGTGGAAGCTGCCGCCGCTGCCGATCCAGGGAGTCGTGGGCCGTACGCCGGGCCTGCGCTCGGTCGTCGACGGCATCGCCTACCTCAAGGACCACCCGGTGCTGCGGATGTCCTTCGTCGTCGACATCATCGCGATGCTCTTCGGCATGCCGCGGGCGCTGTTCCCGCAGATCGCGCACGAGAGCTTCGGCGGGCCGACCGACGGCGGGCTGGCGTTCGCGCTGCTGTTCGCGGGGATCCCGGCCGGGGCGGTGCTCGGCGGGGTGTTCTCCGGCTGGGTGTCCCGGATCTCCGCACAGGGGCGGGCCGTCGTGTGGTCGATCATCGTGTGGGGCCTGTCGATGGTCGGCTTCGGCGTGTGCGTGGGGATGGCCGCGCACGGCTCGTCCTCGCTGTGGCTGAGCGGCGCCGTCGTGATGCTGATGGTCGGGGGTGCGGCCGACATGGCGTCGGCGGCGTTCCGCACCTCGATGCTGCAGTCCTCCGCGACCGACGAGGTCCGGGGCCGGCTGCAGGGCATCTTCATCGTCGTGGTCGCCGGCGGCCCGCGGATGGCCGACGTCGCGCACGGTGCCGCGGCCGCTCTGGTGGGCACCTCGATCACCGCCGCGGGCGGCGGGGTGCTCGTCGTCGTGGGCTGCGTGGTCGCGGTGCTGCTGGTGCCGGTGTTCTGGCGCTACCGGCTGGAGTCGTCAGGCTGAGCGGTGCGGGTTCCGGCCCGCTCAGCCTGACGACCCGCGCGGCGCCGCAGACGCGTGACGCCCACGAGCCGCGGGCCGGCGAGGCGCTGCGGGACCCGGCGGGCCTCGCGGGCGACCGGCTGGGCGACGTACTCACCGAGGATGACGCCGGCGGCCAGGGCGATGGCGATCGAGCCGGCGGCGACCATCGCGAGCAGGCCCTCGGCCGGCGCCGGGTGGTCGGAGGCGCCGAGCAGCGAGAGCCCCTTGTAGATCGAGAGGCCCGGCAGCATGGGCACGATCGCGGGGACGACGACCACCAGCGGCGGGACGCGGAGCCGGGCCGCCACGGCGAAGCTCACCAGGCCGACGCCGAACGCCGCGACGCCCACCGACCAGGCGCCCGCGAAGTCGTGCGCCGCGATGGCGAGGTCTGTCGCGAGCGCGGCCGCGCCGAGGAGCCCGATCGGCACGAGCGCGCGGCGGGGGGCGTACGACGAGAACGCGAACGCCGCCGAGCCGATGGCCCCACCGAGGGCGGCGACGCCGATCCCGGTCAGGTCGGTGCGCGCGGGCACCAGCGTCGGGAGGTCGAGGTGGACCGCGGCGGCGAGGCTGAGGCCGCCGGTCACGCCGCCGATGACGCCGGCGGTGGCCAGCACCGCCTCCAGCAGCCGCGCGCCACCGGTCACGTAGAAGCCCGAGAGGGCGTCCTGGATCGCACCCATGAAGCCGATGCCGGAGAGCAGCATGATGATGTTGGCGCTGACGACCGCCGAGGCGTCCATGTGCACCCACGGGTCGGCTGCCCGGGTGGCGACGGCGGCCAGCAGGGTGGCGATGGCGCCGCCCGCGATCTGTCGGTAGAAGAACGGCAGCCGCGCGCGGCTCATCACCAGCTGCAGCCGGTCGATGGCGACCGCCGCCACGAACGCGACCGCCACCACGGCCGCGGCGCCGCCGAGCTGGAGGCCGACGCCCGCACACATCACGCCCCAGCCCAGGGTCACCGCCCAGCGCCGGCGGGCGTGCCCCGAGGAGACGATGCGCGCGACGCGCGCCCGGGCCTCGGCGACGTCGATCCGGCCGGCGGCGACGTCGCGGACCAACTGGTCGACCCGGGTGAGGTCCTCGTAGTCGATGTCGCGCTGGGTGACGCCGCGCATCTGCAGCACCGGAGTCTCGTCCGGCCCTGCCTGCGCGCTCATCGCGAGCTGGGTGAAGGTGACGTCGACGCTCGGGTTGCGGATGCCGTAGGCCTGCGCGACGACGCGCATGGTCGCGGTGACGTCGGCCGCGCCGGCGCCGGAGGACAGCAGCACCTCCCCGACGCGCAGGCAGAGGTCGAGCGTCCGGGCGAGGTCGCGGGGATCCTGCTCGGGCACTCAGCCTCCGAGCAGGCCGCGGAGGTACGCCGCCTGGCCGACGTGCTGGGTGCAGTCGTTGACCACGCTGACCAGCCGGGCGCCGAGGGTGACCGGCGGATCCCAGCGGGTGTCGACCACCCGGTCCAGGTCGGCCTCGGTGACCGTCGCGATGAAGGCCAGCGAGGCCCGGTGGACCTCGCGGTAGTAGGCGAGCAGGTCGCCCGCCGGGATGCCCCTCACCTGACCGACCTCCTCGGAGGTGTGGCCGTAGCCGTGGGCCTCGACGGGGAAGGGCAGGCCGAACCTCTCGGCGTACCCCTCGCTGGTCCAGACCTGCTCGGTGCCGGCGACGTGGGCCACGTGGTCGTCCTGGACGCGGGTCAGGTGCCAGACCAGCCACGCGATGCTGTTGGCGGTGGGGGTCGGGCGTGCGGTCAGGGCGTCCTCGTCGAGCCCGTCGAGGACGGCTTCGATTTCCTCGAGCACGCGGCCGAGCGCGTCGGTGAGCAGGTCGCTGGGGGTCATGGGACCGAGGCTACGGGCGGGCGGTGTCACATCGCGAGCGTGTCGCGCGTCGAGCCGGTGAGGAGTGACGGACGACGCGCCGCTGTACGGCGGAAGGGGATGATGTGCCGGTGGAGACGGACCTGTTCGAGGCGGAGCGTGGGCGGTTGCGGGCGGTGGCGATGCGGATGCTCGGCTCGCCCGACGACGCCGACGACGTGCTGCAGGAGGCGTGGCTGCGGTGGTCCTCCGCCGCCCGGGACGACATCGACAACCCGGCCGCCTGGCTGACCACGGTGACCTCGCGGCTGTGCCTGGACCGGCTGCGCGCCCGCGGGCGCCGGGCCGAGGCGCCGCTGGAGGCGGTGGCCGAGGTGGAGTCGGGCGAGGCGGGCCCGCTCGACGAGGCCGAGCTGGCCGAGTCGGTCGACGCCGCGCTGCTCGTGGTGCTCGACCTCCTCTCCCCCGCCGAGCGGCTGTGCTTCGTGCTGCACGACCTGTTCGGGGTGCCGTTCGACGACGTCGCCGCGATCACCGGGCGCACCTCGGCGGCCGTGCGCCAGCTCGCCTCCCGGGGCCGCCGTCGCGTGCAGCGGCCCGAGACGGCCGAGCTCGCCGAGGCGAAGGCCCGCCAGCAGCGGGTCGTCGATGCCTTCTTCGCGGCCTCCAAGGCCGGCGACTTCGGCGCCCTGCTCGACCTGCTCGACCCGAACGCGGTCGTGCGGGCCGACGCCAACACCGTCGCGATGGGCGCCGAGGCCCTGCTGGTCGGCGCGGACGCGGTCGCGGGCCGCTTCTGCGGCCAGGCCCGTGCCGTCGTACCGATCCTGCTGGACGGGTACGCCGCCGCGACCTGGCAGCTGCAGGGCGTCCCGAAGGTGGTGTTCTCCTTCGTCATCGACGAGTCCACCGGCAAGATCCTCGAGATCGAGTCGCTCTCGGACCCCGACGTGTTGGCCGTCGCCGATCTGGCGAAGGCGGGTGGGGCGGCGCGGTTCCGTCCGTCCGATCAGTGACCGAACCAGCGCAGCGCTGAGCCGTGGCCGTGGGTGTGGCCGACCGCCACGCCGTCGATCCCGAGGACGAAGGTGTGCGCCGCGTCGGGCACCTGCGAGCTGGTGGCGGTGATCGAGGGCAGCACCTTCGGCGCCTCGTTGCTGATCCAGCGGCAGCGGCCCGCGGCGACCATGCCGCGCATCAGCCGGTCGAACTCGAGGCGACGCTCGGGCTCGAGGTAGGCGATGACGGCCGAGTGGAACACCACGACGGTCCCGTGAGCCGACGCCTCCTCGATCATGACGGGGAGCTCGGTCAGGAGGTCGCCCGCGACGATCCGCGGCGGGTCCTGGGCCGCGATCCTGATCGCCTGTCGCAATCGCTCACGGCGGTCGTCCTGCTCGGACCACACCAGGGTGACGAGCCAGTCCATCTGTTCGACGTCCGTGACGTCGAGGGGGTTGAGGTCGATGCCGGCCCGCCAGCGGATGTCCGGCAGCCGTGCCGGCAGCAGGGCGGGTCCCTCGACCCGGCACGACAGCTCGGGACCCTCGCTGAGACGAACCACCTTCGAGCCGAGCTGCCAGGCGTAGGCCCAACGGTCGGGATACAGGCACAGCCCGGCCGAGGCGCCGACTTCGATCAGTGCGAGCGGCCCGTCGATCCTGCCGAGCGCGGGCACCAGGGTGGCGAGCCGGCCGACCTCGTTCGTCTGCGTGGCATGGGCGAGGATCGTGGCGCGGATCGACCCTTCGTCGGCGAGCAGGGCGGCCCGCAGGCCGGAGTACGGGCCGGGGGCAGGCACGCCGTGGAGGCGCGCCGCCGCGAAGACCAGGTTGGGCTGCCGCTTGTTCGCCGGCAGCTCACTCAGCCAGTCGAGGACCTCCTCGTCGCCGGCGACGCCCCGCGCCCACTCGACGAAGGTCGGGGAGTCTCCCTCGCAGTAGCCGGCGAAGTCGACGTACTCGTGGGCGGTCTCACCGAACAGCAGCATGGCGCCATCCTGCATTCCTCCCGCAACACGCAACGATGCGCTGAGGTGCCACCTGTAGACACCTCAGCGCATCGTTGGCGCGCGACGGTCAGCTGATGAGCTCGTCGAGGCGGTTGTAGACGCCCGAGTCGCCCTGCAGCACCTGGCTGCGCCGGCCGTCGATCGAGACGGGGACGTCGCCCTGGACGGTGATGCGGCGTACCTCGCGGACCTGGGTGTCGAAGTCGGCGACCGCGTAGTGCTGGGTGGCGCGGTTGTCCCAGATGGCGACGTCGCCGGGCTGCCAGGTCCAGCGCACGGTGTTCTCGAGCTTGGTGACGCGGTCCTGCAGCAGGTTGAACAGGACGGCCGACTCCTTGGCGTTGAAGCCGGAGAACTGCTTGACGAAGTGGCCGAGCACCAGCGCGCGCTCGCCGGTCTCCGGGTGGACGCGGACGACCGGGTGCTCGGTCTGGTAGATCGTCGAGGCGAACTGCTCGCGATAGAAGTCGGTGTCCTCCGGCTTGGTGGCGCCGTCCTCGCCGAACTGGTGGGCGTAGTCGTAGTCGTTGCTGTGGACGGCCCACAGGCCGTCGACGAGGGCCTTGAGCTGCGGCGGCAGGAAGTCGTACGCCGCTGCGGTGTTGGCCCAGTTGGTGGTGCCGCCGTACTCGGGGATGGTGACGCCGCGCAGGATCGAGAAGGCCGGGACCCGGTCGACGAAGGTGACGTCGGTGTGCCAGGAGTTGGCGGCCATGCCGCGCGTGGCCTTCAGCGACAGGACCCGGGCGCTGCCGGTGTTGACCGTCGGGTGGGCGGTCGTGAGCGGGCCGAGCAGCTCGCCGAACGCGATCTGGCCGGCGTCGTCGAGGTGGTCCTGGCCGCGCAGGAACACGACCTTGTGCTCCAGGATCGCGGCGCGGATCTGCGCCACGGTCTCGGCGGGCAGGTCGCCGGAGAGCCGGACGCCGTCGATGCGGGCGCCGATGCGCGAGCCGAGCTTGGTGGTGGTGAGGACGGGGGACTCGATCTGGATGGTCATGGCGTCAAAGGTCCGCTGGACGGTTGGAGGGGACAAGGATTCCGATCCGGCTGAGGCGAACCCGCCGCGCCGCTCGCGAGACGGAGTCCGGCTTTGTTCACGGCATGTTCTACAGTTTGTCTAGTCGGTTTCTAGACATTGGATCGGAGTTCCCGTGGTGCTGCATCGCTCCCCCATCATCACCGTGGCCCGCGGCCGCTTCGGACGTACGTCGGCGCAGGTGCTCGAGCAGGTCCGCGCCGGGGGCCTGGTGACCCGCGACGAGATCGTCGCCCGCAGCGGGCTCAGCCCCGCCACGGTGGGCCGCGTCGTGACCGCGCTGGCCGAGGCGCGGATGCTGCGCGAGCGCCCCGACCGGATCCGCTCCGGCTCGATCGGCCGGCCGGGCGTGCCGGTCGAGGTGGATCCGGATCACTTCGTGGTCGTCGGCGTGCATGTCGGGCGGCGGATCGCGACCGTCGCGCTCGGCGACCTGACCGGCCGGGTCGTCACCCACGAGACGGTGCGCCGGCCCCTCGGCGAGGCGCCCGACCTCGACGCGCTGGGCCGCGTCGCGGCCCGGCTGCTGGGCTCGCTGCCCTCCCGCGCGCCCCTGGCTGCCGGCCTGGTCGGGCCCTGGCGGGAGCTCGGCATCGACCCGTCGGCGTACGGCGAGGAGCTGCACGAGCTCACCGGCCTGGACGTGCACACCGGCGACCACATCGCCGCGGTGGCGGCGAGCGAGTTCTTCCACCGGCGGCACGGCACGCCCGGGGTGACGCTCTACGTCTACGCCCGCGACACCCTCGGGTTCGCGCTGGCCGTCGACAAGGGCGAGGTCGTCGAGGTGTCGCGGGTCGGCAGCCTCGCCCATCTCCCGACGGGCGCGCCGGTGGCGTGCGGCTGCGGCCGCACCGGCTGCCTGGAGGCCGCCGCCGGCGACGGCGCAGTGGTCCGGGCGGCCAAGCGCTGGACGAGCAGCACCGAGATCGAGGCCGTCTACGAGCGGGCCGGGGACAAGGCCGTGCTACGGCTGCTGCGCGAGCGGGCGCGGCTTCTCGGCGAGGCGGCCGGCGTGGTGCGCGACATGACCGCGCCCGACCGCGTGGTGCTCGTCGGACAGGCGTTCACCGGCTGCCCGCCGGTGTTCGAGGACATCCTGACCGCGCTGCAGGGCGGCGCGCTGACCGACGTACCGGTGTCGTTCACGCGGTTCGGGTCGGGCATCCAGGCGACGGCGGCGTGCACGATCGCGCTGTGCCCGGTGTACGACGATCCGCTGGCGGTGCTGCCGCGGGGTCGCTCGGCCGGCGCGGCGGTGCTGTAGCGCCCTACAGCACGCGCAGCGGCACCGACAGCGGCCGCCGCACGTACGCCCCGGGCGCCCAGGTGACACCGGCCGCATCGACGGCGAAGTCGGGGATCGCGGCGAGGAGCTCCTCGAGCGCGACCCGGGCCTGGAGGCGGGCGGCGGCCGAGCCGAGGCAGTGGTGGTGTCCCTGCCCGAAGGCGAGGATCCGGGTGGGGCGGCGGCGGATGTCGAGCTGCTCGGCGTCGGCGCCGAAGACCCGCCAGTCGCGGTTGGCGGCGGCGTACAGCAGGAGGACCCGGCGTCCTGCGGGGATCCTCACGCCGTGCAGCTCGACGTCGCGGGTCGTGGTGCGGGCCAGCCCCTGCACCGGGCTGCTGAGCCGCAGGAACTCCTCGACGGCGTGCGGGATGAGGGCCGGGTCGTCGGCGAGGTCCTCGCGCTGGTCCGGGTGCAGCGCCAGCAGCTGGACCGCCTCGCCGAGCAGGCCGGTGGTGGTGTCGTTGCCGCCGGTGATCATGGTGAAGACGAACCCCAGCACCCCCAGCAGGTCCGGCCCTTCCTCGGCGGAGGAGGCCGCGACCAGGTGGGACACGGTGTCGGCGGCCATCACCCCCCGCGCCTGCTCGGTACGCCGCCGGTCGACCAGCTCGGCGAAGTAGCCCATCAGCTCGCCCACGGCCTCGGCGGCGCCGAGCACGGCCGCCTCCGGGCCGCCGTCCGCGTTCGCGGCCACGATGGCCGAGGACCACCGGTCGAACCGCTCGTGGTCGGCCTCCGGAACGCCGAGGTAGTGGGCCACCACCAGGCTGGGCAGCGGCTTGAACAGCTCGGCCACCACGTCGCCGCCGCCGGCGTCGGCCAGCCGCGCGACCCGCTCCCGCACGAACGACCGCACCACGGGCTCGATCTCGCCGACCTGGCGCGGCGTGAACCCGCGGGCCACCAGCCGGCGGAACGCGGTGTGCGTCGGCGGGTCGGTCATCACCATCGGCGGACTCGCGTCGAGGCCGAGCAGCGCCAGGTCGTCGTACGACGTGGTCAGGCCGCTGGCGCTGGAGAAGGTCTCCGCGTCGAGCGCGGCGGCCAGCACGTCGTCGTACCGGCTGAGCACGAAGAAGTCGTCCTCGGGACGCCGCGGCGGGACGACGTGATGCACCGGGTCCTCGTCGCGGAGCCAGGCGTACGAAGCCCAGGGACTGCGCCAGGCCTCGCCCCCACCCGGGACGTACCCGCACGCGCACCCCGTCATCGGCATCCCGGCATCTTGGAACAGGTTCTCGTCCGCGTCCAGGGTTTCGAGGAGAGAAAGGGGGGATCCACCGAGGCTGGTCGGTGGATCCCCCGTCCTGCAGGGCAACAGGATCAGGCGGTCGCTGCTTCCTTCCCAACAGCCCGCCCGGCGGCGTACACGCTCTCGGGCCGTGGCAACCCGTAGTGATCACGCAGCGTGTCGCCGGCGTACTCGGTCCGGAACAGACCGCGCTCCTGCAGGATCGGCACCACCGTGGTGGTGAAGGCGTCGAGCAGCTGGGGGTACAGCGGCGGCATCACGTTGAAGCCGTCGGCCGCCCCGTTCTGGAACCACTCGGTGATCAGGTCGGCGACCTGCAGCGGCGTGCCGGCCACGACGTTGTGGCCGCGGCCGCCGGCCAGGCGGTGCAGCAGCTCGCGCAGGGTGGGCCGGTCGCGCTCGACGATGTTGGCGACGACCATGAGCCGGGAGCGGTTGTTGTCGAGCACGTCGCCGGAGCCCACGAACAGCTCGGCGGGCACCTTCTCGTCGAGCTCGAGGTGGCTCAGGGAGATGCCGCCGAGGGCCTCGAGCTGGGCGAGTCCGTACGCCGGCACGGTGAGCGAGTTGACGTAGGCCTGCAGCTCGCGGGCCTCCGCCTCCGTGTCGCCGAGGAAGGCACTGATGCCGGGCAGCACCTTCACGTGGTCGGGGTTGCGGCCCAGCCCGACGGCGCGCGCCTTGATGTCGGCGTAGAACGCCTGCGCGTCGCCGATGGTCTGGTGCGCGGTGAAGATCGCCTCGGCGTTGCGGGCCGCGAACGCCCGCCCCTCGTTGGAGGACCCGGCCTGGATGTAGACCGGCCGGCCCTGCGGCGATCGGGGCGCCGCCAGTGCGCCGGCGACCTGGTAGTAGCGGCCGACGTGCTCGATCGCGTGCACCTTCTCGGGATCGAAGTAGTGGCCGGTGGAGCGGTCGGCGAGGATCGCGTCGTCCTCCCACGAGTCCCACAACTTGGTGACGACGTCGATGAACTCCTGGGCCCGGGCGTAGCGCTCCTCGGGCGTCGGGATCTCGGCGAGGTTGAAGTTGCGGGCCACCGCGTCGGACTGGGTCGTGACGATGTTCCAGCCGGCGCGGCCGTGGGAGGAGAAGTCGACCGAGGAGAACAGCCGGGCCAGGTTGTAGGGCTCGTAGAAGGTCGTCGAGGCCGTGGCGATCAGCCCGATCTTCGAGGTGCGCGTGCTGATCGCGGCGAGCCGGGTGATCGGCTCCAGGTGCCCGGTGGGGCGGTACGGCGTGGCCGAGAACATGCCGGGCGCGTCGGCGAAGAAGATCGCGTCCAGCTTGGCCTCCTCGGCCTTCTGTGCGAGCTCGATGTAGTAGTCGATGTCGTTGGCGCGCTCCACCGACGACTCCGGGTGGCGCCACGAGGCCTCGTGGTGGCCGGTGTCCATCAGGAACGCGTTGAGGTTGAGCTGACGCTTCGGTGCGGTCATCGGGGTTCTCCTGGGATGAGGGTGGGATCAGGCCGGACGCCAGCGCGAGAAGCGCCGCTCCAGCCAGACCAGGCCGTAGTTGACGGCGACGCCGAGGATCGAGGTGGTGAGGATCGCGGCGTACATCTTGGGGATCAGGAAGTTCATGTTCGAGTAGTTGATGAGGAAGCCCAGGCCCGCGGTGGCGCCGATCATCTCGGCGGCGATGAGGACCAGGATCGCGGCGGCGCCGGAGATCCGGATGCCGGTGAAGATGGTCGGGATCGCGGCCGGGAAGACGACCTTGCGGAAGGTCTGCACCGGCGAGAGCCCGAGCACCTTGGCCGAGCGCAGCAGCTGCGGGTCGACGGTGGCCACGCCGGAGATGGTGGAGAGCAGCACCGGGAAGAAGCAGGCGTAGGCGACGATCGCGATCTTCGAGGTCTCCCCGATGCCCAGCACGAGCGTGAACACCGGAAGGATCGCGAGGGCAGCGGTGCTGCGGAACAGCTCGAGCACGGGGGTGAAGAACTCCCGCACCGGGCGGTACCAGGCGATCGCCGCGCCGAGCGGGATCGCCAACGCGATCGCGACGACGAAGCCGACGCCCGACCGCACCACGCTGGCCCGGAGGTTCCGCAGCAGCGAGCCGTCCGTGGCGATCGACCACCACTCGCGCAGCACCACGTGCAGCGGCGGGATCAGGTAGTCGTCGACCAGCCCGAGCCGGGGCACGAACTCCCAGATCAGGGCGACCGTGAGGAGGCCGGCGACGCCGCGGGCGACCGTGACCACCTTGGTACGCCGGAGCGAGACCCCCTTCGCGCGGGCGGACTCCTCCTGGCGCGGGTTCGGCCGCGCCTCGGTCTTCTCAGCCAGCAAGCTGGACATCGGCTGCCTCCTCCCTGCGGTGGGACCCGGCGGCGGTCAGGTGCTGCTGGCGCAGCAGCGACCAGATCCGGTGCCGGTAGTCGGCGAACTGGCGGGTGGCGCGGACGTCGGTCTCCCCCGCGTCGCTGCGGTCGAGGTCGACGCCGATCACCTCCCGGATCCGCCCGGGCCGGGCGCTCATGACGGCGACCCGCTGGCCCAGGAAGACGGCCTCCTCGATGTCGTGGGTGATGAACACGACCGTCGTACCGGTGCGCCGCCAGATCCCCAGCAGCTCCTCCTGGAGCCGCTCGCGCGTCTGCGCGTCGAGGGCGCCGAAGGGCTCGTCCATGAGCAGCACCTCGGGCTCGTACGACAGGCTCCGCGCGATCGCGACCCGCTGCTTCATGCCGCCGGAGAGCTCGTGCGGGTAGCGGTTCGCGAACTCGGTGAGGCCCACCAGCTGCAGGTACTCCCGGGCCTTGGCCGCCCGCTCGCGCCGGGTCAGGCCGCCCTTGGCCTCGAGCGCGAACTCGATGTTGGCGGCGGCGGTGCGCCACGGGAGGAGGGTGTACTGCTGGAACACCACGCTGCGGTCCAGGCCCGGCCCGGTGATCGGCCGCCCGTCCACGGTCAGCCGGCCCGACGAGGGCGTCGCCAGACCCGCGATCAGGTCGAGCACGGTGGACTTGCCGCAGCCCGACGGGCCGACCAGGGTGAGGAACTCGCCCGCCTGGATGGTGAGGTCCAGGTCGTCCAGCGCGACGAACTCGCGCAGCTGCTTGTCGTCGTCGCCGCGGACCCAGAAGGTCTGCCGGACGCCGCTCAGCTCGATCCGTGAGCTCATGGCCCCTCCTCAGGCGTTCGGGTTGAGGTCGTTGGTGTAGACCGCCGAGACGTCGAAGCCGGACTTGATCTCGCCGCGCCCTTCGAGCCAGTCGGTCCACCGGGAGATGTCCTGCGGCTCGATCACCGGCTTGGCGGGCAGGCCGAGGTCACCGGGGTAGTTGGCCTGGATCGCCTCGATGTAGTCGCCGAGGCCGTGGCTCTTGAGGTAGGGGAAGTAGATGTCGAAGACCTGCTGCTTGGTGTGCGTCTCGAGGTACTGCACCGCGGTGGCGATGCCCGCGACGACCTTCTTGGCCACGTCCGGGTTGTCCTTGATGAAGTCGTCGCGCATGGTGAACGCGCCGCCGACGTACGGGCCGCCGAGGGCCTTGACGTCGTCGGTGATCTCCTTGACCGGGTGCTCCGCGGCGAGCTGCTGGTAGGCGATGTAGTTCACGACCGCGGCGTCGACCTGGCCCTTGGCGAGGGCGTCGGGGGTGTTGAGCGGCGGCAGCGGGACGAGCGTGATCTTGCTGATCTCGTCGCTGGTCAGGCCCTGCTGCTGGAACCAGGTGTCGAGGAACGCCTCCGCGTTGGCGCCCAGGGTGTTGACCGCGATCCGGTTGCCGATCAGGCTCTTGGCGTCGGTGATGGCGGAGCCGTCGAGGACGACCAGCTTCATGCCGGTCTTGCTGTTCGCGCCGTAGGACGGGAACACCGCCTTGATCGGGGCGCCCGTGGAGACCAGCTGGGCGATCGCCCCGTAGAACGCCGAGGCGCCGATGTCGGTCTGGTGGGAGACCAGCGCCTGCAGGGCCTGCGGGCCACCGGTCACGTCGCCGACCCGCTTGAGCTCGACGCCGTCGAGCTTGCCGAGCGCGTCGGCGAAGAGCAGCGGGTCGACCGCGCCGGCGTACCCCTGGTAGCGCACGACGTTCGAGCCGCCGCCCTCGGCGTTGGCGGAGCACGCGGTCAGGGCTGCGAGCGCGGCGAGGAGGAGGGCGAAGGTGGCGGCGAGCCGTCGTCGGCGGTGCGTCGTGGTGTGGGACATGCGGACCATTCAATCTCTACTGAATCAGTAGACAAATGGTTCCGATCTCCCTGAGCGGAGGGGAATCAACAGACGTCCGGACGGGCCGGCCGCGGCGGTCCTACGATGTCGCCACCGTCGAGGGAGGAACGCAGCCGATGAGCGAGTCCGGCGTACGCCGCAACGAGGCCCTGCGCAACAGCTGGTACGCCGCCGGCGAGGAGATCCTCGCGACCGAGGGGTACGGCGGGCTCAAGCTGGCCGCGCTGTGTCGCCGGCTCGGCGTGACGACCGGGTCGTTCTACCACTCCTTCGACAACTGGCAGGACTTCACCGACTCGCTGCTCGCGCACTGGGTCGCGGAGCGGACCCAGCAGACCATCGACATCGCCCGGCAGACCGAGGACCCCATCGCCCGGCTGCAGCTGCTGCTCGAGGCCAGCCATGCGCTGCTGCACCGCACCGAGGGCGCGATCCGGGTGTGGGCCGCGATCGACCCGCGCGTGGGCGAGGTGCAGAAGCGCGTGGACGAGGGCCGCTACGAGGTCGTGCACGAGGCCATGGAGGCCGTCGTCGGCCCCGAGCGCGCCGAGGCCTTCACGGTGTGGGGCATGAGCACCCTGGTGGGATACGAGATGCTCGCGGCCGAGCACGGCCGCGAGCATCTCCTCTGGTCCCTTCAGTCGATCCTCGCCGACGCGCAGCGCGCTGCGGCCGGCGAGGACTGACGCGTCAGCAGCCCAGCAGGCCGCAGATGATGCCACCGAGCAGGGTCTGCAGGGTGTTGGTGACCGTGCTCAGCGGGTTGCTCGGGCTGGAGAACGAGCCACCGGTGATGCTCGACAGCACCGTGGTGATCTCGTCGGTCAGCGCGGTCACCTGGGACGGGTCGAGGGTCCCGGCGCCGGTCAGCATCGTCTGGAGCTGGCTCGGGTCGATCCCGCTCGCGCCGAGGCCGCTGAGCAGGCCGGTCAGCTGAGTGGCGTCCAGCGAGCCCGCACCCGGGAACGCGCCGAGGAGCGCGGTCAGCTGGGTCGGGTCGAGGGTGGTGCTGGCGCCCGGGTAGAGGGTGTCCAGCAGCGTGGTCAGCTGCGACGGGTCCAGGGCCGGCAGCGTGCCGCCGTTGCCGGCGGCCGACAGCGCGCCCAGCAGCGTGCCCAGGGCCTGCGCCGGGTCGGTCTGCGCACCCAGCAGCGAGCCCAGCAGCTCGGTGATGACCGTGCTCGGGTCGGCCGGGTTGCTCAGGCCGGTCGCACCCAGGTCGCCGAGGGCACCGGTGAGGGTGGTCAGCAGGGCGGTGAGCTGGGACGGGTCGAGCGAGCCGCCGGTCAGCAGGCCGGTGAGCTGGCTCGGGTCGAGCTGGTCGGCACCCGGCAGGCCGGCGAGCAGGTTCGTCAGCGTGGTCGGGTCGAGCGAGGAGGCGCCACCGAAGGAGTTCAGGATCGCGGTGAGCTGGTCGGGGTTGAGCGAGCTGCTGGCGCCCGGGTAGAGGGTGTCGAGCAGCGTGGTCAGCTGGCTGGCGTCCAGCGCCGGGATCGAGCCGCCGTTCAGGCCGGCGGTGAGCAGACCGAGGAGGCTGCCCAGGCCCGCGGCCGGGTCGGGCGTCGTACCGCCGCCGCCACCGTTGTTGGTGCAGGCGGTCGCCTGGGCCGCGCGGGCGTGGCGCAGCGCGACGACAGCGCGGTGGTGCTGGCGGGTCCGCTTGTGGACCAGCTTGCGCGCCTTCTTCACCTTGGCCTTGCGGTGGTGCTGGCTGTGCTTGGCCTTCTTGAGCGCCCGCTTCGCCTTGACCAGGCGGTGGTGGGTGACGCGCTCGCGGTGCAGGGCGTGGGCCGCCGCGTCCTTGGCATTCGTGCAGGCGGCGGAGTCGGCGGCTCGGGCGGGGCCGGCCGGCGCGACGGCCAGCATCCCCACTCCCAGGGCGAGGCAGCACAGGATGCTGACGGTCAGACGGCGTAGGACGGACATGGGTCTCCTCGAAGATGACGGGCTGAGGTCCGTCCAGTCGGCTCCGGCCACCACGATCTGAGGAGTCAGCGGACCAGAGGTCTAGTCCGGTCCGGGCAAAATCCGGGGTTCCGGGGACAGCGGCTCCCCCGACCGGCATGCTTCACCTCGACCCCGCCGCGTTGACCCGAGACTTCGCGGCGGGGTCTTTCACACCCGCAGGTCGCCCCACACGACCCGCGGGTGTGTTTGTTCCGGGCCACCCCGGCCGTCCTGCACAATCTCGGACATGCGCCTGCTGCACGTCGACGGCTCGGTCGCCGACTTCCACGCCCGCGTGATCCCCGCCGGTCTGGAGGGGGCCGAGGCATGGCTGTTCACCCCCGCGGAGCGCGCGCTCGTCCTCGGCAGCGCGCAGCAGGAGTCGGCAGCGGACCTCGAGCGAGCGGCGGCCGAGGGCGTCTCCGTCGTACGACGGCGCAGCGGGGGTGGGGCCGTGTACGTCGATCCCGCGCACTCGCTGTGGCTGGACGTGGTCGTCCCGCGCGGGGATGCGCGGTGGAGCGACGACGTCCGCGCCTCGACGTACTGGCTGGGTGAGGCGTGGCTGCGCGCGCTGCTCTCGGTCGGCCTCGACGCCGAGCTGCACCGCGGCGGCCTGGAGTCGACCGCGTGGGGCCGGCAGGTCTGCTTCGGCGCGCTCGGGCCGGGCGAGGTGCTCGTGGGCGGCCGCAAGGCGGTGGGGATCTCGCAGCGGCGTACCAAGGACGGCGCGCGGTTCCAGTGCATCGTCTACGACCGCTGGGACCCGTACGACGTCCTCGACCGGCTGGTCCTCAGCGACGCCGACCGGGCCCGGGCGGGCGCGGACCTGGCCGATGTCGCGGCGGGGGTGGGCGACCGGCTCCCGGAGGTTCGCGACGCGATCCTCGCCGAGCTGCTGGGCTCCTGACCCATGCACTGAGAGCATGGGTGGGTGGAGATCGAGACCATCCGCTCATTCCTCGCCGTCGCCGACGGCCTGACCGTGACCGAGGCGGCCGACCGGGCGCACCGCACCCAGCCGGCGATGTCCCGCGCCCTGGCGCGCTTCGAGCGGGAGGCGGGAACAGCCCTGTTCCAGCGGGTCGGGCGCGGCCTGGTGCTCACGCCCGCCGGCCACGAGATGGCGGTCCACGCCCGGCGGATGCTCGATGCCTACGACCTCGGGCTCGGAGCGGTGCGGGACATGGCCTCGGCGGACGGCGGGTTCGTGCCGCTCGCCTTCCTGCACACCCTCGGCACGTGGCTGGTGCCGGAGCTGGTCCGCACGTTCCGCGCCGAGCGCCCGCATGTGCGCTTCGACCTGCGCCAGCACGGCGACGCGGGCCTCGTCGACGACCTGCTCTCGGGCGCCATCGACCTGGCCATCACCGGCGACCGGCCGCTGCACCCGCAGATCGAGAGCGAGGTCCTCCTCGACGAGCCGCTGCGCCTGGTCGTCCCACCGAACCACCGGCTCGCCCGGCGCCGCTCGATCCGGCTGCGCGACGTCGCCGAGGAGACGTTCATCGTGCTCAAGCCGGGCTTCAGCCTGCGCGCGGTGACCCAGGACCTGTGCCGCGAGGCGGGCTTCGAGCCGAGGTTCGGGTTCGAGGGCGAGGAGGTCGAGACGCTCCGCGGTCTCGTGTACGCCGGACTCGGGGTCGCCCTGCTCCCCGACCCGCACAGCGTCGGCGCCCCCGCCGCCCCGCACCTGCGGATCGCCGGCGTGCGGGCGGTCCGCGAGATCGGCCTGGCATGGATCCGGGACCGCCGGCTCCCGCCCGCCTCGGAGCACTTCCGTGCGCACGCGCTGCACAACGCGAGGAAGGCGCTCACCGCCCACTGACATGCATCTAATGCATGGATATCCCGTGGATTAGGCATTGGACGCATGAGTCCTGAGGACGCAGAATGGGTGGCGCACGTCACTTCCCCACCTGAAGGGCCCCCGCCTGATGACCGACCTCGATCCCGCCGAGACGCAGGAGTGGCGCGACGCCCTCGCCGCCGTCCTGGAGTACGACGGCGAGCCGCGGACGAAGTATCTGCTCGACCAGCTCATCGACGAGGCCCAGCGGCTCGGCGCCCGGGTCCCGTTCCGCGCGACGACGCCGTACGTGAACACGGTGCCCGTCGACGAGGAGCCGACCCACCCCGGCGACCGCGACATCGAGCACCGGATCCGCTCCGCGATCCGCTGGAACGCGCTGGCCATGGTGCTGCGCGCCAACAAGGACTCGACCGAGCTCGGCGGCCACCTGTCCAGCTTCCAGTCCGCCGCGACCCTGTACGACGTCGGCTTCCAGCACTTCTGGCACGCCCCGTCGGAGAAGAACGGCGGCGACCTGGTCTACGTCCAGGGCCACCTGTCGCCGGGCATCTACGCGCGCGCGTTCCTCGAGGGCCGGCTCACCGAGGCGCAGCTGGACAGCTTCCGCCAGGAGACCGGCGGGAACGGGTTGTCGTCGTACCCGCACCCCTGGCTGATGCCGGACTTCTGGCAGTTCCCGACCGTCTCGATGGGCCTGGGGCCGTTGATGGCGATCTACCAGGCCCGGTTCCTGAAGTACCTGCACGCGCGCGGCCTCGCCGACACCGCCGGCCGGAAGGTCTGGGCGTTCCTCGGCGACGGCGAGACCGACGAGCCGGAGTCGCTCGGCGCGATCTCGATGGCCGCCCGCGAGAAGCTCGACAACCTGGTCTTCGTCATCAACTGCAACCTGCAGCGCCTCGACGGGCCGGTGCGCGGCAACGGCAAGATCATCCAGGAGCTCGAGGGCGTCTTCCGCGGTGCCGGGTGGAACGTCATCAAGCTGATCTGGGGCTCGGGCTGGGACCAGCTGCTCAAGCAGGACTCCAGCGGCGCGCTGAAGCGCCGGATGATGGAGTGCGTCGACGGCGAGTACCAGACCTACAAGTCCAAGGACGGCGCCTACGTCCGCGAGCACTTCTTCGGCGTCGACCCGGAGCTGAGGGCGATGGTCGCCGACTGGTCGGACGACGAGATCTGGCGGCTCACCCGCGGTGGCCACGACCCGCAGAAGGTGTACGCCGCCTACGCGGCCGCCAACGCCCACACCGGCTCGCCCACCGTGGTCCTGGCCAAGACCGTCAAGGGCTACGGCCTCGGCGCGGCGGGCGAGGCGCAGAACATCGCGCACCAGTCCAAGAAGGTGGCCGAGCCCGCGCTGCGCGCCTTCCGCGACCGGTTCTCGATCCCGGTCGACGACGAGCACCTGATGGACCACCCCTACGTCTCGTTCGCGGAGGGCACGCCGGAGCACGCCTACCTGCACGCGCGCCGCCAGGAGCTGGGCGGCTACCTGCCGACCCGCCGCCGCACGTCGGCCGCGCTGGAGATCCCGGCCGTCGAGGACTTCGCGGGGCCGCAGCTGGCCGGCACGAACGGCCGCGAGGTCTCCACGACGATGGCGTTCGTCCAGATCCTCACCAAGCTCCTGCGCGACAAGCAGATCGGCAAGCGGATCGTCCCGATCGTCCCCGACGAGGCGCGCACCTTCGGCATGGAGGGCCTGTTCCGCCAGGTCGGCATCTACTCCCAGTCCGGGCAGCTCTACACGCCCGAGGACGCCGAGCAGCTGATGTTCTACAAGGAGGACGCCTCCGGGCAGATCCTGCAGGAGGGCATCAACGAGGCCGGCGCGATGTCGTCGTGGATCGCCGCGGCCACGTCGTACTCCTCCAGCGACACCCCGATGATCCCGTTCTACATCTACTACTCGATGTTCGGGTTCCAGCGGATCGGCGACCTGGCCTGGGCCGCCGGCGACATGCGGGCGCGGGGCTTCCTGCTCGGCGGCACCGCCGGCCGGACCACGCTCAACGGCGAGGGCCTCCAGCACGAGGACGGGCACAGCCACCTGCAGGCGGCGCTGATCCCGAACTGCGTCGCCTACGACCCGACGTACGCCTACGAGGTCGCGGTGATCATCGCCGACGGCATGCGCCGGATGTACGTCGAGCAGGAGGACGTCTTCTTCTACCTGACCCTGATGAACGAGAACTACGAGCACCCGGCGATGCCCGAGGGCGCCGCGGAGGGGATCCTCAAGGGGCTCTACCTGCTGCGGCCCGCGGGCGGACGCGCGAAGGCCAAGGTGCAGCTGATGGGCTCGGGCACCATCCTGCGCGAGGTCCTCGCGGCCGCCGACCTGCTGGCCAAGGACTTCAAGATCACCGCCGACGTGTGGTCCGCGCCCAGCTTCACCGAGCTGCGCCGCGACGGGCTGGCCGTCGAGCGGTGGAACACCCTGCACCCCGAGGAGAAGCCGCGCACGTCGTACGTCGAGGAGTGCCTGGCCGGCCGCAACGGCCCGGTCATCGCGGCCACCGACTACATGAAGTCGTACGCCGACCAGATCCGCGCCTTCGTGCCCGGCTCGTTCACGGCGCTGGGCACCGACGGCTTCGGCCGGTCGGACTACCGGCGCAACCTGCGCAGCCACTTCGAGGTGGACCGGCACTTCATCGCCGTCACCGCGCTGCGCCGCCTGGTCGACGAGGGCGTCGTGACGCCTGACGTCGTCGCCCAGGCCATCGAGAAGTACGGCATCGATCCCGACCGGGCCGACCCGGCCCACGCGTGAGGACAGACCCCATGGAGATTCGCGTTCCCGACATCGGCGACTACGCCGACGTACCCGTCATCGAGGTCCACGTCGCCCCCGGCGACACCATCCGTGCCGAGGACCCCCTCATCACCATCGAGACCGACAAGGCCACGATGGACGTGCCCGCACCCGTCGGCGGCACCATCGTGTCGGTCGCCCTGTCGGTCGGCGACACCGTGAGCCAGGGCACCGTCGTCGCGGTCGCGGAGTCGGCCGACGTGACGGTGCCGGCTGCGGTCGAGGAGGCCCCGGAGCCCGCGGCGGTCCAGGCGCCCGCGGAGGCCGAGCCCGCCGCCGTCGAGGAGGCTGCCCCGATCGCGGAGGCGTCCCTGAGCGGCGCGCTCCGCGCCACCCCGCTCGTACGCCGCCTCGCCCGCGACCTCGAGGTCGACCTGGCGAAGGTGGCCGGCAGCGGGATCAAGGGGCGGGTCACGAAGCAGGACCTGCTCACCCACTACGAGAAGGGCGTCGCGCCGTCCGGGGCCGCCGGCGGCGCGGGGATCCCGCCGGTGCCCGAGGTCGACTTCGCGAAGTTCGGCCCGGTCCGCCGGGTCGCGCTGTCGCGGATCAAGAAGGTCTCCGGCCCGCACCTGCACCGCTCCTGGCTCAACGTCCCGCACGTGACCCACGCCGACGAGGCCGACATCACCGACCTTGACGCCTACCGCCGCGAGCTCGACGCGGTCGCGAAGGGCGAGGGCTACCGCGTCACGCTGCTCGCGTTCCTGCTCAAGGCGGCTGCCGCGAGCCTGCGGAAGTTCCCGGAGGTCAACAGCTCGCTGTCCGGCGACGAGCTGGTGCTCAAGGACTACGTCCACATCGGTCTCGCGGTCGACACCCCGGACGGGCTGGTCGTCCCCGTCGTACGCGACGTGGACCGCAAGGGCATCGCCGAGCTCAGCCGCGAGCTGGGCGAGCTGTCCGCGAAGGCGCGCGACGGGAAGCTGACCGCCGCCGACATGCAGGGCGCGACGTTCACGATCAGCAGCCTGGGCGGCATCGGCGGCACCCACTTCACCCCGATCGTCAACGCCCCCGAGGTCGCGATCCTCGGTGTGGTCCGCTCGAAGATGGCGCCGGTCTGGAACGGCGAGGAGTTCGAGCCGCGGCTGATGCTCCCCCTGTGCCTGTCCTACGACCACCGGGTCATCGACGGCGCCCTCGCGGCCCGCTTCACCGCGCACCTGGCCCACATCACCGAGGACGTACGCCGGCTCGTCCTCTGAGGATCGGGCCGGGAGCGGCCGGCGGGGGGCGAACCTTGTACGGACCTTGGGCGGGCGA
Organism: Nocardioides ultimimeridianus; assembly: GCF_054777895.1. NCBI lineage: Bacteria > Bacillati > Actinomycetota > Actinomycetes > Propionibacteriales > Nocardioidaceae > Nocardioides > Nocardioides ultimimeridianus. The sequence continues at coordinate 19,815 of NZ_BAAHAB010000011.1, read as the reverse complement.
GTCTTTACCCAGCGGGATGCTGACAGCCGAGCGGGGCGCGCGGATCATCGCGAGAGAGGGATCATCCCTGCCGTGAGTCTGGAGGCTCCCCATGCGTGTCCAGCCCGTACCTCGTCGCCCTGTCCGTGCCGTCCTCGCCGGGTTGACCGCAGCAGCGGTCGTCGCGCTCACGCCCGCAGTCTCCTCGGCGCTGCCGACGGCCGACTTCACCATCAGCGCCACCACCCCTGCGCCCGGCGCCCCGGTGACCTTCACGTTCACCGGCACCTGCGACCAGCCGCCGTGCTCGGTGGTCTGGACCTGGTTCCAGGACGGTGGCAGCCACCTCGGCACCCGCATGGGGTTCGGTGACGAGATCACCTACGCGTTCCCCCGGTCCGGCCTGTATGCGGTGGTCGCGAGGATCACCAACGCCAACTCCACGCACGGCAGCGCGAGCGCGACCCACGACCTCGTCGTCGGCGACACCGTCCAGGAGAACGGTCAGGCGGTGCGCCTGGGCGGGTGGAGCAGGGTCGCCACCGCGGGCGCCAGCAAGGGCGGCGAGCACGTCGGCACCGGCTCGGCCGGCCTGTGGTTCGCGGGCGGTCGGCTCGGCTACGTCGCGTGCACCGGCCCGGGCCGAGGCATCGCCCGGCTGGTCGTCGACGGACGTCGGCTGGGCACGGTCGACCTGTACTCGGCAACGCCCGGTGTCCGCACCCGGTCGCTCACCGGGCTCGGCGCGGGCGTCCACTTCGCGCGGCTCGTCTCGACCGGCACCCGCAACCTCGCATCGACGGGCATCGCCATCTCGCTCGACGAGTTCCTGGTCGGTGCGACGGTGCACGTCGACGACAACAGCCTCGGTGTCAGGTACGCCGGATGGGCGGGCCTGTCGTCACCGGTTGCCGACGGAGGCGGCGAGCGGATCACTGCCCAGCCCGGAGCCCAGGCCATGGTCACCTTCTCCGGGACCACCGTGACCTGGGAGACCGCCGAGGGCCCCGACCAGGGCATCGCCACGGTGCTCATCGACGACGTACCGGTGGCGACCGTGGACAACTATGCGGCGGCGACGACACCGAGGGTCCTGCGCACCTTCACCGGCCTCACCACGGGATCCCACACGCTCCGGGTGGTGGTGGCCGGCCAGCACCAGGCCGCGAGCACGGGGAACGGGATCGTCGTCGACGCGTTCGTCTCCTGAGCCTGCCCCGTGTGGCAGTGGAGGAGGCCTTCCGAAGCGAACGGGGCGCCGTTGCCTCCCGATTCGCCCGCCGACGCCCACTCCTGAGGATGTCGGTGGTCGGGTGCAGGGTGGAGTCATGAGCACCCCCACCCCCATCACCGAGCTGATCGCCTTCACCATCGACTCCGCCGACGCCGCCGCCCTCGCCCGCTTCTACGCCGACCTCACGGGCGGCGAGGTGACCGGCGACTACCCGGAGTACGGCTACGCCTCCGCGTCGGTCCTCGGCGCGACCTTCAACTTCCAGACCGTCGCCGACTACGGCCGCCCCGAATGGCCGGGCCAGGAGCACCCGCAGCAGTTCCACCTGGACTTCCGCGTGCCCGACCTGGAGGCCGCCACCGAGCACGCGGTCGGCCTGGGGGCGACCGTCGCCGACACCCAGCCGGCCTCGAGCGTCGGCGGATCGTGGCGGGTCATGATCGACCCCGACGGCCACCCGTTCTGCCTCTGCCCTCCTCAGGAGTGAGGCCCGGATCTGCGACGATGCGGGCATGGATCTCGTACGTCTCGCGGACTCGGTCCGGACCCGACGCCGCGCGCTCGGGATGAAGACCTCGGCCGACCTGGCCCTCGCGGCCGGGCTCTCGCTGCGCACCGTCGCCGAGATCGAACGCGGCGCGAACCTGGTCGGCGAGACCAGCCAACGTGCGATCGAGACCGCGCTCGGCTGGGAGCCGGGCGAGATGGTGCGGATCGCCGAGGGCGGCGACCGGCGCCGTACCGTCCTCGAGGACGTCGCCGCGCTCCGCGAGGTCCTGGCCGAGATGGAGGACCTCCGCGCGCGGGCCGAGGCCCTCCTGGAGCGCCTCGACGGCTGATTCCGGCGGGTCCTTGTCCGCACAAACGCTGGATTTGCCGGGTTTTCCTGCGAACGCCCTCCGGTTCGGGCATGCTTCTACTCGACCCCGCTGAGTTGACCCGAGACTTCTCAGCGGGGTCTTTCACGTTTTCGGGTCAGGCCCCGCGCCGCAGGCGACCGCGCGGGTCCGCCAGTACAGTCGGCGCATGCCCACGGTCCTGATCACCGGCGCCTCGCGGGGCATCGGTCGCGCCACCTCGCTCCGCCTCGCCCGCGCCGGCTGGGACGTCCTCGCCGGCGTACGCCGAGAGGAGGACGGCACGGCGCTGGCGGCCGAGTCCCGGCGGATCACGCCGATCGTCGTCGACATCACCGACCCCGCCCACATCGACCGCGTCGCGCGGGAGGTGACCGTGCTCGATGCGCTGGTCAACAACGCGGGCGTCGCGATGCTCGGCCCGATCGAGGGCCTCCCGATGGCCACCCTTCGCGCGCAGCTGGAGGTCAACTTCTTCGGGCACATCGCGCTCACCCAGGAGCTGCTGCCGCGGCTGCGCGCCTCCCGCGGGCGGATCGTCTTCACGTCGTCGGTGAGCGGACGGATCGCCACGCCGCTCACCGGCGCCTACAACGCCTCCAAGTTCGCGCTCGAGGGGGCGGCCGATGCCCTGCGCATGGAGCTTCGGCCGTGGGGGATCGCGGTCTCGCTCGTCGAACCGGCCCAGATCGCCACCGACATCTGGGGCAACGCGGAGGCCGACTTCGACGGCTACGTCGCCGCGATGTCGCAGCCCGCCCAGGAGCTGTACGCCGGCCACATCGCCGGCTACCGCAAGTCGATCCCGTTGTCGCAGAAGCTCGCGGCCCCCGCAGACAAGGTGGCGCGCACCATCGAGCGGGCGCTCACGGCGCGACGCCCGCGTGCCCGCTACGTCGTCGGCGCGTTCCCGAAGGTGCAGGTCGCGCTGACCAGCGCCTCTCCCACACCTGCGATCGACGCGCTCCTCGCTCGAGCGACGGGCGTGCCCGGCAAGCGCCGGCACGGCAGGTGACCAGCTGGCCCCGGGCCAGTGGCCCTATCGGAGCCGCCTGTCGGAATCGAACCGACGACCTAATCATTACGAGTGATTCGCTCTACCGACTGAGCTAAGGCGGCGTACGCCGACACGTCGGCGGACCGGGGAAGCATACCGAGACCGCCGGGCGGCGTCCGAATCGGGATCAGCAGCTCAGGCCGTCCTGGGGGACGTGGCCGTCGATCAGGTAGGAGTGGACGGCGTCGTCGACACAGGTGTTGCCCTTGTCGTAGCCGGTGTGGCCGTCCCCGTCCCGGCTGATGAGTACGCCGGACTTCAGCTCCTTCGCGAGCGCGACCGCCTCCTCATAGGGCGTCGCCGGGTCGCGGGTCGTGCCGATCACGACGATCGGCGCGGCGCCCGCGCCGTCGATCTTCAGGCCGGGGCGGTCGGTGTTGTGGAACGGGTCGCCCCAGCACGAGGTCAGGCCCCAGGCGAAGATCTTGCCGAACGTGGGCGAGGCCTTCTCGAAGGCGGGGTACTGGCCGGGCACCTTCTGCGGGGCGATCGCCCACGGGTCGTCCAGGCAGCTGATCACCCCGATCGCCTCGATGCCGTTGTCGGCGTAGGTGCCGTCCTGGTTGCGCGAGGAGTAGGAGTCCGAGAGCAGCATCAGGATCGTGCCGTTGCCCTGCAGCGCCTGCTGCAGACCGGCGTCGAGGTAGCTCCACTCCGCGCGCTGGTAGAGCGGCGCGATCACGCCGTAGACGGCGTTGCCGATCGTCAGCTCGCGGCCGGACTTCGTGGGCAGCGGCTTCTTCTCGATCGAGGCGAGCAGCGCGGAGATCCTCGCCAGCCCCGCGTCGATGCTGGAACCCAGGAAGCAGTCGCCCTGGTCGACGCAGTTGCCGACGTAGGAGCGCAGGGCCGTCTCGAACCCGGCCGCCTGGTGCAGCGCGCTCTCGCGCGTGCTCAGCGCGACGTCCTCGGCGCCGTCGAGCACCATCCGGCCGACCTTCTTCGGGAACAGCTCGGCATAGGTCGCGCCCAGCTTGGTGCCGTAGGAGAAGCCCAGGTAGTCCAGCTTGTCCTGCCCGAGCGCGGCCCGCAGGATGTCGATGTCCCGCGCGGCGTCGACGGTGCTGACATGGCTGATCAGCGCGTCGGAGCGCTGCTGGCAGCCCTTCCAGAAGGTGCGGCCCGCGGCGACGTACTGCCGGACCTCGGCGGGGGTGGACGGCGCGGGGTCCTCCGCGATGTACGCGTCCACCTGCGTGTCGCTGAGGCAGTCGACGGGGTCCGACTTGCCGGTCCCGCGCGGGTCGAAGGCGACGATGTCGTACGCCGCCCGCAGCGGCGGCGCGAAGTAGCTCTTCGCGTCCGAGGCCAGGTAGTCGCCGGGTGCGCCGGGGCCGCCCGGGTTCACGACCAGCGCCCCGATCGGCTTCGCGCCGGTCGCGGGCGCCTTCTCGACGTGCAGGCTCACGCTCGCCTTCGCGGGGTGCGCGTAGTCGACCGGCACCGACAGCGAGGCGCACTGGTCGTCGCCGCAGGCCGACCAGTCCAGCTTCTGCTGGTAGTACGTCGCCAGGCCGCCCAGACCCGCGCCGGTGGACGTCGAGCCGTGCGTCGCCGCAGGGGTGGGCTGCGCCGAGCCACCGGAGCCGCCGGAGTCCATGCAGCCCGCCAGCAGCAGGCAGGCCGCCAGCCCGGCCACGATCCTCTTGCGCATCCGCGTCTCCCTCATCGTGTCGGCGCCACGAGCGCCACCATCATCGACTCCAGCGCGAGCGCCGGTGGCACGTTGAACTCCAGCATCTGCTCGCGGGCGCCGAAGATCGCGCCGATCCGGCGCAGGTTGAGCTCGGGCGTGGACGCCTCCGCGAGCCGTACGACGTCGACGCGGATCTCCTCGTTCACCAAGTCGCCGGCCGCACCGGCCGCCACCGCGATCGCGTCGCGGTAGACCGACATCAGGTCGGTCAGGCCGCGGTCGATGACGTCAAGGTGGCGGCGCTTGGCCCGCGTCTTCTGGTCCTTCTCGAGGTCGCGGAGCGCGGGGGCGTACTCGCGCGGCCGGCGCCCGCGCTCGACCACGCCGTACGCCGCGTCCAGGTCGGCCTTCTCCTGCGCGTCCAGCTGGCTGGTGATCGCGTCCGCCTCCGCCTTGGCCGTGTCGGCGAGCAGCGATGCCGCCGCCATGCACCGGCCGAGCGAGGTCAGCCCGATCGGGATCGCGACCACGTCGCCCCGCCGCTTGCGCACATCCTCGTCGAACGCGAGCGCCCGCGCACGGCCGATGTGGCCCTGGCTGGCGCGGGCGGCGTACGTCGCCAGCGGCTCCGCGACGCCCTTGGCGGTCAGGAACGCGGCGACCTCGGCGGTGGTCGGCGTGGACAGGGTGACCAGCCGGCAGCGGCTGCGGATCGTCGGCAGGACGTCCTCGACCGTCGGCGCGCAGAGCATCCAGACCGTGCGGCCGTTGGGCTCCTCGATCGCCTTGAGCAGCGCGTTGCAGGCCTGCTCGGTGAGCCGGTCGGCGTCCTCGACGATCAGGATCGACCAGCGGTCGCCCATCGGGGTGAGTGCCGCCTTGCGCACGAGGTCGCGCACCTCGGCGACGCCGATCGAGAGCTTCTGGGTGCGGACGACGGACACGTCGGCGTGACTGCCCGCGAGCACCGTGTGGCACTCGTGGCACTCGCCGCAGCCTCCGCGCGGGCACTGCAGTGCCGCGGCGAACGCGACCGCGGCGTTGGAGCGGCCGGAGCCGGGCGGGCCGGTGAACAGCCAGGCATGGGTCATGCCGTCGCCGCGGGCGGCTGCCGAGAGGGCCGTGATGGCGGGCCTCTGGCCGACCAGGGTGTCCCACACCGTCATCGCAGCAGTGCCTCCACCCGGTCGTGGATCCGCTCGTGGAGCTCCTCGATGCTTCCCCGCGCGTCGAGCACCAGGTAGTGCTCCTGATCGGTGGCCGCGAGCTCGAGGAAGTGGGCGCGGACCCGCTGGTGGAACTCCAGCGACTCGCCCTCGATCCGGTCGCGGCCCTCGAAGCGGCCGAGTCCGGCGGCCGGCTCCAGGTCGAGCACCACGGTCAGGTGCGGGCGCAGGTCGCGGGTCGCCCAGCGCTGCACGGCCTCGACGCCGGCGAGGTCCTCGGCCCGGCCGGCGCCCTGGTAGGCCAGCGAGGAGTCGACGTACCGATCGGTGATGACGACCTCGCCGCGCTCGAGCGCCGGGAGCACGACCGTGTCGACGTGCTCGGCCTTGTCGGCGGCGTACAGCAGGACCTCGGTGCGGTTGGCGAGCGCGCCGGTCTCCGGCGAGAGCACGATGCGGCGCATCTCCTTGCCGACCGGGGTGTCGCCGGGCTCGAAGGTCAGGCGCACCGTGTGGCCGGCCGCCTCCAGCCGGTCGCGCAACAGCCGGGACTGGGTGGACTTGCCGCCGCCCTCACCGCCCTCGAAGCAGACGAACAGCCCGGAGTCGGCGTACATCCCGGACGAGCTCACCGCCACAACCTAGCCTGGGCTCAGCGCTCGAAGGTCACGTGGGTGACGCCGCTCGGGGTGCGCTCGGTGGCCACGTCGTAGGACGCCTCGAGGCCTTCCAGGCCGTCCCAGAGCCGGACCCCGCGGCCCAGCACGATCGGCGAGACGACGACGTGCAGGTGGTCGACCAGGCCGGCGGCGAGGAAGTCGCGCGCGACCGTGACGCCGCCGCCGATGCGGACGTCGAGGTCGCCGGCGAGCTCGCGCGCCTCGGCGAGGGCGTCCTCGACCGACGCGTCGCGGAAGTGGAAGGTGGTGCCGCCGGCCATCTCGATCGAGGGCCGCGGCCGGTGCGTCAGCACGAGGACGGGGGTGCGGAACGGCGGCTCGTCGCCCCACCAGCCCTGCCACGCAGCGTCGTCCTGCCAGCCGGGCGGGCCGAACTTGTTCGCGCCCATGATCTCCACGCCGATCCCCTCGCCCCAGCGCGACGCGAACGCGTCATCGGCCTCGGAGCCCGGGAGGCCGTCGCCCTGCCCGGTCATCGCGCGGAAGGTCGCCGTGGGGAAGAACCACTCCATCAGCCGGTGCCCGGCGTGGCCGAACGGCGACTCGAGCGACTGCCCCTCCCCGGTGCCGAAGCCGTCCAGGGAGATGCCGAGGTTGTGGATCCGGACCCGTTGCATGCGGCCAAGGTACGCCGTACCGCCGACGGTGGTTTCGATACGAGACCTACGACTTCTTGGCAGCCGTCTTCTTGTTCTTGGCAGCCGTCTTCTTGGCCGGAGCCTTCTTCGCCGGAGCCTTCTTGGCGGCGGCCTTCTTCGCGGGCGCCTTCTTGGCCGCCTTCTTCGTGGCCTTCTTCGCCGGACCCTTGGCCCGCCGCTCCGCCAGCAGCTCGGCGGCCCGCTCGAGGGTGATCGCCTCGACGGTGTCGTCCTTGCGCAGCGTCGCGTTGTGCTCGCCGTCGGTGACGTACTCCCCGAACCGGCCGGCCTTGACCACGATCGGCTGGCCCGACACCGGGTCGGGGCCGAGCTCCTTGAGCGGCGGCGCGGCGGCGGCGCGGCCGCGCTGCTTGGGCTGGCTGTAGATCTTCAGCGCCTCGTCGAGGGTGATGCCGAAGATCTGGTCCTCGGTGGTCAGCGAGCGGGAGTCGGTGCCCTTCTTCAGGTACGGGCCGTAGCGGCCGTTCTGGGCGGTGATCTCCTCGCCGGACTCGGGGTCGGCGCCGACGACGCGGGGCAGCGACATCAGCCGGATCGCGTCCTCGAGGGTGATCGTGTCCAGGCTCATCGACTTGAACAGCGACCCGGTGCGCGGCTTGGCGCTCTTGGGCGCGTCCTCGGGCAGGACCTCGGTGACGTAGGGGCCGAAGCGGCCGTTCTTCGCCACGACCCGCAGCCCCGTCTCCGGGTGCGTGCCGAGCTCGATCTCCTCGCCGGCCGGGTTGGCGAGCAGCTCGCGGGCCTTGGCCGCGGTCAGCTCGTCGGGCGGCAGGTCGTCGGGCACGTTGGCGCGGACGGCCGCGCCGTCACCGCCGTCCGGGCCGGGGCCCTCGAGGTAGGGCCCGTACTTGCCGACCCGCAGCGCGATGCCGGTGTCGCTGCCGTCGGGCTCGCGCACCGGGAAGGTCGCGAGCTCCTTGGCGTCGATGTCGCCGAGCCCGTCGACCAGCGGCTTGACGCCGGCCAGCTTCTCGGAGCCGAAGTAGAACTCCTGGAGCTCGGTGACCTTGTCCTTCTCGCCGCGCGCGATCTCGTCGAGGATCTCCTCCAGCCCGGCCGTGAACTCGTAGTCCACGAGCCGGGTGAAGTGCTCCTGCAGCAGCCGCGTGACCGAGAACGCGATCCAGTGCGGCACCAGGGCGGTGCCCTTCTTGAACACGTAGCCGCGGTTGAGGATGGTCCCGATGATCGAGGCGTACGTCGACGGCCGGCCGATCTCGCGATCCTCCAGCTCCTTGATCAGCGTCGCCTCGGTGTAGCGCGACGGCGGCTTGGTCTCGTGGCCGCTCGCGCTGACGCTGGCCGAGGTGACCCGGTCGCCCTCGAGCAGGTTCGGGAGTCGCGTCTCGGTGTCGTCCTTGGACGCGGAGGAGTCGTCGGTGCCCTCGACGTACGCCTTGAGGAAGCCGTGGAAGGTGATGACCCGGCCGGACGCGGAGAAGACGACGTCCTCGCCGGTCGCGGCGGAGCCACCGATCCGGATCGACACCGACTGGCCGACGGCGTCCTTCATCTGCGAGGCGACGGTGCGCATCCAGATCAGCTCGTAGAGCCGGAACTGCTCGCCCTTGAGGCCGGTCTGCGCCGGCGTACGGAAGCTGTCGCCGGCGGGACGGATCGCCTCGTGCGCCTCCTGGGCGTTCTTGACCTTGTTGGCGTAGCTGCGGGGCGCGTCGGGGACGTACTCGGCGCCGTACAGCTCTTGGACCTGGGCCCGGGCCGCACCGATGGCCGCGCCGGAGAGCGTGGTCGAGTCGGTACGCATGTAGGTGATGAAGCCGTTCTCGTACAGCCGCTGCGCGACGCTCATCGTCGTCGAGGAGCTCATGCCGAGCTTGCGGCTCGCCTCCTGCTGCAGCGTGGTGGTGCGAAACGGCGGGTACGGGCTGCGCTTGTAGGGCTTGGACTCGACCGAGCGGACGTCGTACGTCGTGTCGGCCAGTGCCGCCGACAGCGCCTCCGCCTTGGCGCGGTCCAGGTGGACCACGTTCTTGGCCGACGCCTTGAGCACGCCGTCGTCGCCGAAGTTGGCGCCGGACGCGACCCGGGAGCCGTCGACGGTGTAGAGCTTGGCCGGGAACATCCGCGGATCGCGGTCGGCGCCCGCGTCGAAGGTGCCCTCCAGGTCCCAGTAGGAGGCCAGCTTGAAGGCCATCCGCTCCTTCTCGCGGTCGACCACGAGCCGGGTTGCGACCGACTGGACGCGGCCGGCCGACAGGCCGGACATGACCTTGCGCCACAGGACCGGGCTGACCTCGTAGCCGTAGAGCCGGTCGAGCAGCCGGCGCGTCTCCTGCGCCTCGACCAGGTCCATGTCGAGCTCGCGCGGGTGGGCGGCGGCCTCCTGGATGGCGGGCTTGGTGATCTCGTGGAAGACCATCCGGTGCACGGGGATGTTCTTCGGCTTCAGCTCGTCCAGCAGGTGCCAGGCGATGGCCTCGCCCTCGCGGTCACCATCGGTGGCGAGGAAGAGCTCGTCGGCGTCCTTCATGAGCTGCTTCAGCTTGGAGATGTGGCTCTTCTTGTCGCGCGGCACCACGTAGTACGGCGTGAAGCCGTGGTCCACGTCGATCGCCAGCCGGCCCCACGGCTCGTTCTTGATCTTCGCCGGGGTGTCGGCCGCGTTGTTCGGGAGGTCGCGGATGTGACCGATCGAGGACTCCACGACGAAGCCGTCGCCGAGGTACCCGCCGATGGTCTTGGCCTTGGCCGGTGACTCGACGATCACCAACTTGTGTGCCACTGGGAAGCGCCTATCTGCTGTCTGACTGCTGTGCTCGAACCGTTCAGGAGGACACCGATCCCCGATGTCAGGTCCTCACGGCCGATCACGGTAGCGGGTGCTGTCCAGTCCGCCGCTTCCCGCAGCCCGCTCTGTGGGCGGGCTCACTTCAGTGAAGGACCCTTGGAGCGAGCGCGGCTAACCTCCCAAGAACCGCGCGGCGAGGTAGAACCAGGCTCCGAGCACGAGCAAGCCCAGCACGCCGATAAGTACCTGCCTCCACACGGGAGGTCCCCAGAAATCCCCTCGTCGATTCGACAACTCACCTACCTCCAGAACTTCGAGCTGGTCTGACTCCAAGCACAGGTCGAGACACCGCTGCCGACCGCAATCGGATTGCGCGTAGCGAAGCCGATGATGATCCCAGCACCGCCACAGATCACCTCGACTCGGCGCGTTTCCTGGACCCAGTCGGGCGTGCTGTGGCAGCCGAAGAACCACAAGGGCAGCGTTGCCGGCGTGGGCACAGAAACGCATCGGCCATCATTCAGCGTGCGCGCGGTCCACTGCAACCATCCCCAATGCCAGGGCCAACTGATTCCGCGCGGAGCCAGACCACGCTGGCGGAGCAGCGGGCCGTAGCACGCCGGATTCGCGGAGCATGGCGCCACGCTCGGATGTGCCAGGACGTACTCCTTGGCCCGCCTGAATACCCACGACGGTAGCCGGATCCCGCGTGCCGTCCCCAGGTAGCCACCTTTGAATTCCCGCACCATGATGCGACTGGGGCTGACGAACGGGTGGCATCTCCTACCGGGCGACCGGCGGTGCTCGCACGGATAGTCCGCCACGACTGGAGCGATCTCCGGCACTGCCTCCGGCCGCCCGCCGGGCCGCCGCTCAGCCAGCGAGACCGTCGCCACCATCGCCACCATCACCAAGACCAGGATGCGAACGAATAGCGCGACATGCGCGCGCCTCTGGACCAACATTTTCAACCTCCCGAGAAAGAGCCGACGTGAAGGCCGCCTACCCCACCGCGTAAAGGGGAAACCGGGCATCCACAGGCCGCTGCCATCGTCGGTTGCCAAGCACCTCCTCAGGAGAGGATCCGAAGCGGAGACGGGTCGTCAACCGACACGTACGTTGGCAGCGGTCAACTTCTCGAGAGCCTCGAGGGACTTGTTGCCGATCGGCACCCCCATCAGGAACACCCCGTACGACTTGGCGTTCCCGGTGTCCACGACCACCACCTGGACGGTGTCACCGAGCGCAGTGGTCGTCGGGTCGTTGACCTTGATCTGCTGCACGAGCGAGAAGGCCGCGTGCCCGTCCACCTTCGTGTTCTGGGCCGACACCTCCGGAACTGCGTAGGCGCCGCGGTACATGTTCGGGTCGGCGGCCATGCACGCGACGACCACGCGCGCGGCCTGCTCCGGCGAGTGGAAGCCGTTGGCCTTCGGCAGGGAACCGAGCGCCATCATCGAGATCCAGCCCTGGGACACCACCTTGCTGACCATGCTGACGCCTGATGCGAAGGTGATGGCGCCGGCATCGGCGCGATCGACGCTGTAGCCGTGGTCCGCCAACGCCGGCGCGGAAAGGCCCCCTCCGCGGATCCTGCCGGCCGTCGACGAACCGCCGATCTGGGGCGTGACACCGTCGCACTGGAACGCCGTGGGCGTGATGCTCCCGAGCGGGGCGGAGGGCACCACTCCGCCGCTCGGGGCGGTGCCGGGAGTGGTCGAGTCGGTGGCCGTGGGGGTGTCGCTGGTGGCCGGCTCCGCGCTCGGGCCCGCGTCGTCGCTGCCCAGGGTGCGGACCGCGACGAACGCGATGATGGCGAGCAGCACCAGGAAGGCCACGGCCGCGGTCACGATCGCGATGGTGCGGCCGGTGTGCGAGCCGCCGCCGGGCTGGGCCGGGATCGGCGCGCCCGGCATCGGGCTCCACTGCTGCGGAGTGTCCGGCAGGGCGCCGTACGCCTGGGGTTGGGGGGATGCCGGCGGCGCCGGTGGTGCGGGCGGTGCCGGGGGCGCCGGCGGGACCATCGGCGGCGGGGTGGTCGCGGGCGCCGGCTGCTGGGGCCCGCCCTGGCCGAACGGGTCCGTGCTGGTCACCTGGCTCCAGGCCCGGCCGTCCCAGTAGCGATAGGTGTTCGGCGTGCCCGCGGGGTCCGGGTACCAGCCTGCGTTCGTCACCCCGCCAGTGTGCCAGCGGGTCAGGAGAGGAAGCCCTCGCGGACCAGGTCGGCGATCTCGGGGAGGTACACCTCGCGCAGGCTTCCGGCGTCGCGCTCGAGCAGCTGCGCGACCGCGTCGAGGATCTGCCCGACGGACAGCTCGCCGTCGCAGGCACCGACGACCGCCGCGACGACGGTGTCGGCCTGACGCGCACGCCGGAAGCCGCGCTGCTGGCGCAGCACGATCGTGGAGGGGTCCTCGGCACCGGCCGGGCCCTGCGTCTCCTGGACGACGTCCTCACGCAGGGTCAGCCGGGAGTCCGGTCCGACGGTCGCGGCGACGGCCACCTGGTCGGCCCACGAGCCGATCGCCGGGGCGATCGGCTGCTCCACCTCGTAGGGCCACTCGAGCAGCTCCACGGTGCGCGCTCCGCCGGAGCGGTGCAGGTTGATCCAGCCGAACCCGATCCCGCCGACCCCCTGGTGCTCGAGCCAGGACAGCCAGGTGTCGTAGCGCTCGGCGTACTGACGACGATCGCCGCCGGTGGCGGGGTGGTGGCCGGAGTCCTTGAGCCAGAGCTCGACGTACGACGCCGGGTCCAGCACCTCGCGCTGCACCACGAACGCATCGCAGTCGGCGGGCAGCCAGGACCCGATCCGCTCGTCCCAGGGGCGGCCCTCGTCGATCACCCAGTTGGCCAGCACCTGGCACCAACCGCCCTCGGTGAGGTGCTGCGGCGCCGTACGCACGATGTGCTCGACGACGCCGTCGCCGGGCAGGCCGGAGTCGCGGTAGACCAGGCGCTCGCCGGTCGCGGGCGAGATGACGAACGGCGGGTTCGTCGCGATCAGGTCGAAGCGCTCGCCCTGCAGGCCCTCGAAGAAGCTGCTCTCGCGCACGTCGACCTTGTCGTCGACCTCGTTGAGGTACGCGTTGAACCGCGCCATGCGCAGCGCACGCTGGTTGACGTCGGTGGCGACCACCCGATCGGCGTGCTCGGCGAGGTGGAGGGCCTGCACGCCGCAGCCGGTGCCGAGGTCGAGCGCGCTGTCGACGTCGTGGCGCAGCGTGAGCTGGGCGAGGGACGACGAGGCCTGGCTGATGCCGAGCACGTAGTCGCCGCTGACGACGGTGGGCGTGCCGTCCAGGCCGGGCGTCAGGTCGCTCACGACCCAGAGGTCGGCGCCCTCGACGGCGTACGGACGGCAGTCCATCCGGGCCGCGACCTCGCCGACGCTCTGCGCCACGAAGCCCGCGGCAGCGAGCTCGTCGACCAGGCCGGGCAGGGCCCGCTCGGCGTCGGCGCGGTCGACCTCGCGCTGCAGCAGGAACAGCTTGACCAGGGTGGCCAGGGGGCCGGAGTCGCGCAGGGTACGCCGCAGCGCGGGCGTCGTCTCGTTGCGCGACAGCGCCGCATGGGCTGCCTCGCCGAGCAGCTCGCTGACCGCGTCGTAGGTGAAGTCGGCGTCCTCGAGGGCGGGGCGGAGGCGGGCGGCGAGCTCGGGTCCCAGGGTCACGGGTCCACGGTAGAGCGTCGGGTGAGGCGCTCGACGATGAGCATCGACGTGATGATCGCTGCGATCACGGCCAGCTCCTCGGACGTGCCCGCGGAGGTGCCCACCGGGATCGCGGCGAGGACCACCAGCGCCGCCACGGCGCGCAGGGTCGCCGGCGCGTGGCGCAGGACCAGCCGGAACCCCACCAGGCCCAGCAGGTACGCCGACGCGCCCGCCGCCACCAGCACCGCGGACTCGGTGTCGGCCGGCGCCGCGAGGTCGGGCAGGCCGCCGCGGGTGCCACCGGCGATGGCGACCACGCCGCCGAGCATCAGCACATGGGTGATGTCGTAGCCGACGAGGGCGCGGATGCCGCGCTGCTCCGGAGCGAAGTCGCGCAGAGCAGCCTCGCCCGCGTCGTCCTCGCCGTCGAAGTAGCACCACCACAGCGCGAACGCCGCCAGCAGCCCGCCGGTCGTGCCGAGCACCAGGTGGATCGTCACGTCCTCGCCGAGCGCGGCGCTCGCGATGCTCAGCAGCGACTCCCCGAGAACGATGATGATCATCAGACCGTGCCGCTCCGCGAAGTGGGCGACGGCGACCGGGAAGCCCGCCACGAAGCCGAGCAGCGGAGGCGCCCACTGCAGCAGGACCGCGGCGATCCAGAGCGCCCAGCGCAGGGTGTGATCGGCGTACGCCGCAGCCAGGATCAGCCCCGCGGCCACGAGGTTGGTGCTGCCGATCCGGATCATCGCGCCGAAGGTGCCGGAGCGGCCCAGGGTCAGGAATGCGATGGTGTGGACCACCGTCAGCCCGAGATAGGCGATGCCGAAGGCCACCGCGTCGCTGCCGAACGCCCCGGGGACCGCCAGCGACACCACGAAGAAGGCGAACATGCCGGCGCCGAGCGCCACGCGCTGGCGCCAGACCGAGCCACCGAGCGCATTGGTCAGCCACGAGAAGCCGCCGTACATCCAGTAGACGGCGAGCAGCTCCAGGGCGGCGTACGCCGGGCCGTGCCAGCGGCCCTCCTCGAGGACCGTGGACAGCTGGGTGACGACGAAGACGAAGACCAGGTCGAAGAACAGCTCGAGCGTGGAGACGCTCAGGGTCTCGTCGGCCTCAGCGGCCTGCTCGCTCAGGCGAGCGCCGCCTCGGAGGAGGCGTGGATGACGAAGACCTTCGCCAGGCCGGTGATCTTGAAGATCTTGAGCAGGCGGTCGTTGTTGCAGATCAGCTCCAGGCTGCCGCCGTTGGCGCGCACCTTCTTCAGACCGCCGACCAGGACACCGAGGCCCGTGGAGTCGAGGAACTCGACGGCGGTCATGTCGATGACCAGCTCATAGGTTCCCGCCGCGACGAGATCGGTGATGGTGTCGCGCAGCTTGGGCGCGGTGTACACATCGATCTCGCCGCCTACGGCGACGATGGTGCGGCTCCCCACCACACTCGTCGACAGCGTCAAGTCCACGACAACTCCAGAGATTTCCCGACGTCTCAGCGCTGCTATCAAACCACGGCGGAGAAACATGCGCACGACAACGAGCAGACTGTCACACCGCGGTCACGTCGCGGCCATGTCGCGGGTGGGCCTGCCCATCGTCGGCGGGGCGTGTCACGATCGTGCGGTGAGCGCACTTCCGGTCCCCGAGACCACGGCCGGGACCGACCCCGCCGCGGTGCTCGAGCGGCTGATGTCCGCCCCCGGGCGGGCGGACCGGCTCACCCACCTGGAGACGCTCCCGGCGCGGGCCGCGGTGATGGAGGCGTGGCCGTCGTGGGCCGATCCCGAGGTGCTCGCCGGGTACCGCCGGCGCGGGGTCGAGCAGCCCTGGCGCCACCAGGTCGTCGCGGCGGAGGCGGCCCGGCGCGGCGAGCACGTGGTGCTCGCGACCGGCACCGCCTCGGGCAAGTCGCTGGCCTACCTGCTCCCCGCGCTCACCGCGATCCGCGAGGCACGGGGCCCGCGCGGACAGCGGGGGGCGAGCGTGCTCTACCTGGCCCCCACCAAGGCGCTGGCCCAGGACCAGCGCTCGGCGATCGAGGGGCTGGGGCTCGACGTACGGGTCGCCACCCACGACGGCGACTCGACGCCCGAGCAGCGGGAGTGGACGCGCGACCACGCCGAGTACGTCCTGTCCAACCCCGACATGCTGCACCGCTCGCTGCTGCCCGCGCACGCGCGCTGGGCGCGCTTCTTCGGGTCGCTGCGGTTCGTGGTGATCGACGAGTGCCACCACTACCGCGGCGTCTTCGGCGCCCACGTCGCCCAGATCGTGCGCCGGCTGCGTCGGGTGTGTGCGGCGTACGGCGCCGAGCCGGTCTTCGTCCTGGCCTCGGCGACGGTGGCCGAGCCGGAGGTCGCCGCGGCCCGACTGACCGGCCTGCCGGTGACGGCGGTGACCGACGACTGCTCCCCTCGCGGCGCGACCGCGATCGCGCTGTGGGAGCCGCCGCTGACCGAGCACACCGGCGAGCAGGGCGCACCGGTACGCCGCCCGGCCACCTCCGAGACCGCCGAGCTGCTCACCGACCTGGTCCTCAACGACGTGCGGACGCTGGCGTTCGTGCGCTCGCGGCGCGGGGTGGAGACGGTGGCGATGCGGGCCTCGGAGTGGCTGGCCGAGGTCGACCCGGAGCTGCGGGACCGGGTCGCGGCCTACCGCGGCGGCTACCTGCCCGAGGAGCGACGCGCCCTGGAGGCCGACCTGCGCGCGGGACGCCTCCTCGGGATGGCCGCCACCAACGCGCTGGAGCTGGGCATCGACGTGCACGGGCTCGACGCCGTCGTGGTGGCGGGCTACCCGGGCACCCGTGGGGCGTTCTGGCAGCAGGTCGGGCGCGCAGGGCGCAGCGGGGGCGCGGCCCTCGGGATGCTCGTGGCCCGCGACGACCCGCTGGACACCTACCTGGTCCACCACCCGGAGGCGCTCCTCGGCGCACCGGTCGAGGGCACCGTCTTCGACACCGACAACCCCTACGTCCTCGGCCCGCACCTGTGCGCGGCCGCGCAGGAGCTGCCGCTGCGACCCGACGAGCTCGCGATCTTCGGGCCGCGGACCCGGGAGGTCCTCGGCGGGCTGGTGGAGGTCGGTCTTCTCCGGAGGCGGGCGGCCGGTTGGTTCTGGACCGACAGCCGCCGCGCCGCCGACCTGGCCGACATCCGCTCGACCGGCGGCACGGCCGTCCAGCTCATCGAGGGGGGCAGCGGCCGGGTCGTGGGCACCGTCGACGGGGGTCGCGCCCACTCGGTCGCCCATGAGGGCGCGGTGTACCTGCACCGCGGCGAGACGTGGCTGGTCGAGTCGCTGGACCTCGAGGAGCACGTGGCCGTGATGCAGCTCAGCCTCGTCGACTACAGCACCACCGCCCGCGAGATCACCGACATCGCGATCGTCTCCGAGTCCGCGTCCGAGCGGTGGGGAGAGTGCCGGCTGTCGACCGGGACCGTGGACGTGACGAGCCGGGTGACGTCGTACCTGCGCCGGAGGGCCGTCTCCGGCGAGGTCATCGACGAGACCCCGCTCCACCTGCCCGAGCGGACCCTGCGGACGACCGCCGTGTGGTGGACCGTGCCGCCGGCCGTCGTCGAGGCGACCGGGATCGACCCGGCCGACCTCCCCGGAGCCGCGCACGCCGCCGAGCACTGCTCGATCGGCCTGCTGCCCCTGTTCGCGACCTGCGACCGCTGGGACATCGGCGGGGTCTCGACCGCGCTGCACCCCGACACCGGCCAGCTCACCGTCTTCGTCCACGACGGGCACCCGGGCGGCGCCGGCTTCGCGGCCCGCGGCTACCGCACGGCCCGCACCTGGCTCACCGCCACCCGGGACGCCATCGCCGCGTGCGAGTGCGACGCGGGCTGCCCGTCCTGCATCCAGTCCCCCAAGTGCGGCAACGGCAACGACCCGCTCGACAAGCGCGGCGCCGTCCTGCTGCTGGACGCCCTGCTCGACTCCTGATCACGGGCCCGGCCCGGCCCGGGACTGGGCCGCCAGGTCGGCGGTCTGGCCGAGCCAGCGGGGTCCTTCGGCCGTGACCTCGACCCGTACGTCGGGGCCCTCCACCGTGCAAGCCGTCAGGACCGCGCCGTTGGCGGTGGCCAGCCCGGCCGCCCGACCGCAGGCGTCGCCACCGGCCTGCAGGACCCGGGCGGCACCGAGCGCCGCGAGATCGGCCGCCGCCTGGGCCCGGCGGTGAGCGGCGACCATCGCCCCGACCACCCCCAGGGCGGCGCCGAGCAACAGCAGGACGCCGAGGACGGCGACCACCAGGACGGTCGCGCCACCCCGCTCCCCGTCCGCGCTCATGGCGACGACTCGCCCTCGGCGAGGGCGACCGACTGCGCGTGGACGTGGGCGCCGGGCAGGAAGCCGAACAGGCCGCCCGGACCCGCCACCGTCCCGGTCGCAGTGGCGATCACCTGCCCTCCGCCGCTGGTCACCGCGACGGTGACCCCGTCGGGCGCCACCCGCTGCCCGGCCGCCAGCGCGGCCGCCGGGTCGTCGCCCCGAGCGGCCGCACGGGCGGCCTCGCGCGCGGCGTCGACGGTGCGGACCTGGGCCGCTCCGACCGAGAGCAGCCACACCAGGCCGAGGGTCACCCCGAACAGCAGCGGCAGCCCCATCGCCAGCTCTGCCGTCGCGGCGCCCCGCTCGGTCCGTAGCACGGCTCAGCCGATGCCGAGCAGGGACAGCACGTGCGCGAACAGTGTCTTGAGCAGGTGGTCCCCGAAGCCGCCGGTCAGCAGCTTGAAGAGGAGACCGGCGAGGCCTGCGCCGGCGGCCGTGCCGACGGCGTACTCCGCCGTGGTGATGCCGCGCTCGTCGTGCTGCGCCGGTCGGATCGTGGAGGTCATCTGGTTCTCCTCAGCAGGTCTGCGGCCACCCGATGCGGCCGCGGGAGGGCAACACTGCGCCTCGGCGTCGACATCGGGCGCCTCCCCGTGCCGTGGCCTGTGGAGGACCGGTGATCTCCACAGGCCGCGGCCTCGAGAACGGCCCGACGTGGGGTCCGAGGGACTCGCGGGACCCCTCACCACCTGATCGCGGAGGCCAGCCCGGCCACCAGCGGGACGATGCCGAGCAGCAGGAACGAGGGCAGCAGGCAGACGCCCAACGGCACGGCGGCCCGTACGCCGACGGCGCGGGCCCGGTCCTCCACCTCGGCGCGGGCGGTCCGGGCGAGCTCGGCTCCGAGCCGCTCGATCTCGGCGACGACGGGAGCCCCGGTGCGGTGGACCCGCGCCAAGGTGCGGCCCAGCGGGGCGAGCACGTCGTCGGCGGCCAGGGATCGCCACACCTCCGCCGGCTCGCCGCCGAGCTCGAGGCGGGCCGCCACCGCGGTCAGCCGGTCGGCCGCGGGGCCGGGGAGCGCCCGCGCCACCAGGCCGATCGCGGTCGCGGGCGCGACGCCGGCCCGAAGGGCGGAGGCGAGCAGGGCGACGACGTGCGGCAGGTCGCGGCGTACGTCCTCGCGGTTGCGGCGTATCGCGGCCGGCTCGATCCGGCCCGCCATCACCCACACGATCGCGCCGATCGCCAGGGCAGACGGCACCGTGAGCGCGCCACCGACGAGC
The DNA here is from genome assembly GCF_054777895.1 of Nocardioides ultimimeridianus. Taxonomy (NCBI): domain Bacteria; kingdom Bacillati; phylum Actinomycetota; class Actinomycetes; order Propionibacteriales; family Nocardioidaceae; genus Nocardioides; species Nocardioides ultimimeridianus. The sequence goes on along the minus strand of NZ_BAAHAB010000011.1, from coordinate 568 downwards.
AGCCCGCCGCCCGCGCCTGCGAGCACCGCCCAGACCGACCGCCACCGGCGCAGCAGACCGTCGGCAGGCGGGGTTGCGGACGGCCCCGGGCGCGTCGGCGGCACGGCGGAGAGGTCGGGCGCGACCAGCAGCGCGACACCTGCGGCCGCGCAGAGGACCACGAGCGCGCTCATCGGGCCCGCTCCACGTCGGCCGCGAGTGCCTCGATCCAGCTCAGCCCGGCCAGGCCGAAGGCCAGCCCGCCCGCCAGGCAGCCCCAGCCCAGCGGCTGGTGCAGCAGGAACGCCCACGGGTCCGACCCGGCGCCGGTGCCGAGCACCAGCGCCGCCAGCGGGAGGGCGGCCACCAGACGCGCGGTCGCCCGGGCCGAGGCGAGCTCGCCCGCCACGACCCGGCGGGTCTGCTCGGCGGCGCGGAGCTCGTCAGCAACGCGGCCCAGCGCGTCGGCGAGCCCGTGGCCGGTGCGGTGGGCGACCTGCCAGGCCGCCGCGGCGACCCGGAGGTCCCCGGCCCCGGGGAGGGCGGCGAGCTCGCGCAGCGCGTGCGGTACGTCGCCGCCGGAGCCCGC
>NZ_BAAHAB010000010.1:0-172379 GCF_054777895.1 Nocardioides ultimimeridianus | reverse complement strand
CCGCCTACTTCACGCAGCCCCGCCGCTGGACCTCAAACCCCACCACCACAGGGGACTCTCCTGCCGTGCCGTGGTGCCAGGCGATGTGCCTCACGTTCGGTGAGACGCGTGACTGGGAGGAGCGTGACTGTACGCGCGGAGGTCCAATCGAGGGTCGTGAAGTGCGGCGCGCACCCCACGGGGGCCAGCCGGTCATCTCGCCCGCGATTCGTGCATTCAGGTCGCTCTCGACCGATATCGTGCATGCGCCGGTCGCTCGGGGGCTGGGGACTCCGTCAACGGCACGGCCCAGATGTGACCTTCGACGAGCGGTACTTTGAGGACGATGGTCTGCCTGATGGCCGCCGCGAACTTCGCGACCTCTGTACGCATGGATTCGTCCGTCATTCCCGCGAATGCCGCGTCCAGGTCGGCCATGGCGGTGCCATGACGGCGGACGCGGCGTTCTTCCGGCGCGAGCCGTTCAATGCAGGCGCGCAGCACCATCTGGACTTCAGGTTCGACGATGAGTTCGCGTCCTAGCGTGCGGCGCAGACAAGCGTTCTCGAGTTCGGCGAGTGGCCCGACCAGGTCATCGCCACGAGCGCTGGCTGACCGGAGAGCGGTCGCCGCATCAAGGAGTCGGCGTAACGTGTGTTCGGCGCTTGTGAAGCGAGCGATCTGCCAACCGATGCCGGTCAGGGTCAGGGTGACGGCGACGGTGACCCAGGTCGAGGTGCCTGGGATCACCAGTTCTGCCAGCGTGCCGAACAGCGCGACCCCTACGAGCACGTGTGCTGATGCGGCCAGCACGTGCGCGACGGTTCTCGGGCGGCCGCGGACAACGCTGAACAGCGGTCGTGTGATCGATGCCGCGGCGCCGATGCTCAGCCCCCCTGCCATGTACGCGAACGCGAAGGCGTCGCCGCGAACTAGCCGTGTATCTGCGTGGGCGTCAAGATGCGCAGCGTACAGCGCGAGTCCGATGCCCGTTGCTGAGCAAGCGGCCACCAGACCGGTCGCGGCATACTCGTACACGGCGGCGGCGCGACGTCCCCAGCGAACACACATCGCCATCAGTTGGGGCCGTCCTGTACTGGCAGCGGTTGTCAGGATGGCGAGGATGAATGCGACTCCGGCACTTGAGGCGAGCGGAACGCTTCCGACCAGGCGGTAGCCGAATCGGCCGGGATGAGCGATGAGCCACGCGGACCCGATCGCCGCAACGGCGGCGTACGTGAGTTGGACGGCGATTGCACCGCGTCGTGATCCACCATGGCGCCCTTCGGGAAACAGGAAGTCGCCACGAAACAGGCTGATGACGTGAGATGCCAGGAGGTCTGGTCGGTCGGCAACTCGCACCGCGCTCTTACGCCGGCCGCGACGAGCAGATGAGATCCGAGCATTCGCCATGGTCGCGCACTCTAGGCGGAAGCGCCGACAGTCGGGCGGCTCCAGGATGCTTGCTTGCGTGTCCGTGACCAGGACAGAGCCAACGCCCGAGTTTGCTCACTTGATCTGGACTCCGTCTCGGCGCTGGACAGGACGAAGTCCTCACGCAGTCGCCGCTCCTCGCGGGACTACTTGGCGCCGAACTCGGGCATGATGACTGTTGATCAGATGGGTACCAATCGCTGAAGTGGTTGCCGCGACGGCCGAGTGTCATCAATGCCTCGTGGTGTTGATGCCCTCGGTGACCTTCGGGAGCACCGTGTGCAGGTCGCCCACGACGCCGAAGTCCACGAGCTCGAAGATCGGGGCCTCCTCGTCCTTGTTGACGGCCACGATGGTCTTCGAGGTCTGCATGCCGGCGCGGTGCTGGATCGCACCGGAGATGCCGTTGGCGACGTACGGCTGCGGCGAGACCGTCTTGGTCGACGGCGGCACGCGAGGCGCCCACGGCGGCACCGAGGGCGTCGGCGAGGGCCTCGACCGCGGTGAAGTCACCGCCGGTGCCACGACCACCGGAGACCACGATGGCGGCCTCGGTGAGCTCGGGGCGACCGGTCGCCTGACGCGGCTGCGAGGCCACGATCTGCGCGGTCTTGGCGGCGTCCGAGATCGTCACGGAGACGTTCTCGACGGTGCCGGCGCCGGCACCCTCCTCCGGAGCGGCGGAGTTCGGCTTGACCGTGATGATCGGCGTCCCTTGGTGACCTTGGCCTTGACCGTGTAGTTGCCGGGGCCTCGACCCACGAGAACCGGACGACTGAGCTGATGCTGGAGCACCTCACCAACCAGGGCGTCGTCGGCCGGCTGGACCCGGTCCTCGTGGACCGTGGCGTCACCGCGGCTGCCGCGGACACGCTGGGCCGTCAGCATGGCCTCGAGCTGCGCCGCGTCGGGTGGGACGACAAGCAGCCGGTGTTCCGTCCCATCCGGCACGCCTGGCGGGTCGAGGTCGCGCGCGGACGGCTCGGCCGCTCCCGGCGACTCGCGAAGTCGTTTGAGAACACCACCACCTCCGCGACCGGCTGGCTCCAGGTCGCGTGCATCGCCACCACCCTGCGCCACCTGTCGCGTGCTCAGGCTCCCCGGCGCGCACTTCCAGCCGCAGCGTGACCGCGCGGGATGCCATGAGCGGACGAATCCGTAAGGGGTCCCCTAGGGTCGCTTCATGACTCAGCCACGGACCGTGTGGGAAGACCAGGGCGGCGTTCTCTCGGGCGGAGGTGGCATGGTGCGCGCTGCCGCGTTTCCGGTCGGCGACGGTGAACGTGGTGGCGTCACCTTCACCGTCAGGGTTCCCGATGGCTTTTTCACGCCGATCGAGGGTGGTGGACTCAGTGCGACCCTGCTGCTCAACCCGGATGAGGCACGCGGCTTCGCCGCTTGGCTGGCCGACGCGGCCGACGCGGCCGACACTGCGGGGCCACCCCTCTACGGCTAGTGGCATCCTCACATCGACATGAGCGTGGGTCTTTCCGGGCCCCTCACTCAGCCGCGAAATGGGACACACCCAGTAAGAATGTTGCGGTGGATCAGCTGGCGATGGCCCGCTTCCGGCGTCGCTGAACGACGATCGATTCCTTGCGCACTGCTTTCGCGGCTTCAGCCCAGATGCGCTGCACCGCGGCAGGCGACGTCACGTCCGCGACCTTGCGTGGTGTCGTCTCCTTGAGGCGAATCTTCGTCACAGCGTCCTCCTCGCCGTCGCGGTCCATGGTACTAGCACGGTGTCCTATTGGTCCGACACAACAACTTGCCTAGGGCCTGTCTGCCTCTGCGTACGCGATTGCCAGGAGGTCCGCGACCAGGAGGACGATTTGGCGGTCGGTGTCGACGAGGTCGCCCGCCTCGGGCGCATCCACAGTGACCATGCCGAATGCGTCTGCGTCGGTGCGGATGGAAGCGGAGATATAGGCATGATAACCGGAGCCGCTGCCTGCGTACGCGACGTTGGTGGCCTCGGCCGTGTCGGGCTCGAACCAGTCACCGCCCGCCGCCACCATCTGGAGCGCATAGTCGCCACGGGCGGTGCCCGACAGAAAGGGTGAGGGCTTGTCGCCGCGACCGGCGTAGGCCACTGCCGACATCCCGCTGGGGTCGAGTTGATAAACAACCGCCCGCAACCGGTTCACATCCTTGAGTAGCAAGGTGAGTGCCCCAACGGCCTGCGTCGCCACGTTCTTCACCTCGGCCTCGCGTTGACGCTTCGTCTTCGCCGGCATTGCCGCAATGAGTTCGGCGACTGGCTGCAAGGCGTCCTTCATTGCGACATGGAGACGGCCCGCCTCGAGTTCAGAGGCCGCCGCGCGGGCCGCCGTACCAACCTCGCGCACGACGAGAAGGAATGCCGATGCCAGACACAGGGCCAGTCCGCCGAGTGCCCACGCCCAGTCCCATCCGTGGAAGTCTTGGCCGAGCGTGATGAAGAAAGTGCCGATCACGGACCCGACCGGTACCGCCGAGGGAACCAGCCACTTCGACTCGACAACGCGCTGAGTGGCGGCATCCCATCCGCGTAAGGAATGCGTTCGGGTGCGCACGCAAGAACCCTAATGGGAGTCGTGATGATCTTCGTTGCTACCCGGCCTCCGCAGCGGATCGCCGCGGGCAGCGGCCTGACCGATCACGACGGGACGGCACTCATTGCCGCTCGGGCCGCGGGGAGGTCCAACGCCATCCCTTCCCGGCGAGCGTCGACGACATCCGGCTCGCCCCCGGTCGCGGGTCCGACCTACGGCGAGTCCTCGCATTGCGTTGACCCGTTCCTATCCGCCGAGCTGGTTGGCGACGGACCAGTTGTCCGCCTTGAGACGATCCAGCGTGTAGTTGAGTTTGCCCCGGTGCGAGACCTCGACCTGGATCACGGGCTGCTCCGGGACGTTCTCGACCGTCCAAGAGAACTCGACGCCATGCTCATCGGCTGTGCCGCCGCTGAGTTGGCCGGTCGCGAGGATCTTTCCTGAGGCGTCGTAGACGGTGACGTCCGCGCCGTCGCGGATGTCGTCGTAGCCGCCGCCCGGACCGGCTGAGCAGGGCTGCGAACGGTTCCTTGTCAGCATCTTGTCCATCTGGTCGAGAGCTTCCCCAGCACTCAGGATCTGGCCGCACCATTCGTGATCCGAGCTCGGATACACCGCGTCGACCAGGAGCGTTCCGCGCAACGTATGGACTGGGTTTCGGGTGCTTGAGTGCCTGCCGGTGAGTGTGAAGATCGCTGCACCGGCAGCCAGGACGATGACCACGCTGGCCGAGACGAGCATGACCAGGGGCCCCCTCGTGCTGGCTGCCGGACCTCGCGGACGCGGAGCTGTGCCCGCGGTCGCTGGTAGGGCGTCGTGGAGACTCGATGCCGTCGACGGAAGGTCGCGTCGACAGAAGGGGCACACGACCGCTTGCACTCGGATGTCGCTGGCGCAGAACGGACAGCGCTTGGTTGCATCGTTGTCCTGGTGAGGCGACGGCTCATTCATGGGCACAGTGTCGATCGCAGGTCGGGGGCCTGAGGGCGAATTCGGCAATTCGCCTACCCGAAGATCGACCGCGTGCCCCAAGCGGCTCGCCTCAGAAGCCGACCGGAGCGGGGGCGGACCCCTTCTGTGCGAGCCGGTATTCCCGACTGTCGGCAACCGGGCGTACCGTCGGAGCCGGTGCAGCAAGGGGTGGCAGATGCCATGGCACCACCACAAACCCCGCTTGGAAGGCATCGGCGGAACGGCGAAGCGCTAGGTGCGCGGAGTACCCCCGCTACAAAGAAAACCGGGTCTGACCTGCGGAAACGCGAGTCGGACCTGGTTCGTTTTTTGACTCGCGAAGCGTTACTCCCCGCTTCGTCGGAAGTGACCGTGAAATCGGCCGCTGAAGGTGGTCCGCTGGCAACCGCTCCGGTCTGTCCGGGCGGTCGACCATGGCAGGCTGCTCACGTGACTCCGTCGACGAGCCACGTCGCATCGCTGTCGTCCCTCCGTGAGAGGTCTGGCCGCACGAGGCACTGAACTTCACTCCGTAGTTGCTCGACAATGGCGACGTCCTGAGCGACATGCTCGGGATGGAACTAAGCCCTCGAAGTTGCCGAGCATCCGGTCGATGACTTCTCGCTCGACCTGATCGGTCGCGACGAATTGACTGGGCGGACCGTGATCGTTGAGGACCAGTTGGGTCCTTCACGACGACGGCACGCTCCGAGATCCAACGGATCAACAAAAGCCCGAGCGGTCTGAACCAGATTGTCGCGGCCTGCGAAGAGGAGATTGGCTATCAGTTGCGGGAGAAGCGCAACTGCGACGCCGCATTCGCATGCATCAGGCTTCGTGATGACGTTCTGACTTGGAAGCCGAACAGGCGATTCGTCTTGACACCCGACGGGATGATGCATGCTGAGGACGACCTGTTCGGCGAGTGATGGGAGCCCGGGTCGGTGTGACCACAGCGGTGATGCTTATGCGCCCCGCCGCGCGACAGTGGGTAGGACTAGATGGTCATCAACCCGCCGGCTTCGTGGGCAGCGCGAACGGCGTAACCGCGGGCGACGTGCCGCCGTCGCCGACCGACCCATACGTGTTCCATCCCCAGCACCACCCTGTGTTATCGGTGCGCACGCCACAGGATGTCGCGCCCGTCACGAGACTGTCCCACCAACCTGGAAGTTGCGCGGGAGTTGTGACTACCGGGCTGGTTGTTCCGCTCCCAACTTCACCATGCGAGTTGGCTCCCCAACACCACGCCGTGCCGTCCGCCTGAATTCCGCAGGTTCGCGCCCAATCCGAAGAGATCGTGGCCCACGATCCGGCAACCTGCGACGGCGACGCCATGATCCCGCCGCTCGTCCCATTCCCAATCTTGCCGTTGGTGTTGTCCCCCCAGCACCAACCCGTTCCGTTCGTTTGCACACCGCAAGTCGATGCAAAGTTGCTGTCAACGTCGCCTGCCGTGTCGAGCATCGACCACAGGCCCGGAAGCGGGCTCGGCGAAGAGACGACCCTGTCAACGCCGGATGAGCCATCGCCGACCTGTCCGACATCGTCGGAGCCCCAACACCACCCTGTGTGGTCGGTCTGGATTCCGCATGTCGTGTATTCGGTTGGTTCGAGGCTGAGCCAGGTACCGGCAAGCTTGTACGGCGTGGTCACGACGTTTCCGCTCATCCCGTTGCCGATCTGACCTGAATAGTTGCTACCCCAACACCAGCCGGTCCCGTCCGTTTGGACCCCACACACTGTCGCTGCACCCGCAGGCCCAGGTTGCAGGTTGAGACTGGTCCACGAGCCGCTCAGTTGCGTCGCCATTCCGACGCTACCGCCGCTGGCGCCATTACCGACCTGGCCAGCAGAGTTGTCCCCCCAGCACCAGGCGGTGTCGTCCGTCCGGATGCCGCAAGTCGACATCCCGTCTGTTGTCAGGCTCCTCCATTGGCCCGGGATAGCCACAGGCGAGGAGACTATGTCACCGGTCGCACCGTTCCCTATGGCGTCGAATCGGTTGTCCCCCCAGCACCAACCCGTGTCGTCGGTCTGCACGCCGCACGTGGCTTCGCCGGTCGTTTCGATCGCGGCCCAAGTTCCAGGCAAGCGCTCCGGCGATCGGACGGACATCGGGTCTCCATTGTTGTCGTAGCCACCGGTTCCGTCACCGACAGCGCCGTATTCGTTGTCCCCCCAACAGAATCCGCTTCCGTCAGTCCCAATGCCGCAGGTGGTGTTGCGACGCGAGCCCGACACGGTCGACCAGGCTGGAGGGCCATCCCCTCGGGCAGGGGCGGCGTAAAGGGCCTCCTGAAAATCGACCGCCTGCCCGCGATGATCCCGAGCCTGGACTGTGATCAAGGTGTACTCAGCGGTGGCCAACCCCTCCAGGGCTCCGGTTGAGGAATTGATGCTTAGACCCGGAGGGCCTGCCTTAAGGCTCCAGGCGTATGGTCCGGATCCGCCATGCGCGTGAAACGAGCCGACAAAGGGCTTCCCGACGGTGCCAGGGACGATGTTGTCATCGATGGTCATGGGCAAAGTGGGGCTCCGGGACATGGTGCGTTTCGCAACATTGGCGGCCGCGACCCGCACAAACGTTGCGTTCTGGCCGACGTACTGGGTGCTGTGGATCCTCAAGCCATGGACGAATCGAATCAGGTCGGTCACCGGATCGGAGGCGATCACGTACGAGAAGTCGCACACCAAGTCCCCATGGTCGCAAACGGAGTGAAACCTTTTCGCCAAACCGTTGGGGATTGCCTTGTGGGCCGCTTTCGAGTTGAAGAGCGCGGCGGTGCGGAAAACTTGCCCAACCCCTTCACCACCACGTGCAGTGCTGTAATTGAGCCCTCCTCGGTAGCGGTCGCCGTCGGCGATCGCAATGACCCCATCGAGGCGGCCGTATCCGATCGCGGTCTGAATCAAAGTTGACCAGATTGCCCGGTGCATGATCATGGCGCCTTGCGAATATCCGGCGAGGATGTAGTGCTCGTGAGGGCAAACAAAAGATCGTTTCCTGAGGAAGTCGAGGGTGTCGCCGAGTCCGTCGTCCAGTCCGTCGAGAAAGTGTCGCCAGGCGGCAGGGCGCCAGAACTGAGAGCTCTTGGTCGGCACCGCGTACGCCGGGTAAGCAATCGGCCGGAACGCGATTCGGCGTCCAGAGACGCCCTTGAGATATGCATGAAGCGCCACGTCGACTGGGCCGCCCATTCCATCGTCACCAGTTGGTGGCGCCGTGGGCCTCAACGGTTCACCTGAGCCGCGAGCACCGAGAAAGATGACATCGACACACGGCATGCCCGGACGAAACTTGCCCTCCCACGGTTGGGTGAGGGCCGGTTCGGCTACTGCTGGGGCGACGCCCGTACTGATGCCTGGGACCGGCAACAGAGCGCCCAGAACAATCGCGAATGCGAACCAACTACTCCACCGCGCCATGCTTCCCCCAGATCAGACTTGCTGTCACCCGGCGTCAGTCAGTATCGCCTTCGGCTCGGGTCGTGGTTCGCCTTTCCCCGATCCGCCTTTCACGGACGATCGCCTAGCTGCCGCAGTTCGGCCGCACGAGCGTCATGACGTCGTCCTCCTGGGACTCGATCTGCCAGCCCGGCCCGTGCTGCTGCTCGATACGAGCGAGGAGCGCACGGAGTTAGCGAGCGAGTCGAAACCGGCCGGAACCGTCACCCGCTTCCGCTCCGGGTCCGGTGGCGGTGTGCCCTCTGGGTGCTTGACGGTGGTCTGGCATATCCTGGTCAGCTTCCATCGCTTGAGGACCCGGCACGTCATCGTGACGGGGATCCCGTCGACGCCCAGCTTGCGGACGAGCGGGTACATCATTTTCCGGCAGGTTCGCGTGGGACAGGTAAGGCGCCGCACGGCTGAGGACCTCGTTCTCCTGCTCGAGGAGTCGGTTGCAGTGCCTCCGCTCACGCAGCTCGGCATTCTCGGTCACGTTCGCCCCGGGCTTCACATCGTCCTCGACGTCGGCGGTCTTCACTCAGCTCGTTAGGCGCGACTCGCTGATGCCGAAGGGGCAGCGATCTGCGTCAGGTGGACACCCTGGATCACGGTTCCGTTGCTGGGGGATCCGCAACGAACGCGCACGCCGCACATGAAGCTCCCAGTCCGGAACGCCCGTGAGTCTGTGGTACGGCTGTTGGAGGCCGCGGTCGAAAGCGTTCGCCCGTCCCGAACGCATGCGGCTACGGTTCGCGACATGGCGCACGCAGCAGAGATCGACGGTGAGCGGTCGCTGCCGCTCGGGTTCGATCATCCGCACGCGTCGGAGGAGGCGCGGGCGATCGCGGAGGCGGGCCTGATCCTGCGTGTGCAGGTCGGGTCCGGCGTACACGGGACGTCCATCAGCGGTCAGGACGATCGCGACGAGATGGGGATCTGCCTGGAGCCGCGGGAGTTCGTCACCGGCCTCGCCCGCGTGCCCCGCGGCATCGAGGGCGAGGCGGAGGTCGAGTTCGAGCAGTTCCAGCGCCACACCGTGTGGGACAAGCCCGGGGGACTCGCGAACCGATCCGGTGCCGGCGATCTCGATGTCGTCGTCTACTCGGCGCGGAAGTGGTGCCGGCTCGCTCTGGCGGGCAACCCGACCGTCCTGCTCGCGCTATTCGTCCCTGACGAGGAGGTTGTGTTCCGCAACGCTGTCGGCGCCGAGCTCGTCGACAACGCCCACCGCTTCGTCTCCAGGCTGGCGGCGGCCCGGTTCCTCGGCTACCTGCAGAGCCAGAAGGCCGCGATGCTCGGTGAGTCCGGTGCCCACACCAACCGGCCGGAGCTCGTCGCCGTGCACGGCTACGACACCAAGTTCGCGATGCATGCCCTGCGGCTGGGCGTACAGGGCGTCGAGCTGCTGCGTACCGGGCGGATCACGCTTCCGGTGCCCGAGCCCGACCTGTCCTTCCTGCGGTCGGTACGCCGCGGCGAGGTCCCGCTGTCCGAGGTGCTGGATGCGCTCGACAGGTCCGAGGCCGCGCTGGTGGCGGCCGGTGACGACGGCGCGGTCCCGGACCAGCCCGATCGGCGGTGGGTCGACGACTGGCTGCACCGGTCGCACATCGCGTACTGGGAGTCGCGCGGCGAGGAGCACCCGGGCCGTTAAATCGCTTGGCCCGGCGCCCCGGCGCGGGCCACACTTCTCTCCGCGGCACCGTGCCGCGAAGAGAAGTCGAGGAGTCCCGGTGACGCGCAAAGAGCAGTTGATGTGGTCGGCCGGCAGGCCTGCCGCGAGCCTGCCGTGCTCGCACCTGGGTCGATGCGAGAACGAGCCCCCGGGGTCTCTCCTGTAGTGCATCCGTGCACCCCAGGGGAGCCGCCCGCTGCTGTCGCAGCCGGCGGCTCTCGTCGTTCCGGGGCGGCCACAACTGAAGACGTCGCAACGCGGCAGTGCCGGTGCGAAGACGAGGGCTACTTCCACTTCTCATGGGGTTGTTGCGGGTTCGAGTCCCGTCACCCGGTTCGGCCGGGTGTAGCTCAAGGGCAGAGCACCACGATCCTTCGTCGACCTCGGTCCTCGGCACTCCGCGTTGCGTCCGGTGTCCGGTGCGCAGACAGCGGCTACTTCGATGACAACGAACTCCTTGTGCTGGAGACGACGCCGCCGTCGCCCCTGTCCTCGGACACCACCCACCCACCACCACCCCACCCAGCCCTCGGAAGGAGGGACATGAGATGAGCAAGTTCAACCTGCGGGGCATCCTCCGCACCGGCACCAGCGGTGTCGTCACCGGTGAGCGCCCCAGCGGCGCCACCTTCGAGGGCGCACCCGGCTACGCACGGGACGCCCAGGGCGAGCTGTTCCTGCTCGCGGTCACCTCCTTCGTCGCCGAGGACACCTTCTACGAGGCGGCCGCGGAGCGGGACGCGCGGCTGCGCGGGCTCGTCGCCCGGGTCGCCGTCGAGGACGGCGACTCGGTGCTGGGGCTCGTGCGCTGGCTGCGCACCGGCGTCAACCTCCGGTCGGTCGCCCTGGTGGTCGCCGCGGAGGCCGTTCGGGCGCGTCTCGCGGCCGGCATCGACGGCGGCAACCGCGGCATCGTGGACGCCGCCCTGGACCGCGCGGACGAGCCGGGCGAGTTCCTGGCCTACTGGGCCGGGCGCTACGGCCGGGCGTTCCCGAAGCCGGTCAAGCGGGGTGTGGCCGACGCCGCGACGCGCCTCTACACCGAGCGCTCCCTGGTCAAGTACGACGGACAGGCCCGGGGATTCCGGTTCGCCGACGTACTCGAGCTGACCCACCCGTCGCCGCGGGACGACCGGCAGAGCGCGCTGTTCCGGCACGCGCTCGATCGCCGTCACGACCGGGCCGACGCGATCCCCGACCAGCTCGGGGTGCTGCAGGCTCGGCAGCGTCTGCTGTCGCTGCCGGTGGAGCAGCGGCGTGCCGTTCTCACGCAGGATGAGCAGGCCCTGGCGGCGGCCGCGATGACCTGGGAGCAGGTCGCCGGCTGGCTGCAGGGTCCGCTGGACGCGTCGGCGTGGGAGGCGCTGATCCCCTCGATGGGCTACATGGCGCTGCTGCGCAACCTGCGCAACTTCGACGAGGCGGGAGTCTCGGACGAGGTCGCGGTCCGGGTGGCGGCGCGGCTGGCCGATCCGGGCGAGGTCTCCCGTTCGCGGCAGCTGCCGCTGCGGTTCCTCGCGGCGTACCGCACGGCGCCCTCGCTCCGCTGGGGCTGGGCGCTGGAGCAGGCGCTGCAGGCGAGCCTCGCCTCGGTGCCGTCGCTGCCCGGGCGGACGCTGGTGCTCGTGGACCGCTCCGGGTCGATGTTCACCCGGCTGTCCCGGCGTTCGACGGTCACCCGTGCGGACGCGGCGGCCGTGTTCGGCGCGGCCCTGGCCGTTCGTGCGGGCACGGCGGACCTCGTGGAGTTCGGCACCGACAACCGTGCGGTCCGGATCCAACGCGGTGAGTCGGTGCTGGCGCTGGCGGGCCGGTTCGGCAACCTCGGTGGCACCAACACCGCGGACGCCGTACGCCGGCACTACCGGGCCCACGACCGGGTCGTGATCGTCACCGACGAGCAGGCCTGGGCCGGTTGGCGGGGCGCGGAGCCGACGAAGGCGGTTCCCGAGAGGGTGCCGGTGTACACGTTCAACCTCGCCGGCTACCAGTACGGCCACGGCCCGTCCGGTGCCGGCAACCGGCACACGTTCGGTGGCCTGAGCGATCAGGGCTTCGCCGCGATCCCGCTCGTCGAGGCGGGACGCGACCAGCACTGGCCGTTCTGATCGGTACGGCGGCCGCCCCCTGCGGGCGGTCGCCGTACCGATGCCTTCCGAATCCACCCACCCGACTTCCGACGTCAGACAGGATGGCGCTGTGCTGCTGACCGTGACGACCACCCACCAGCCGGCGACCGACCTCGGCTACCTGCTGCACAAGCACCCCGACCGCGTGCAGGAGTTCACCCAGTCGTTCGGCACGGTCACCGTCTTCTACCCGGAGGCCGGTGAGGAGCGCTGCACCGTCGCGCTGATGCTCGACGTGGACCCCGTCCGGCTCGCCCGGTCGCGGGGCAAGAACGCTCCCGACTTCAGCCTAGGGCAGTACGTCAACGACCGCTCGTACGCCGCCTCGTCGCTGCTCGGCGTCGCCATGGCCGACGTCTTCAGCACCGCACGCAGCGGTCGCTGCAACGCGCGCCAGGAGCTCGCCGACTCCGCCATCCCGCTGGAGATCGCCATCCCGGTGCTGCCGTGCCGGGGCGGGAGCGACATCGCCCACCGGCTCTTCGCGCCCCTGGGCTGGACCGTCGAGGCCGAGCCGATCCCGCTGGACGAGGCGTTCGCGGAGTGGGGCGACTCCCGCTACGTCCGGCTCCGCCTGACGGGCACCGTCCGGCTCGCCGACGCCCTCAACCAGCTGCACGTGCTGCTGCCGGTGCTCGACGAGTCCAAGCACTACTGGCAGGGGCCGGACGAGGTCGACAAGCTCCTCCGCTCGGGGGAGGGGTGGCTCGCCGGCCACCCGGACGCGGGCCTGATCACCCGCCGCTACCTGGGTCGTCGCGCCGCGCTCACGCGCGTGGCGCTCTCCCGGCTGGCCGAGCTCGGCGACGAGGTCGAGGAGGCCATCGAGCCGGCCGAGGACGAGGAGGTCCTGCAGCCCGCGGCGAAGCGGGTGCCGCTCAACACCCAGCGGCACGAGGCCGTGCACCAGGTGCTGCTCGACCTCGGCGCGCGCTCGGTCATCGACCTGGGCTGCGGCCCCGGCCAGTTCCTCGACCGGCTGGTCAGGACACCGGGGTTCGCGCGCGTCGCCGGCAGCGACGTCTCGACCCGCTCGCTCCAGCACGCCGCCCGGCGGCTGCACCTGGACCGGATGGGCGAGCGGCAGGCCGAGCGCGTCCAGCTGTTCCAGGGCGCGCTCACCTACGAGGACGAGCGGTACGCCGGCTTCGACGCCGCCGTGCTGATGGAGGTCGTCGAGCACGTGGACCCGCCGCGGCTCGGCGCCCTCGAGCGCGTCGTCTTCGGGGCGGCGAAGCCGGGCGCGGTCGTCGTGACCACCCCCAACGGCGAGTACAACGTGCTCTACGACGGCCTGGTCGGGATGCGGCACCCGGACCACCGCTTCGAGTGGTCCCGCGAGGAGTTCGCCGCGTGGTCGGACCGCGTCGCGGCGACGTACGGCTACACCGTCGAGCGCCGTGGCATCGGCGAGCGCGACGAGACCCTCGGCACCCCCACCCAGATGGCGATCTTCACCCGGAAGGAGAGCACCGATGACTGACACCGCGCAGCGGCGGATCACCGTCCCGGCGATGGGCCTGGTCGTCCTCGTCGGTGTGTCCGGAAGCGGCAAGTCCACCTTCGCGCGCACGCACTTCAAGCCCACCGAGGTGATCTCCAGCGACTTCTGCCGCGGCCTGGTGGCCGACGACGAGAACGACCAGTCCGCCACCCCGGACGCCTTCGACGTCCTGCACTACATCGTCGGGACTCGCCTGCGCCGCGGGCTCCTCACCGTCGTCGACGCCACCAACGTGCAGCAGACAGCCCGCGCCTCGCTGATCGCGCTGGCCCGGAGCCACGACGTCCTCGTCGACGCCATCGTGATCGACGTACCCGAGGACGTCGCGATCGAGCGCAACCGGCTGCGGCCCGACCGCGACTTCGGCCGGCATGTCGTGGCCCGGCAGCACCGCGACCTCAAGCGGTCCGTCCGGCGCCTCGCCAAGGAGGGGTTCCGCCGGGTCCACGTGCTGCACGGCACCGACGAGGTCGAGGGCGCCGAGATCGTCCGCGAGCGGCCCTGGAACGACCGGCGGGAGGTCCACGGTCCCTTCGACATCATCGGCGACGTCCACGGCTGCGCCTCCGAGCTCCGCACGCTGCTGACCCGCCTCGGCTGGCGGATCGAGTACGACGGCGCGGATGCCGTCGGGGCGACGCATCCCGAGGGTCGCCAGGCCGTCTTCGTCGGGGACCTGGTCGACCGCGGTCCGGACACCCCCGGGGTGCTGCGCCTGGTCATGGGCATGGTCGCCGCGGGCACCGCCCTGTGCGTGTCCGGCAACCACGAGGCCAAGCTCGTGCGGGCGCTCAAGGGCTCGAAGGTGACGGTGTCGCACGGTCTGGCCGAGTCGCTCGCCCAGCTGCAGGCCGGCTCCGAGGACTTCGTCGCGCGGGCGCTCGCGTTCATGGACGGGCTGATCAGCCACTACGTCCTCGACGACGGCCGGCTGGTCGTGGCCCACGCCGGACTCAAGGAGTCGTACCACGGCCGGTCCTCGGGCCGGGTGCGCGCCTTCGCCCTGTACGGCGACACCACCGGCGAGACCGACGAGTACGGGCTGCCGGTCCGCTACCCGTGGGCACAGGACTACCGCGGGCAGGCGATGGTCGTCTACGGGCACACGCCGGTCCCGAAGGCGGAGTGGATCAACAACACCATCTGCCTCGACACCGGGGTCGTGTTCGGCGGCGAGCTGACGGCGCTGCGCTATCCCGAGCGGGAGATCGTCGCCGTACCTGCCGAGCAGCAGTGGTACGAGCCGGTGCGGCCGCTCGCCCCCTCGACCTCCGCCCGCGAGGCGACGGTCCTGCGCATCGACGACGTCGCCGGCACGCGCTGGCTCGAGACCACGCACGCCGGCAAGGTCAAGATCCCCGAGGAGAACGCCGCCGCCGCGCTGGAGATCATGAGCCGCTTCGCCGTCGACCCGCGCTGGCTGATCTACCTGCCGCCGACGATGTCGCCGGTCGCGACCTCGAGGATCGAGGGCTACCTGGAGCACCCCGAGCAGGCCTTCGAGGAGTACGCCGGCTGGGGAGTCACCCGCGTGGTGTGCGAGGAGAAGCACATGGGCTCGCGGGCCGTCGCCGTCATCGCCAAGGACGCCGAGACGGCCGAGCGCCGCTTCGGTGTCGGCGATGGCAGCACCGGTGTCGTCTACACGCGGACCGGCCGGCCGTTCTTCGACGACACGACCGAGCTGGTCGACCGGCTCCGCGTCGCGGCCCGGCCGCTCCTCGAGTCGCTCGACAGCGACTGGGTCGCGCTGGACTGCGAGCTGCTGCCGTGGTCGGCCAAGGCCATCGACCTGATCAAGGCCCAGTACGCGTCAGTGGGGGCCGCCGCGCGCGGCGCGCTGCCGGAGGTCCTCGACGTGCTGGCGCAGGCGCAGGACCGCGGACTCGACGTCTCCGCCCTCGCGGACAGGTCCCGGCGCCGACTCGCGAACGCGGGTGCGTTCCGCGACGCCTACGCGGCCTACGTCCGGCCCACCGACGGCCTCGAGGGCGTCACGCTCGCGCCCTTCCAGATCCTCGCGGCGGAGGGCCGGGCACTCGCACTCACCGAGTCTCACGAGTGGCACCTCGCGGAGCTCGCCAGGCTGCAGGGCGAGCTGATCACCCCGACCCGGCACCGATTCGTCGACCTCTCCTCGCCCGGCGAGCGGGAGGCGGCCACGCAGTGGTGGCTGGACCTCACCGCGGGCGGGGGAGAGGGCATGGTCGTCAAGCCCGCGCACCTGACCGAGGGCCGGGTCCAGCCCGGCATCAAGGTGCGCGGCCGCGAGTACCTGCGGATCATCTACGGGCCCGACTACACCGACTCCCTCGACGTACTCCGGAACCGGTCGCTGGGCAAGAAGCGCCAGCTCGCCCAGCGCGAGCACGGTCTCGGCATCGAGGCGCTCACCGCGTTCGTCGAGCACGAGCCGCTGTGGAAGGTGCACCAGGCCGTGTTCGCCGTACTGGCGCTGGAGTCGGAGCCGGTCGACCCGCGGCTCTGACGGATCGGGGCCGGACGGCCCCGATCCGTCGACCAGGGACTAGCTCGCCGCCTTCGCCAGGTCGGCGATCGAGGTCAGGTGGTACTTGTCGGCGGTGGCCTGGGTGACGACCACGGCGTCGCTGTCCTGGGCCTCGGAGTACTTCAGCGCCTTCAGGCTCGCGGGAAGTGCCTTCTGCAGCGCCGCGTAGACGTCGGCCGGGGCGGAGGCGGTGGCCTTCGGGTCCAGGTAGGTGAGGGCGGTGCCGGTGTACTCGGCGAAGAGGTCCAGCGAGCCGGACTCCAGGGCCGGGAAGTACTTCTCCCGGCTGCCGATGTTGAGCTTGGTGCTGATCTGCGCGCCCTGGTCGGTGAGCGCCTCGGCGTAGATCTCGGCGAGGACGACGTTCTCGGGGAAGTTCGCGGAGCCGACCGTGAGGCTGGTGCCGGCCGCCGCCGTGCCCTTGCCCGCCAGACCGTTCTCGCTGAGCCACGCGGACGCCACGTCGGCCGGGTCCTCCTTGTCGTTCTGCACCTTGCCGACCAGCTCGGTGAGCCCCGCGGTCGTCAGCTTGGACGAGATCGCCTCGAGCGTGGACGTGACGCCGGGGGTGGCGAGCTTGGCGTTGATGATCGGCACGATGTTCTGGGCCGCGAAGACGCTCTTGGGGTCCTGGAGGATCACGAAGTGGTTCGCGGCGATCGACGGGTCGGTGGTGAACAGGTCGGCGGCGTCGATCTGGCCGTGCAGCAGCGCGTTGACGGTCACCGGGCCGCCGGTGTCGGTCACGGTGAACTTGCCGAACTCGACGCCGTACTTGTCCTTCAGGCCCGGCAGGCCGGTCGCGCGCGTCTTGAACTCCGCGGGGCCGCCGAAGATCAGGTTCGACGCGACCGTCCCGCCGGTGTTGTCGGCTGCGGTGTTGTTGCTGCCGCAGCCCGCCAGCGTGAGCCCGGTGAGGAGGGCGAGTCCGGTGGCGATGATCTGCTTCTTCATGATGTTGCTCCTTCGACGGGTCCTGGGAGATGGGCCTGGCGTGTCCTGGTCGAGAACCTACGGGTGATGCCACGGGAGACGGCGTACCTCTGCACCACGGCGAGCAGCAGGTCGACGAGAAGGGCGAGTGCGGCGACGAGTACGGCGCCGCCGATCATCTGCGGGTAGTCCTGCTGGGCGAGACCGTCGTAGATGAACCGGCCGAGCCCGCCGAGCGTCACGTACGACGCGATGGTCGTCGTGGCGATCACCTGCAGGGTGGCCGAGCGGAGCCCGGAGAAGATCAGCGGCAGGCTGCTGGGGAGCTCGACCCTGGTGAGCACCTGGCGGCCGGTCATGCCCATACCGTAGGCGGCGTCACGGACACTCGGGTCGACGTTCTGGATCCCGGCGAACGTGTTGGCCAGGATCGGCGGGACCGCCAGCAGGACCAGCACGGCCTCGGTCGGGATCAGGTAGCCGGCGTCGGTGCGCCCGTAGAAGTGCGGGGCGATGATCACGACCAGCAGCACCAGGATGCCCACGGTCGGCAGCGCGCGGACGGTGTTCACGATCGTCACCAGCGAGGTGGCGCGGCCGGTGTGGCCGATGACGAGGCCCAGCGGGAGCGCGATGACCAGGGCGATGCCGAGTGCCATCGCCGAGAAGAGCAGGTGGGCCTGGATCTGGGTCCAGATGCCGGTGTCGAAGCGGGTGTCGGACCAGTGGGCCGGGTCGGTCAGCCAGCCGAACGTGTCGTTGATCATCGCTGCACCGCCTTCCGCCACGGCGTCAGCAGCCGCTCGAGCAGGACGACGGCGAGGTCGAGGACGAGCGCGAGCAGCACGCACAGCACGATGCCGAGCACGATCGGCGGGTAGTAGGGCTGGTTCGTGGACAGCTTGAAGCCCTGGTCGAACAGCGCGCCGAGGTTCGCCATCCCGATCGTGCCGGCGATGGCGACGATGCTGACGTTGGCGACGACGGCCACGCGCACGCCGGCGCTGATGACCGGGACGGCGATGGGCAGCTCGACCTTGAACAGCCGGCCCCACCGGGTGAACCCGAGCGCGGTGGCGGCCTGCAGGGTGTCCTCGGGCACGGCGGCCAGGCCGTCGGCGACGACCCGGACCAGCAGCGCGACCGAGTAGACGGTCAGCGCGATGGGCACCTGCAGCGGGCTCAGCGGATCGAGGCCGAGGGCAGGCGGGACCAGCACGAACAGCGCGATCGACGGGATCGTGTAGAGCAGCCCGGTCACCGTCATCAGCGGCGGGTAGAGGATCTTGTAGCGCCGCGCCAGCCACCCCAGCGGCAGCGACAGGACGAGCCCGGCCAGCACCGGTACGACGGACAGCCAGGTGTGCGCCCACAGCCAGCCCAGATCCTCGGACATGTGGTCGTGGAAGTAGGCGACGAAGGCCCAGGGCGACGAGCTGGCCGCGAGCACGGTCATGACGCGGGCGCCTCGCGCTGCTCGATCAGGGAGATCACGTCGCCGAGGCCCGTCGTACCGAGCAGGCGTCCGTCGTCGTCGACCACGACGCCGCGCCCGGAGGGCGAGGACAGGCAGGCGTCGAGCGCGGCGCGCAGGGAGCTGCCCTGGACGACGGTGGTGCCGCTGCGGTTGATCCGGCCGTCCTCCGCGTCGCCCTGGTCGCCCTGGTCGCCGGCGGACAGGTCGACCCAGCCCAGGGGAGCGCCGGCGTCGTCGACGACGAGGATCCAGGCCCCGTCGCGTCCGGAGGCGGCTGCGGCGCTGGCGGGAGGGAGGGCAGCACCGTGGAGGACCGTCGGCTCGTCCTGCGTCGGCAGCACGGCACCGTCGGTGAAGCCGAGCGCGCGATAGCCGCGGTCGCGGCCGACGAACCCCGCCACGAAGGCGTCGGCCGGACGGGCGAGCAGCTCGGCCGGCGTCGCGAGCTGCGCGAGCCGTCCGCCGTGCTGCATGACCGCGATCTGGTCACCGAGCTTGATCGCCTCGTCGATGTCGTGGGTGACGAACGCGATCGTCTTGCCCAGGTCCGCCTGCAGGGCGAGGAGCTCGTCCTGGAGCTGCTCGCGCACCACCGGGTCGACGGCGGAGAAGGGCTCGTCCATCAGCAGGACCGGCGGGTCGGCGGCCAGCGCGCGGGCGACGCCGACGCGCTGCTGCTGCCCGCCCGAGAGCTGCGCCGGGTAGCGCTTCGCGAAGTGGCTCGGCAGGCCGACCCGCTCGAGCAGCTCGGCGGCGTGGGCGCGTGCCTCGCGCCTGCCCTGGCCGAGCAGGTAGGGCACCGTCGCCACGTTGTCGATGATCGTGCGGTGCGGGAACAGCCCGGCGTGCTGGATGACGTAGCCGATCCGGCGGCGCAGCTCGTGCGTGGCGAGGGTCTCCGCGTCGATGCCGCCGATCTCGATGCTGCCCGAGGTCGGCTCGACCATCCGGTTGATCATCCGCAGGCTCGTCGTCTTGCCGCACCCCGAGGGCCCGACGAAGACGGTGAT
Source organism: Nocardioides ultimimeridianus (assembly GCF_054777895.1). NCBI lineage: Bacteria > Bacillati > Actinomycetota > Actinomycetes > Propionibacteriales > Nocardioidaceae > Nocardioides > Nocardioides ultimimeridianus. The sequence goes on along the minus strand of NZ_BAAHAB010000010.1, from coordinate 152,794 downwards.
CTGCCCGGCGGGCGCCTCCATCGTCAGGTCGTCGACGGCGACGGTCCCATCCGGGTAGCTCTTGGTGACATGACTGAAGCGGATCATCGAACGGCCTCCTGGAGCCGGCTTCGGGGGCGCGGCCGCTGGCAATGCCGGCAACCCTAGCGGGCCGCGCGGACAGGATCAGGTCGCGTCAGCCGCGCACGGCGCAGTTGCGACCCGATCGCTTGGCCCGGTACAGGGCCTGGTCGGCGCGGTCGAGCAGGGTGGCGATGGAGGTGTCGTCGGTGGCGGGGGCGATGCCGATGCTGAAGGTCGGGATCCGGCCGTCGGACAGGTGCACCGAGCGCTCGAACGCCTCGACCATCGCGTCCAGCTGCCGCTCGGCGTCGTCGACGGAGGCCGCCGGGAAGAGCAGCGCGAACTCGTCTCCGCCGAGCCGGCCGCAGATGCCGGCGCGCCCGACGGTGGCCTGCGCGGCGTGGCCGAGCGCACGCAGTACGTCGTCGCCGGCGCGGTGCCCGAGCTGGTCGTTGACGTCCTTGAAGTGGTCGAAGTCGACCATCGCCGCGACGGTCACCTCGCCCTGGCGGGCCAGGTGCGGCAGGGCTGCGGCGGCGTACCGACGGAACTCCTGGGCCCGCATGAGGCCGGTCAGCTGGTCGTAGAGGGCGCGCTGCCGCAGGTCGGCCAGCTGCTGCAGCGTGCTCAGCGAGGACATGCTGAACGACACGGTGGCCAGCTGGATGATCAGCAGCAGCGTCGTGGGTCCGGCGCCGAAGTACGTGGTGAAGGTGTGGCTGAACGGCCCCACCCAGAGGTACGCCGCCGCGCGGGCCGCGTAGTAGACCGCCAGCAGCCCGGAGGCGTAGCGGAGGGCCGCGACGAGGACGAGCAGGCCCTGTCCATCGGTCTCGCGGCGGTCGGTGGTCCGCTCGGTCAGCGAGCGTGCGGCCGCGCGCATCTCCAGGCTGGCCCCGGCGAAGCCCGCGCTCATCAGCACCAGGAAGGTCAGCCCGCCGGCCCAGGTGTTGTGGGCCGGGTCGTCGAGGGCGCCGGCGATGACGGCGAGCGCAGGTCCGACCAGGAGCAGGCGCCGCGGCAGTGGGCGCGTGTGCAGGGACCGCGCGCCGCACCAGGCCGCCTCCGCCCCCGCCACGGCCAGCCCGCTGCCGAGCGGGTTGAGGACCGCCTGCCCGTGCGTCCCGTTGCCGAGGAAGGCCACGGCGCTGCACAGGAACAGGGTGAGCGCGAGGGTCCACCATCCCGAGAACGGGGCCCGGGTCGGGCGGTAGGCCGCCGCGTAGAAGAGCACGACGAGGACGGCCGCGAGCATCGCGAATGCGATGCGCAGTGTCGCAACGTCCACCGTCGTGCCGCCCTTCGCATGGCGCCCGTGCCTGCTGTCTCGTCCGGTCCCATCGGCGGCCGGATCGGCTCCCTGAGCGATGGGCGACGCGTACCTGACGAGGTCGCGGAGGGCTGCGAAAAAGCAAGAGACCGGCCAGGCGTCTCGGGTCACCTGGCCGGTCAGGAAGAGCATGCCGCGCCGTCCCGGCCGTTGTCACGAGAATCGCGTGATCCAGCGGATCCGAGGACAGCAGTCGGCCCCCGCCCGGAGCGATCCGGGCGGGGGCCGACGAGGTGGTGCTGGTGGCTACTTCGTGACCTGGAAGTACGCCGGGCCGATCGTGCTGCCGTCGACCGTGGTGACCTTGACGGAGTAGCAGCCGACCGTGGTCGGGGTCTTCCAGTTCTGGATGTACTGGCCGCCCGTGGTGTCGTAGCGCAGCGAGGTGCTGCCGGTCGTGGTCATCTCGACCGCGTCGACCGGGGCGCTGGTGTTGCACGCCACGGTGCTGACGCTGAACGCGTTCGCCGCAAAGATCGACAGCGTGGTCTGGTTGACCCCGTTGGCGTCCGCCTCGTTGAACTTCAGCGGGACGGTCTGACCACCCTTGATCTTGTTGAACACCCCGTTCATGTCGACCGGCTGGTAGAAGCCGGTGCCGACGTACGCCGCGGTGATCTTCGCGGTGGCCGTCGCCGTGGTGTTCGTCAGGTGGTAGTTGCCGGCGTCGGTGCCGCTGATGGCGAGGTTGGTCGAGGTGACCGTCCAGGTGCCCACGCTCGAGCTGCTGAACGTGCCGGTGCCGGTGACGTTCACGACGTCGCCGCTGATGACGCCGCCCAGGGTCGGGTGGATGACGGCCGTGGTGGTGCCGTCCCAGACCTTGTTGTCCGCGGTGATGCTGGCGGTGACGTCCTTCGCGGAGATGTTGGCCGTGGTCGTGCCGAAGGTCGGGGCGAGGACGTACTGCGGCGCCCGTGCACCGGTCAGGCTGAACGTGCCGTTCACGATCTTGGCGGTTCCCACGTTCCGGTCGATGAACGCGACCGGGTCGACGACCAGGCTGACGTCCTCGTGGTTGACGACGTTGGTGAGCGCCGTCGAGTGGACGGTCGCGGTGGTGGTGCGGTCGTACACCTTGTTGTCCACGGTGAAGGAGCCGCTCGTCATCCGCTGGTAGATGCTCGCGTCGTGGCTGACCGAGGTGCCGGCGCCGAGGGTGTAGTCGCCGAGCGCGTTGTCGGTCAGGTGGACCGTGGCCGTGACCGTGTGAGCGCCCACGTCGGTCCCGTCGAACGAGGCGGAGGTGATGGCCACGCCCACCGTGTCGGGGGAGACGACGTCGCCGTCGGTCAGGTGCACGCTGACGTCGGTGGCGTCGGTGGTGCCGTCGTACTCCTTGTCGCCGGCGTACAGGACCGCCGTCACGAGCCGCGGGTTGATCGTGGCGGTCGTGGTGATGGCGTCGTCGGAGAGCGTGTAGTTGTCGGCCGCGGAGCCGGACAGCCCGGCACCGGTGAGCGTGACGTCCTGGGTCCCGGCGTCCTTGGTGGCGAACGCGGCGGAGCCGCCCGTGAGGTCCACGTCGTCACCGGGCACCGCGTCGGTCAGGGACTCGTCGGTGATGGCGGCGTCGGTCGTGCCGTCGTACGCCTTGTCCGCGGCGGTGAACGCACCGTGCACGAGCAGGCGGTCGATGGTGAGCTGGCCGGTGACCGAGCCGGAGTAGTTCGCGTCGACCACCGTGGCGGTGAAGTCGTAGGTGCCCGCGTTGGTCGGAGCGGCGACGTCGGTGCCGTTCTGGCTGTAGGTCACCTCGACCGTCAGCCCGTCCGGGGTCGTGGACGTCGTGATGGCGTGAGCGTTGCCGTCGTAGGTCTGCTCGAGGTCGGAGACGTCGAGCGTGGCGCCGGCCTTGTTGATGGCGAAGGTGTGTACGACGTCGGTGGCGGCGTCGTAGTCGCCGTTGCCGGCCTGGCTCGCGGTGATGGTGCACGAGCCGGCGCCGGTCAGCTGGACGGTGGAGCCGGTCATCGTGCAGTTGCCGCCCGCGGCGAATGTCACCGCGAGTCCCGAGTCGGACGTGGCGCTGACGTCGAAGCTGCCGTCGCCGTAGGTCTTGTCGGAGGGCGCCGCGAAGGTGATCGTCTGGGCGGCCTTCGCGATGGAGAAGGACTGGGCGACGTCGGTGGCGGCGGTGTAGCCGTTGCCTGCTGCCTGGTGGGCGGTGACGGTGCAGGAGCCGGCGTGGTCGAGGTGGACCTGGGTGCCGCTCACGATGTGGCAGTCGCCCGAGGCGGTGTAGGTGATCGGGTTCGCGCTGCTCGTGGACGTGGCGCCGAGGCCGAAGTCGGGGTCACCGAAGGTCTTGTCGTCGAGGGCGCCGAAGGTGAGCACCTGGGTGCCGCCGGTGATCGTGACCACGGGGGACGCGAGGACGGGCTCGGCGTTGCTGCTGCTCGCGGTGCCCTTGAACGCGGTCGTGGTCCAGGTCTGGGCTCCGGCGCCGCTGGCGTGCGCGGTGACGTGGACGTCGAGCCAGTCGCTGTCGACCAGGCCGTGCGACGCGTTCGGCGTGGAGAACACCACCGTGTTCGGGCTCTCGACGGTCTGCGACCACGGCTGACCGAACGACGGGGCGGAGTAGTGGAAGCTGCCGGGCACGACGTTGACGTTGTCGAACCCCGCGGGGACGGCGACCTTGATCAGCGACGCGGCGTTGCCCGTGAGGTCGCCGGCGGCGATGTGCAGGTCGAACTCGGTGGTCGAGCCGCCGATGACGCTGGTCGGGGTCACGGTGGCGGTGACGGCGTTCGTGCCGGTCGGCGCGGCGTGGGCCGCGGACGTGCCGGCGGCGAGGGCGCCGACGCCCAGGACGCTGACGGCGACCGCGGAGACGAGGCGCCGGGTCCGGCGCGGAGGTGCGTACAAGGACATGGAGGTTCCTCGGGTTCGGCGTAGACCCCGAGGACCACGGTGGAGAGCCCCGCGAGGATGCTTCGCGGGTGGTACGGGCTCGCGATGCTGTGGGGAGCGGTGGCCCGTCGCGCCGACTCTAGGGGCGATGCCTGCCCTCGGTTGACCGAATCATCATTCTGGGGCGTCCGCGGAAGTGCGGGTTGTGCCGTGGCCGGGCGCGACCTTGTGGGTGCCGTCGCACCAGGGCTTGCGCTGGCTCAGGTCGCACGCGCACAGCGCCACGACCGGCCGCTCCACGGCGTGTGTCCGGCCCTCCTCGTCGAGCACCTCGCTCGCTCCCCGGACCAGGACCGGGCCGCCGGCGACCGGCACCACCTGCACCGGCCTGCTCATCGCGCACCCCAGGAGTCGAGGAGCTGATCGGCGGCCAGTCCGTCGAGCGCCACGCAGGCCGCGGCCCCGAGGAGTACGTCGTCGCGCAGGCGCGGCTCCTCCGCGACCAGCGCACCGCAGATGTCGCGCGCGGCCAGCTGCTCGTGCACCGCGTCCGCCTCGACGTGCTCGTCGAAGTAGCGGACCACCCGCGCGTCGCAGCCGAGTCGCTCGGCCGCCTGGACGTAGCGCCGGCTCGGCAGCGAGCTCGTCATCTCGAACGCGGCCAGGTGTCCCATCGCGGCGCCCCGCAGCCGCCGGTGCAGCCCGAACATCGACATCGCGTTGTTGTGCGCGAGGACCTGCCACGAGGTGCGGTCGATGTAGGCGCCGTACGACGGGTCGAGGCCGGCCGCGTCGAGTGCCTCGGCGTACAGACGGCTGTGCAGGCGCTCGGGTACGCCGCCGCCGTACTCGTCGTACACGAGCTCGGCCAGCGCCACCTTGGCCCGCCCGCCCAGCCGCGGCAGCGCCCACGCGTGCGGATCGGACTCCTTGAGCGTGTAGACGCTGCGCTGGACGAGGTAGTCGCGGAACTGCTCCTCGTCCGCCTCGCGCTGGAGGTACGTCGCGAGCGCGCCCGGCTGGTCGCGGGTGAGGTGCTCGAGCTGCGCGACCAGGTCCTCGGAGGCCGCGGTGGCGTCCTTCACCTCGGTCGCGGTGAGCTCGCGCAGCCAGTGCTCGAGGTCGTCCTCGAGCGCGTTGCGCAGCCGGATCAGCTCGGGATCCCACTCCAGCCGGGGATCGACCTCGTCGAAGCCGCGGTAGTGCAGCTCGTGCAGCATCCACAGCGACAGGTGCCGGTCGTCGTCGCTCTCGGCCAGGTCCGGCGGAGGCGTGGCCCGGCCGGAGCCGGTGCCCACCAGGGAGACGAGCCCCTCGCTCAGCGCGCCGCGGGGTCGGGGGAGTCTCATCTGTTCTCCTGTCGTGGGTTCACCTCACCTGCGGACCAGTCGATGCTGACCTCGCTGACGTCGATCACCCGGGTGTGCCGGTGCCAGGCGCGGATCAGCTTCGCGACGACCCACGGGCCCTGGTCGTCGCGGCGCTCGTAGCCGAGGTACGACCCGGGTCCGCCGCGACCGACGACGAGCGCGCGCAGCAGGAACCGCCCGTCGACGGGCTCGAAGCGCGCGTCGATGACCTTCCCGCGCTCGCCGGTCATCCGCATGCCGGCGAGGTCGCCGAGCCGGAGCCGCTCCGGCCCGAGCTCGAGTACCCCGTCGCGGTCGACGCCGAGGTGGACTGCGCTGTCGACGTACTGCACCTTGTCCAGGGGGATCCGCCAGGGCCGGGTGCGGTTCGGCTCGGCGGGCTGGAGCTCGCCGTACCCCCGCACCAGGCGCTCGCCCACCCGGCCGCCGATCCGGTGCAGGAAGGCGCTCGCTCCGGTCAGCAGGGCGGTGATCTCGATGCCCTCGCCGAGGTCGGCCAGCTCGAGGTCGTCGACGTTGCCGGCCATCTTGCCGTCGGCGTCGACGATCTGGCGGTCCAGCAGGTGCAGGACGGCGTCGAAGGAGTCGGCGAGGCGGTTCTCGATGGCGGTCATCGGCCCATCCCCGTCCAGATCAGCAGCGGGATCGCCGCGACGGCCGCGATCAGGACGAACACCAGGGTGACGACGCCGAGGCCGTTCGCGACCCGGCCGTTGGTGTGCTCGCCCATGTAGTCGGGGTCGTTGGCGACGACCAGGATCGGGAAGTAGGTCAGCGGCAGCGCGACCGCCGAGAACACCACCGACAGCTCGGTGACCATGATCGGGTCGACGCCGGTGACGAGGACTCCCGCAGCGACCAGGGTCGCCAGGGCGACGACGACGTGGAAGAACATCGCCTGCGGCGGCCGGACGTACTTGCCCCACTGGGCGCCGATGTACTGACTGATGCTGTAGCCCACGCTCAGCCCGGTCTCGCACGCGGCGCCGAACGTGGCGGCCACGAACCCGACGATCGCGACGGCCACGCCGATCTTGCCCAGGGCCACCGCGATCGGGAGTCCGACCTGACCGAGGTCGTCGACGCTGACGCCGAGCGGTCCGAGCAGCACCCAGGCGACGCCCGCGATCGACACCGACAGCAGCGCACCGAGGGGGAAGCCGATGAACACGTTGGCCCGCATGACGCCGATGTCCTCGTCGGTCCAGCGCTCCTCGACGCCGCCGCTGGAGAAGAAGAACACCTCGTACGGCGTCATCGCCGCGCCGAACAGCGCCACCGCGTAGTAGGCGTACGTCGACCACAGCTCGTCGTGCGGCTTGGCGAGCGTCGCCGCCTGGTGGACCAGGCCGCCCCAGTCCGGGCCGAGCTGCCAGAGCGCGACCGCGAAGACGATGAGCGCCAGCCCCATCAGGCCGAAGGCGTTCTCGATGATGTTGAACTTCGCCCGCCACAGCACCAGCCACACCAGCAGCGCGATCAGCGGCGCGATGAGCACCTCCTGCACTGACGCGACCAGCTCCAACGACAGGGCGACACCGCCGATCTCGGCGATGAACGTCAGGAAGGTGACGAGCATCGAGGCGACCAGGTTGGTGAGCCCGAAGCGCGGCCCGAGGCGTTCGCGGACCAGGTCGAAGGTCGCCCGGCCGCTGACGGCGGCGACGCGGCCGGACATCTCCGCGAACACACAGATGCCGACGGTGCCGAGCAGGGTCGCCCAGACCAGGGAGAGCCCGAACCGCGCGCCCACCTGGGCGTTGGTGACGAGGTCCCCGATGTCGACGAAGCCGCCGATGGCGGTGAGGATGCCGAGCGCGACCTGCAGGTACTTCTTCACGGCTTGCCCCGCAGTCCGCCGAGATCGCTCTCGACCTTGTCCAGCGCCTTGGTCTGCTGGGCGAGCTGCTTCAGGAGCGACGGGTAGGACGCGCTGTGGTCGCGCACGACCGCGATCCGGACGTCGGCGAGCACGTCCCCGGCGTCGGAGAGCACGGACGTGACCTCGTGGTAGCGGGCGGTGTCGACGGGCGCGGGCTGCATCGCGCTGAAGGAGCTCGACTGCTTGCCGGCGTCGTCCTCGGCGGCGATGAGGGCGGCTCGCGCGTAGTTCCGCTGCAGGCGGCCGTCGGTCAGCTGCTGGACGACGAGGGTCGCCGTGGCGACCGCGGACGAGGTACCCGACACCGCGTAGTAGGCGTCGTCGCGCCACTCGGGGCGTTCGGGGCTGTTCGGCTCGCAGGCGGTGAGGAGGATCCCGACCGAGAGCACCGCCACCACCAGGGGAATTCGGCTCACAGGAGCGCGGTACCCGAGCGGAGGTTCGAGTAACGCTGACGGTCATGGCACCGCTGGGAGATCGGCCGAATCCGCCGCTCAGCGCCGGTCTCGGGTGCGACCATGGGGTCGACCCCCGCACAACCGAGCTCGAAGCGGAACGCACGATGTTGACCCCAGGCAAATTGGACCGACTCGATCCTCCGCAGGTCCGCTATGCGCGCTCCGGCGACCTGTCGATCGCCTGGCAGGAGTGGGGATCGGGCGAGGCGACGATCCTGGCCATCCCGCCCCTGGCGCAGAACATCGAGGTGATGTGGGAGCAGCGTGCGTTCTCCCGTCCCCTGCGTCGCTTCGGGGCGTTCGCCCGGCTCGTGCAGTTCGACAAGCGGGGGACCGGCTTGTCTGACCCGGTCAGGGACCCGGTCGGAGTCGACCAGCGCATGGAGGACATCCTCGCCGTGATGGATGCCGCCGGGATCGAGCGCGCCTTCCTCATGGGTCTCTCCGAGGGCGGCCCGATGTCGCTGCTGTTCGCTGCCGAGCACCCGGAGCGGGTCGCGGGCCTGATCCTCGTCGCGACCGGCGCAGGTGACTGGTTCAACGGCCCGGTCCTCGGTGAGTTCGAGGACGGCCTTCCTCCGGCGCACACCGTCCCCGACCGCATCCGGTTCTGGGAGGCCATGATCGAATCCTGGGGCGCCGGGGACGGCCGCGTCATCGCCGAATTCGCACCCTGCATGGCGAGCGACGCGCAGTTCCAGGCGTGGGCGCCCCGCTACCAGCGTTCGGCGGCAAGCCCGGCCATGTTCCGCCAGCTGGTGGAGATGGTCGCGATGCTGGACGTCAGCGCCCGGCTGCCCGAGATCGGCTGCCCGGCGCTGGTCATCCACGACCGAGGGGACCGTGTCATCCATGCGTCGAACGGCCGTGCGCTGGCGGCCCGCCTGAGGGACGCGCGGTACGTCGAGTACCCCGGCAACAACCACTTCGCCTGGCTCGGGCCGTACGTCGATGCCGCCATCGACGAGATCGCGACGTTCGTGACGGGTGAGGCACCGGCGGACCGCGCCGGACCCGTGGATCGTTGGGCCACGCTCACTCCGGCCGAGCGGCGCGTCGTCGCCTTCGCGCGCCAGGGATTGAGCAACGGACAGATCGCCACGACGCTGGTGGTGTCGAAGCGGACGGTCGAGAACCAGATCCGATCGGCGTACCAGAAGCTCGGCGTCTCCTCCCGTTTGGAGCTCCTCATGCTGGCCCCGGAGACGTGAGTCGAGCTGTCTAGCCCGGCCGGGTTTTGAGTGTGCACACGCATGCGCGTCCCGCTCCCGCCGTTCTAATCTCGGACCACGGGTCGGCTCGGCGTCCGGTGTCGTCCGATCCCCACGACCGGTCGGCCTCCTCCTCGGGACATCCACGATCCAACGAGCCTTCTGGAGCCCACATGTCCATGCTTCGTCGCGCCCTCACGACGGCGGCCGCGGCCGCCCTTGCCGTAGGAGTCGCATCCCCGGCCCTGGCTGCTGACACCACTCCTCCGACCGGCACCTACGTGGTCGACCACACGCACGGCTACGTCGGCGCCGCCGTCAGCGCCGTGGCGATCAACGTGACGAGGACGGCGGTCAGCGATGACACGTCGACCGCCGCGAACATCACCCAGGAGATCGATCCGGGCGACGGCTCCGGCTACGTGGCGTGGGGTGCGACGGCGACCCACGAGCTCGACTACCACGCGGCCGGCACCTATCACCCGATGGTGCGGCTGACGGATGAGGCGGGCAACCCCGCGGTCATCGCGCTGCCGACGATCACCGTCACCTCCGACTCGACGAAGCCGACGATCCACATCTCCAAGCCGGCACTGGCGATGCGACCGCACGTCAGCGCGTGGCAGGTCGTGCACGGCACCGCCCACGACACGGGCAGCGGCGTCGGGATGGTCATCGTGGTCGTGCTCGAGCGCCGCGCCGGGATCTGGTACGGCTACGACTACTCGACCCGCAAGTGGTCCAAGGGCTTCGCCGACCTGCAGAAGACGCTGACGACCACCGACGTCTGGCCCGCGTTCCCCAAGGTGTCCTCGACGGGCGCGTGGAAGGCGCCGAAGATCGCCGGTCTCCGCAAGGGCACCCTCCTCATCCAGGCCCACGCCTTCGACAAGGTCGGCAACATGTCGGCGCAGGCCAAGGTCAGCCAGCTGTTGACGAAGCTGTAGTCCCCCGACCTCGACGATCGGGACGAGACGTCCCGGCGGCGGCGGACTATGGGGGCCGCCGCCCCCGGGAGTTGTCTGAACACCCATTCCTCACCACCATCCTGGAGAACGCCATGAAGTCCGACCTCATCACCACGCTCGGGACCGCAGCGGCTGCTTACGGCGCGTTCGGTGTCGCTGCGCCCAAGGCTCTGACCGCCGTCTACGGCATGCAGTCCGAGTCCGAGACCTTCACGTTCATGAGCCGGCTTTGGTCCAGTAGGAACGCGGCTCTCGGCGCACTGGCGCTGACCAGCACCCCCGGCGCGCGCCGGAGCTTCACCGCGGCCATGGTGGCAATGAACGGCCTCGACGCCGTGGTCGCCCTGACCAGCCGTGACCTGCCGGCTCGCACCCGGTTGATGGCTGCCGCGACCTCGGCCGTCTTCGCCCTCGGCTCGGCCGCGGTGCTCGCCACCGACCACTGATCGGTTCAGCGCACGAGCACCCGCAGCGGGCTCTGACCGAGCCGCTCGACGATGCGGACGAGGAGCGGTCGCACGACGGCGTACGACGCCAGCGCGAAGCCGGCACCGATCGCGAGACCGGCGACGACGTCGAGCGGCCAGTGCGCGCCGACGTACACGCGGGTGAGGGCCATGAGGGCCGCGAGGGCCGCGGTGATCAGCCCGAGGCGGCGGTTCGCGAGGAGCACGCCGACGGCGGCGGCTCCGGCCATCACCGAGTGGTCGCTGGGGAAGGAGAAGTCGGTGGAGCGCGCGACGAGCGTCAGCGCGTGCGGGAAGACCGTGTACGGCCGGGTCTCGGCGACCGAGCGCGAGATCGGCTGGTTGAGCCCGACCGCCACCAGTACGCCGAACGGCGCCCAGAGGGCCGCGGCCACGTGACGCGGGTCGCCGTCGCGGCGGGCCAGCAGCCAGGACACCAGCAGCAGCGCGGCGAACACGGCGACGCCGTACTGCGCGAAGAGGCGGGCCGGGCCGTGCAGCCAGGCGGTGTGGATCGCGAACCGGTTGACGTCGCGGAACCAGCCCTCCTGGGTGGGGCCCCACAGCACGGTCAGATCCGACATGCGTCGACCGTAGGGAGCCGCGGGTGAAGGCACCATGAAAGGCGGAGTCTCGGATCCGAGAGGGTTTCGGGTGGTCGTGAGCGTGGTCGGTTCACCGCAGCCACCTAGAGTCGGGCGCGTGCATGTGTACGACGACGCCGTCGAGGCGCTGGTCCGTGAGCTGATGCGGATGTCCCACGAGCGGCTGGAGATGGCCGCCCCGCTGGACGTCACGCGCACGCCCGAGGACCTGCTCAGCGAGGTCGGGCAGACGATCACGCCCCGCGGCATGGGCGGCGAGGCGGCGCGGCTGTGGGAGCAGACGCTCGGCCCGGCCTGCCTGTCGGTGGACCACCCGCGCTACCTGTCCTTCATCCCTGGCGCGCCCAGCAAGGCGGCGGCGGCCTTCGACATGCTCGTCGGCGCCTCCTCGGTGTACGCCGGCTCCTGGCTCGAGGGCTCCGGCACCGTGTTCGCCGAGAACCAGGCGCTGCGCTGGGTCGCGGACCTGGTCGGGCTGCCGGCCGAGGCCGGGGGAGTGTTCGTCCAGGGCGGCACGATCGGCAACCTGTCGGCGCTGGTGGCGGCCCGCTCGGCGGCCCAGCACAAGCGCGGCTCGCGCCCGCCGCGGTGGGCGGTGCTGCTGACCGACGAGACGCACTCGTCGGTGAAGCACGCGCTGGAGTCGGTGATGGACGTCGACGTCGTGCTCCTGCCGGGTGACCGTCGCGGCCGGCTGACCGGCGACGTCGTACGGGCCTGGGTGGCGGGTGCCACGAAGGCCGAGCTCGACGCCGTCTTCGCGATCGTCGGCACGGCCGGGACGACCAACCTCGGTGTGGTCGACGACCTCGCGGGTCTCGCGGACGTCGCCGAGGAGCACGGTTGGTGGTTCCACGTCGACGGCGCGTACGGCGGTGCCGGGCTGGCCGCCCCCTCGGTGCGGCACCTCTATGCGGGTGTCGAGCGTGCCGACTCGTTCATCGTCGACCCGCACAAGTGGCTGTTCGCGCCGTACGACTGTTGCGCGCTGCTCTACCGCGACCCCGTCCTGGCGCGCGCCGCCCACACCCAGCGCGCGGGCTACCTGGACCCGGTGACGGTCGAGGGGGAGTGGAACCCGAGCGACTTCGCGATCCAGCTCACCCGCCGCGGCCGCGGTCTGCCGTTCTGGTTCTCGCTCGCCGTCAACGGCACCGATGCGTACGCCGCCGCGGTGGAGCGCACCCTCGAGGTGACCCGCGCGGGCCGGGACCTGATCGAGCAGGCCCCGCACCTGCGGCTGCTCGTCGAGCCGGACCTCTCGGTCCTCATCTTCCAGCGCACCGGCTGGAGCGACGCCGACTACGCCGCGTGGAGCAAGCGCCTGCTGGACGACCAGTTCGCCTTCGTCACCCCGACCAAGCACCACGGCCAGACCTGCACCCGCTTCGCCATCGTCAACCCGCTGACGACCCCCGAGGACCTCGCGGCGATCATCGCCACCATGGAGTGACGCCTCGTCGCTCGTCGAGTAGCCCGAGCCGCCCCGTCGGTGGTTGAGTAGCCCGGAGCGAGGAACGAGCGAAGGGCGTATCGAAACCCCGCCGAACACCGCGTGGCAACGTCCCCCATTCCGCCGTCGCAGCGCCCGGATCTTGCACTTGGATGCAAGGTCCAAGGCCCCTCCACGCGGGGGCGTTTTCGTTGGATGTGCAAGCGCCGGCGCTAAGCACCAAACGTCCTCAAATACCGAAAAATCCAGCATTGTAAAGAAATCAGGATTCTGCTACGCGGCCCGATCGTCGCTGTCAGTGTTCCCCTTGAAATCTCGGGAAGCACCGTCCTTCCAAACACCTCCCAGGGGGAATCCCAAATGCTTCGTGCTCTTCAGAACCAGCGCCGTCGTTCCGCTGACGCCGGCTTCACCCTCATCGAGCTCCTGATCGTCATCGTGATCCTCGGCGTGCTCGCCGCGATCGTCGTGTTCTCGGTCTCCAAGATCGTTCCCAAGAGCGAGACCGCCGCGTGCCAGTCGGTCGTCGCCGAGGTCGACACCGCGTACGAGGCGTACGTCGCCGATGGCCACGGCAGCGCGACGACCGCCGGTACCGCGCTCAGCGCCTTGGCTCCGTACTTCCACAACGGCGACACCCCTTCGGAGGCGGGTTCCGCCAACCCGCTGACGCCGGCCAGCACGGTTGCGGCCGTCGACGGGATCACCTGCTGATCCAGCTCGACCTCCGGGAGGGCCGTCGGCTCACGGCGGCCCTCCTTGGCCGTACCAAGATCGTTTCGTCTGTTTGAGGGGGCCTCATGCACGCGCATCTGCACCAGATCGGTGCCGACGTCGACCACCTGCTCGACGTGCTCTGGCAGGCCAAGGGCACCGACCTGCTGCTGACCGCCGGTCTGCCGCCGATGATCCGGGTGGACGGCGAGCTCCGTCCGGTCGCGGACGCGCGCGTGCTCACAGGCGACGACACCGAGGGCCTGCTGGGCCAGGTCCTCACCCCTGAGCAGGCGAGCCACTGGGAGGAGGCGCACGAGTACGACTTCTCCTTCTCCTGGCACGAGCACGCCCGCATCCGTGGCAATGCCTTCACCCAGCGCGGCCTCACAGCCGTCGCGCTGCGGATGATCCCCCGCGTCATCCCGAGCCCGGACCAGCTCGGGCTCCCCGCCGCTCTCCGCGAGCTGTCGCTGCGCCACCAGGGCCTGATCCTGATGACCGGCCCGACCGGCTCCGGAAAGTCGACGACGCTTGCGTCGCTCATCGACCACATCAACACCAATCGTGGCGCGCACATCATCACCATCGAGGACCCGATCGAGTACGTCCACGATCACAAGATGTCCGCCGTCAACCAGCGCGAGGTCGGCACCGACACCGGATCCTTCAATAAGGCGCTCCGGTCGGTCCTCCGTGAGGACCCCGACGTCCTGCTGGTCGGTGAGATGCGCGACCTGGAGTCGATCCAGTTCGCCCTCACCGTCGCTGAGACCGGCCACCTCGTCTTCGCCACGTTGCACACCAACGACACCGCCCAGTCCATCGGCCGGATGATCGACGTGTTCCCCGCCGAGCAGCAGGCGCAGATCCGGGTCCAGCTCGCTGCTGCGCTGAGCTGCGTCGTGTACCAGCGGCTGATCCCGCGGATCGGGGGCGGCATGGTGGCCGCCTATGAGGTGCTGACCGCCACGCCGGCGGTGCGCAACCTGATTAAGGAGGGCAAGACCCACCAGCTGCGCAACTCGGTGGTCACCGGCGCGCAGGACGGCATGGTCACTCTCGAGCAGACGCTCTCGCAGCTCGTGCAGCAGGAGGTCATCACCTACGAAGACGCGTCCGCTCGCAGCCTGTACCCGAAGGACATCGACGTCCGACCGCGATTCGCAGCGCCCGTCGCAGCGAGGTGACACGATGAGGTTCAAGGGACGCCACCGCGAGGAAGCGCCGGCCGACGAGTCGCGGGCCGACGCCGACGACAGGCTCGCGCGGGCTCTGGTCGCCGCACGCAAGCTCGAGCCGTACCAGTTGGACGCCGTGCGCAACGGCCCGGGCGTCGGCACCCTCGCCGAGAAGCTGATCGCTGCCGGAACGATCAGCGATGAGGACCTGGCCGCGACGCTTGCCGCGGCGCACGGCTGCAGCCTGGTCGACTTCCGCACCAGCGACCCCGATCCGGCCGCGGTCGCGCTGCTCCCGCGCGACCGCGCCCTCGCCTTGCGGGCACTGCCCATGTCGGCGACCGACGACGAGGTCATCGTCGCGGTGGTCGACCCGTCCCCTGAGCACGTGGCGGACATCGCGGCGGCGATCGGACGCACGGTGCGTCCGGCGGTTGCCACGCATCGGTCGCTGGACCGCATCCTCGACTCGGAGTACCGCGCGACTGCCGAGGTGGGCACCCACCTCCAGGCATTCGAGGCCCGCGACGTCCTGCGCCGGGAGGCGAGCCAGCTCGAGACCGCCCAGGTCAACGAGGATGCCCCGGTCGTCCAGGTGGTGCAGAAGATCATCACCCAGGGCCTGCGCGACCGCGCCTCCGACATCCACGTCGAGCCGTCCGGTGATCGGGTCCGGATCCGCTACCGCATTGACGGTGCGCTTTCCGACGTCCTCGATCTCCCGGGCTCCATCGGACCCGCGATCGTGAGCCGGGTGAAGATTCTCGGCGGGATGAACATCGTCGAGCGACGCCGACCGCAGGACGGCCAGATCTCCATGGCCATCGAGGGCCGCGAGGTGGACATCCGGGTCGCCACGACGGCCGTGGTGGGTGGCGAGAAGGTCGTGATGCGGCTGTTGGACAAGAGCCGACCGCTGTTCCAGCTGGCCCAGCTCGGCATGCCCTCGGATACGGCCGACCGCTACCGGAAGCTGATCCACCAGCCCTACGGGATGATCATCTGCGCAGGGCCGACCGGCGGTGGCAAGACCACCACGCTGTACGCGTCCCTCGGCGAGCTCGACACCGTCGACCGCAACATCATGACGATCGAGGACCCGGTCGAGTACACCTTCGACTCGATCAACCAGATCCAGATCAACGAGCAGGCCGGCATCACCTTCGCCGGCGGCCTCAAGTCCATCCTGCGCCAGGACCCGGACGTGATCCTGGTCGGTGAGATCCGTGATGTCGACACCGCCCGGATCGCCGTCCAGTCGGCGCTCACCGGACACATGGTCCTGTCGTCGCTGCACGCCACGGAGTCTGTCTCGGCGCTCTACCGCCTTCTGGACATGGGCATCGAGGCCTTCCTCGTGGCGTCCTCGGTGAGCGCGGTGGTCGCCCAGCGTCTGGTCCGGCGCAGCTGCACGAACTGCCTGGAGCGCTACCACCCGACCGCCGACGAGCTGGGCTTCCTACAGAGCCTGGGCGCCCAGGAGCCAGCCCTCGGATTCGTGCATGGCGCCGGTTGCCATTTCTGTGCGCACACTGGCTACCTGGACCGGGTCGGCGTCTACGAGCTGTTGACCGTCAGCGATGAAGTACGGGAGTTGATCGTGGAGCGCGCGCCCCAGGACGACATGCGCAAGCTGGCGCGCAGCCAGGGCATGCGCACCCTTCAGGAGCAGGGCGCCCGCTTGGTCACTGACGGGATCACCACCCCGGCCGAGGTCATGCGCTCGATCTACGTGGCAGGAGTCTGAGATGCCCAAGTACGCCTACTCTGGTGTCGCTCTCGACGGCAGCCCGGTTAAGGGGACGCAGAAGGCAGGGAGCCGTGGCGACGCCGAGGTCGAGCTCTACGGTCGCGACCTCCGCGACCTCAAGGTCACCGAGAAGAAGAGCATCCTGCAGTACGAGATCTCCGGCCCGCGGATCAAGCGGGAGGAGGTCATGCACCTCTCCCGCCAGATCGCGGCTTTTCTCCGCGCCGGACTGCCGATCCTCGACGCGGTGCACGCGATCGGCGCCGAGAGCGAGAACTCCTCCGTCCGCCGGATGATGAACGACATCGAGGACGGTCTTCGCGGCGGCGAGCGCTTCTCGGATTGCCTCGATGCCTACCCGAAGGTGTTCCCGGAGTTCTACCGCGGCATCGTCCGTTCCGCCGAGCTGACCGGTGAGCTCGACACGGTGCTGGCGCGGCTGTCAACGTACATCGAGCGCGACCTGGCTGCGCGTCGCAAGATCAAGTCGGCCGCGATGTACCCGCTGGTCGTCGCGGGCATGTCCGTCGTCACGATCCTGGTGCTGGCGATCTACGTCCTGCCGAAGTTCAAGGACTTCTTCGCCAGTCTGGACGCGAAGCTCCCTCTGCCGACCCGGATGCTGATGGGCTTCACGAGCTTCCTCGGGCACTGGTGGTGGGCAATCCTCGCGGGGTTCGGTGCGCTCGCACTGATCTACGTCCTCGTGACCCGCTTCGAGCAGGGCAGGTACGCGCGTGACGCCTTCCTGCTCAAGATCCCGGTCGTCGGGGAGACGATCCAATATGCGCTGGTGGAGCGGTTCTGCCGGGTGCTGTCCTCGATGGTGTCCGCCGGCGTGAACCTCACCGAGTCGCTCCAAGTCACCACGGATGCCTTGCGGAACAGAGTCTTCATCCGGCGGCTCAACGGCGTCGCCGAGCAGATGCTCGAGGGACAGGGCATCGCCGGGCCGCTCGCCCGCACCCAGCTGTTCCCCGGCACGGCCACGTCGATGCTGCGCGTCGGTGAGGAAACGGGTTCGCTGGACAACCAGCTCGAGGTCACGGCGGAGTACTACGAGGTCGAGCTCGACTACAAGATCGCCAAGCTCACGGCGCTCTTCGAGCCGGCGGTCATCATCGTCATGGGTCTGATCGTCGGGTTCGTCGCCGTGGCGCTCGTCTCCGCGATGTACGGCATCTTCAACCAGGTGAAGGTCTGATGCAGCGACGTCGGGGGGAGCGGAGGCATCGCTGGCGAGGGAACGACCGCGGGGAGACCCTCGTCGAGGTGCTCGCTGCCGTCGCCGTGCTCGGCATCGCAGGAGTCGCCGTGCTGGCCGGCTTGATGCTGGCCATCAAGGCGTCGGACATCCATCGTAAGCAGACCTCGGGGAGCGCCTACGTCCGCAGCTTCGCCGAGGCGATCCAGAGCTACGTCGCCTCGGGCAACTACAAGCCGTGCGGCAGCGCGGGCACCAACGCCTACAAGGTCAGCGCCGTCACCGACGTGCTCAACCTCCCGTCGGGATACACCGCGACCCAGGGCGCCGCCAAGAGCCTGAACCAGGCGGGCGGCACCGGCGCCTGTGCGGTGGCCGCGGACGACACCGGCCTCGAGCAGCTCACCCTCCACGTCGCGAGCACCGACGGCAAGGCGAACGAGTCAGTGGTCATCGTGCTGCGCAAGCCGTGCGCGTCGGGGCAGGGGGCGTGCTGATGAACGCGTCCAAGCGGCTCCGCTCAGGTGATGAGGGATTCACTCTCATCGAGATGGTGATCACCGTCGCGATGGTCGGTCTGATCATGGTCGCCCTCACGGGCGTGGTGATCAGCTACCTGAAGACGACGGTCAGCACCTCGGCCCGGCTCACCGAGTCGCACGACGTCCAGTTCGCCGCCGTCTACTGGTCCAGGGACGTGGCGAGCATCGGCGTCCGTTCAGCGACCTATGACAACGGCAGCGCCCACACCTTTCCTCTGCTCCAGTCGGTCTCCGTCGCGCCCGACACCGGGGTCTCGTCGGGTTGTGGCCTGCCGAGCGGTGCGACCAAGGTGGTCACCCTCGCTGGGAGCCAGTACACCTCCCTGGACTCCTCGCAGACACCGACGACGGTCACCGTCACGTATGCCACCGAGGGCTCGTCGGCTCCTTACACGCTCATCCGCAGGCGGTGCGTCGGCGGGGCTACCGACTCGACGATCACCGTGGCCGACAACCTGACCTCGGTGCCGACCGTGGGGTGCCCGGACACGAGCACGCCGCCGAACTACACAGCGGCGAAGTGCAACACGTCCGGATCGTCGGTGCCGGACGTCGTGCGGATGGTGCTTACGTCGAGCGACCCGAACAACAACGACGGCACGACCTACTCGGCCGCGCTGACCGGAGAACGGAGAGAGTCATGATCCGGTGGGCCAAGCGCCGGTTCGTCGCCAGGCGCGACGAGGGCGCGATCCTCGTCTTCGCGCTGATCGTGGTCACCGCGGTGGCCCTCGTGGTCGGCACTATCCTGACGCGTGGTCAGGGAAGCCTGATGGCCACGGTGTCGCTGCGCTCGGCTGCGGCGTCGCCCTATGCGGCCGACGCGGCCGCGAACGTCGTCCTCAACGACCTGCGCACGGGGACGTGGCTCGGCTCGGCCGCCAAGACCTCGCCGACCTGGGGCTACGACAACAACGCCTTCGACGGCTGCTTCGGACGCGACGCGGTGGGTGTCAGCGGCGACACCACCCCTGTGTCCACGGTGACGTTGAGCAACGTGTATCCGGCGAGCGGATCACAGACGACCCCGACCTCGGCGTACGTCGTCTGCACACCTGAGAACGCCACGGGCGAGCAGGGCACGCCGGTCGCCATCAACAACAGCAACAAGCCCGGCAACGCGATCCTGACGCTGGGAACGAGCAGCGGAGAGACCGGCTTCACGTTCAAGACCAACGGCTCCGGCGGCGCGTTCCGCGTCAAAGGCGGCGTGTGGTCGAATTCGACGATCGCCCAGTCCCAGAATGGCAACCTCGAGTCGACGACGTACATTCGCGCGCACTCGGGGTGCTCCCCGCTGTCCGCGATGTCGGCACCGATCGTCGACTGCGGCGCCGCGACGGTCACCGACCCCGGACTCCTGGCCCAGACGGCAACGCAGTACCAGAACGACATCACCCATGACGGCTTGGCATTCCCGACGCTGCAGACGGTGCCGGCCAACTGCAACTCCGGGACTGTCACGCTCTCGCAGGGCTACTACGACGACGTCACCAATCTCAACGCCCTGACTTCGGCGGGTGGCGGCAACTGCTTCATCCACTTCAACCCCGGCGACTACTACTTCGACTTCCACAACAACTCGGCGGACCCGCTGTTCCAGTCGGCGATCGCACCCAACACGGGCGACGTCTGGAACATCAACTCCGGGACGGTCGTCGGCGGCACCTTGACGACCGACACCACGATCCCCGGCCGTTGCGTCAGCCCGATCGACAGCGCCGTTCAGAACCAGGGCGTTCAGTTCATCATGGGCGGCGACAGCCGCATCTCGGTGGACAAAGGTGCCCAGGTCGAGCTGTGCGGTAACTACCACCCGGACCGTCCGCCGATCGCGGTCTACGGTCAGTCGACCGGAAGCAACCCCTCACTGACGACGCCGTCGGCCATCACCATCTCGAACGCCTCGCCCGCGCCGACGGTCTCCCCGGCCAACAGTTGGATCCACGGCACCACCGGGAGCGCGGCCCCCACGGCAGCGGACATCGTCACCAACGGTGACGGCAACGTCACGACCTTCAAGAGGTCAGGTGGCACCAGCACCGCGACCATCACCGAGAGTGGATTCACCCCGGGGACCAACATCCCCGCCGGTGCGATCCTGACCGGGATGAGCGTCAAGGTCGGTTACAGCGAGACCAACGGTTCGGCCGCGAGCTTGGTCGTCACACCGAAGAGCTCAGCCGGGACGGGTTCGGCGATCAACGGTTTCACCCTGCCTGGGACGACGCCGGCGACGCAGCCCTACCTCGCCGACCTCCCGACGATCAGTGCGGGAAACTTCGGCACGCTGCAGAAGTACGTCCACGACAACGGCCTCACCGGGATGAGCATCGGGTTCGCCGCCGGCCCGAAGAACAACGGTGACACCACCACCCTGGACAGCCTCAACACCGTCACCCTGAAGTACTACGTGCCGCAGATCCGCGGCGAGACGACGACCACGATCCCCTCCAACACGGTCGCGACGGTGGGCGGTTCGCCCGTCGTCCAGGCGCAGGGCAACACCACGGTCTTCTACACCCAGGGCACGACCTACGTGCCGCAGGCATCGATGTACCTGTCACTCAACAACATCTCCGAGTCGGTCTTCCGCTTCGGCGTCATCGCGCGATCGTTGCAGGTCTTCGAGACGGGATCCTTCGCCTTCACGGGTCCCGTGATCGAGCTCCCGGACGACTCGCCCGGGTGGGGCACGCAGAGCACGCTGGTGCAGCTCAAGGTCTACCTGTGCCCCGGCAGCTCGACCTGCTCGGACACGACGGGGACGAAGGCCCTGACCGTACGCGCCCAGATCTGGGACCCGACGGCCGTGGTCAACCCGCCCGCTCGTGAGGTGAACATCCTGAGCTGGAGCAGAAGCAGCTGAGTGCCATGCCTCTCGGGTTGATCGTCGGCTTCGCCGCACTGCTGGGACTGGTGATCGGGTCCTTCCTCAACGTGGTGATCCACCGCGTGCCGAGGGGGGAGTCGATCGTCAGCCCGCCGTCGGCGTGCCCGCGGTGCGGGCACGAGATCCGCAACCGGCACAACATCCCGGTGCTGGGATGGCTGATCCTGCGGGGGAGGTGCGCGGACTGCGGGGAGCCGATCAGCGCGCGGTACCCGCTGGTCGAGCTCGGGACGGCCGTCCTGTTCGGGCTCGTCGCCTGGCGGATCGCCGCCCTCGACACACCCTCGCCGACCTCGACGTACGCGACCGACGACGGGCACCTCGGGTGGGGTGCGCTGGCGGCGTACCTCGTCTTCGCGGCGATCGGGGTGGCGCTGGCGGGCATCGACCTGGACGTACGCCGGCTCCCCGACGTGATCGTGCTGCCGGCGTACCCGGTCCTCGGGCTGCTGCTGCTCATCGACCACGAGCGGCACGCGCTGCTGCGGGCGGCCGAGGGCGGCGCGGCGCTGTGGGCGTTCTTCTTCATCGTGTGGCTGATCGCGCCCGGCGGCATGGGCTACGGCGACGTGAAGCTCTCCGGGATCGTCGGCGCGATGACGGCGTACCTGTCGTGGGGGACGCTGCTGGTCGGCGCGTTCGGCGGGTTCCTGCTCGGCGCCGTCGTGGGCGTGCTGCTGATGGCGGTCCAGAAGGCCGGTCGCAAGAGCGCGGTGCCGTTCGGGCCGTTCATGATCCTCGGTGCCCTCATGGCGATCCTGGGGGCCGGGTACCTCGGGGACTCCTACCTCAGCCTGCTGGGCTGACCGCGGCCGCCGGTGCCTCGCGGGGCGCTAGGGGGGACACCCCGCGAGGCTTGCGGTTGATCGAGCTCAGCTGATTCCGAAGCAGACCAGGCACGACTGCGGGTCGTGCTGGATGTTGCTGCGGTGCAGACGGTTGGCGTAGCCGATCAGGTCGTCCAGGGCCCTCTCAGACTCTGCGACTTCCAGGATCGTCTCCCTCAGCTCCGGGGACACAGTGCGCTGGGTAGCCGTCCGTGGCTCGAGCTCCGGCATCTTCAATGCAGTAGCGGACATCATGTTCTCCCTTGTGTACGCCGATACGTGCTGCCCCTCCGCAGCTTCGGCTCCTTCAGGGTGGCGGTCGTCACGGGCCGCCACAAGATCGGCGGTTGTTCCTTTACCGGTCCGAGGTGGGTTCGGACCGACCGTTCCGGTACCCCTGGTCCGGAAGGACCATGCCGGTCGGGACGGAAGGGGACGATGGCCCCGGACGCCGGGACGAGCCGCGCGCCTTCACGAGTCCTTCATGCCGGCGTTCCTAGCCTGCCGACATGGAGGATGTCCCCACCATGAAGCCGGCGTCGCGCGCCCGCGCACGGCTCCGGTTCGTGGCCTCCTGGCTGCTCGCTGGGGTGCTGGTCGCGGCCGGGCTGCCGCAGGTCGTGTCCGTCTCCTGGCACGGCGTGCTCCCGGTCCTGGAGGGCCTGCACCTCAGCGAGCTTCTCGGCCTGGTCGGACTGTGGGCGCTCGGCCTGTACGTCCACTCCTTCGTCCTCACGGCGGCCGCGCCGAACCTGACGCACCGGCGCGCGCTCACGCTCAACGTCACCGGCAGCGCGGTCGCGAACGTCGTACCTCTCGGTGGGGCGGCGGGCGTCGAGCTCAACCGCCGGATGATGCGCGCCTGGGGCATCGACACCCGCGGCTTCGCCGGCTACACCTTCGTCACCAACCTGTGGGACGTCGGCATCAAGCTGATCCTGCCCGTCGTCGCCGTCGGCGCCCTCGCGCGCGCGGGCGAGCACGTCGCCGCGCCGCTGAAGCTCGCGGCCCTCGGGGCCGGCGTCGGCTTCGTTGCGCTCGTCGGCGTCGTCACGGCGCTGCTGCTCAGCTCGCGCGGCCCAATGGAGGAGATCCGTCGGCAGAGCCGGCAGCTGGTCGCGAACGGCTGGCTCCGGATGTCGGTGGGGATGGTCGGGTACGTCGCCCTCCAGGCCCTCCTGCTCGGCTGGTGCCTCCACCTCACCGGTGCCGGCAACAGCGGCACCGAGATCCTCGCCGGGTTCGCGCTCGAGCGGCTGATCACGATCCTGCCGATCACGCCCGGCGGCGTCGGGGTGGCCGACCTCGGCCTGGTCAGCGTGCTGCTCGCCCTCGGCGGCGACCCGGTCGGCGTGACCGCGGGGGCGGTGCTCTACCGGGTGTTCGTGTTCCTCGTCGAGATCCCGGTGGGCGGTGGGGCGCTGGGGCTGTGGCTGGTGGGGCACCGCCGCAGCGAGCGCGTCGTCGCTGCCGGGACCGTCGCCCGGACCGGCGAGATCCGGCGTATCGCCCACGTCACCGATGTCTTCCTGCCGCGCCTCGGCGGCATCGAGACCCACGTCGACGACCTCGTCCGGCACCAGCGTGCCCGCGGACTCGAGGCCGACGTGCTCAGCCCGACCCCAGGCGGCGGACCCGACCCCGCCTGGGTTCGGCGGATCCCCGCCGCCCGCGCCCGCGCCGAGATCGGGGGGTACGACGTGGTGCACGTGCACCTGTCGGTGCTCTCGCCGTACTCGATCAGCGTGGCGCGGGCGGCGATGGCCGCCGGCGTACCGACCCTGATCACGGTGCACTCGATGTGGGCCGGTGCCAGCGCGATCGTGCGACTGGCGGCGCTCGCGTCGCTGCGGCGGTGGCCCGTGGCGTGGTCGGCCGTGAGTGCCGCGGCGGCCGAGGCGTTCCGGCGCTCGCTCGGCGGCGCCCCGGTCGAGGTCCTGCCGAACGCGGTCGACGTCGCGTCCTGGCGGAGCACCGGGGCGGTGTCGCGGGCCGCGTTCGATCCGCTGACCGTCGTCAGCGTGATGCGGCTGATGCCCCGCAAACGGCCGTTGCCGCTGTTGCGCATGTTCACCGACGTACGCCGCCTGGTGCCCGGCCGCGACGTCCGGCTGCTCATCGTGGGCGACGGTCCGCTGCGCGGCCGCCTCGAGCGCTACGTACGCCGCCACGGACTCACCGACGTCGTCACCATCACCGGCCGGGTCGATCGCGACCAGGTGCGCGAGCTGCTCCGCTCCGGCGCGATCTACCTCGCCCCCGCGCCCAAGGAGTCCTTCGGCCTGGCCGCCCTCGAGGCGCGCTGCGCCGGCCTGCCCGTCGTCGCCAGCCGGCGCAGCGGCATCGGCGAGTTCGTCCGCGACCGCCGCGACGGGCTCCTCGTCGACGGCGATCACGAGATGGCGGTCGCGACCGCGACGCTGCTGACCGACGACCTGCTCCGCGAGCGGATCCGCGCCCACAACGACCGGGTCGCGCCGGCGTACGACTGGAGCGACGTTCTCGACACCACGATGGGGCTCTACCGAGCCGCGGGGGAGCGGATCGCCGTACCGCCCGCGGCGCGGCAGGCGGTGACGCGGTGACGACCGTCGTCTCCCTGCACGCCCACCCCGACGACGAGGTCCTGCTCACCGGCGGCTGGCTCGCCTCCCGCGCGGCCGCGGGCGACCGGGTCGTCGTGGTCTTCGCGACCGACGGGGGAGCCGGCCTCGCCGGGGACGCCCGGGACCTCGCCCGGCGGCGGCGTACCGAGGGGGAGGCCGCGGCCCGGGCGCTCGGCGCGCACCGCGTCGTCTGGCTCGGGTACGACGACAGCGGCATGGCCGCCGCCCCCTCCGACGGCGGCCGGCGCCTGGTCGACGCCTCCGTGGCGTCGGTCGCGGGGGAGGTCGCGCGGATCCTCGACGAGGAGGACGCCACGGTCCTCACCGGCTACGACGCCAACGGCGGCTACGGCCACCCCGACCACGTGCACGTGCACCGGATCGCGCGGGCGGCCCAGGACTTCGCGCAGCGTCGGCCCCGACTGCTCGAGGCGACCCGCGACAGGGACGCCCTGCTGCGGCTCGTCCGGCTCGCCCGACCGTTCGCGCGGCTGCTGCCCGGCCTCACCCTGCCCGGCGACGAGATCTACACCTCCCGCGCGGAGCTCGCGCGGCTGCCGGCCGAGCGTGCCGACGTACGCGCCCATCTGGAGGTCAAGCGCGAGGCCCTCCGCGCCCACCGCAGCCAGGCCCGCGGCGGCCTGCGCACCGTCGCCCTCCTCCTCGCCCTTCCCCGCCCCCTCGCCGCTCGGGTGATGGGGACCGAGTGGTTCCTAGTCGTCCCGTAGGGAGCGGAACTCCCGCATCCGCCGCAGGTACGCCGGGAGGCGGCGGGTCGGGACGCGGCGAGGCCAGTCGTCCGCGCGGAACCAGGCGTCGGAGCCGCCGTCGACGAAGACGATGCTGCCGCACAGGAAGTCGGCGGCGTCGGAGAGCATCAGCACGACCCAGTCGGCGAGCTGGCCGGCGTCCCCATAGCCGCCGATGGGCACCGGGAAGCTCTTGATCTGGCGGGCCTCGGCGGGCGTCGCGAGCTGCTTCTCGAGCAGTGGCGTCATCACGGCGCCGGGGGCGATGGCGTTGAGCCGGATGCCGGCGCCGGCCCAGTCGCGGGTGACGGCCTGGCGGCGTACCCACCGGGCGAGGGCGATCTTGCTGCCGGCGTACGCCAGGGGAGGGGCGGCCTTCCCGAAGACCCGGAGCGTGCGCAGGGCGCGGTCGGTGTCGCGCTCGAGCAGGGCGGCGACCAGTCGCTGCGGCACCAGCGGCACCGTGGTGGTCGAGTTGCTCGCGAACGCGACCACCTTGGCCCGGTCCGCGGCGGCGAGCGCGGGCCGCCAGGCGTCGAGGAGCTCGACGACGCCGAGGTAGTTGACCTGCAGGATCAGCCGCGCGCGGTCGCGTCCGGTGCCCGGACCGATCCCGGCCGCCAGCACCGCGCCGTCCAGCACCCCCGCGCACCGCTCGAGCACCGCGGTCGACGCCTGACGCCGGCCCAGGGGTGTCGACAGGTCCGCGACGACGTCGGCGTCGCGCAGGTCCACGGTGATGACGACGTGCCCGGCGGCGCGCAGCCGCTCGACGACGGCCGCGCCCATGCCGGAGGCGGAGCCGGTGACTGCGTAGGTGCCCACGGCGGAAACCCTAGCGGGGAGATAGAACACGTTCTATGGTCGAGCCCATGCGTCGCTCCCTGCTGCTGACCAGCCTCGCCGGACTGCTCGTCGCCGCGCTCGCCACCGGCCCGGCCGCGTCGCCCTCGCAGGCGGGCACCACGCCGTCGTACGGCGGCGACCCGTACGGCGCGCTGTGGAACATCGTGCCGCCGGGCTCGCGCGGCAACATCGACGCGACCCAGCTCGCCCAGGTCCTGCTCGGCGGCGGCACGACCGCGGTCGACGGCAAGAGCGCTCCGCCGAACTACGCCGACCAGCTCGAGATGTACGACGCGCTCACCAAGCAGGCGCCCAGCAGCATCACCCGGGCCGATCTCTCCACCCTCTACAAGCGCGAGAACTTCACCCCGCAGGTCGTGACCAGCGACGAGAAGCCGCGCGACGGCACCGACATCAAGCGCGACCAGTTCGGCGTCCCGTACATCACCGGCAAGACCTACGACGACACCATGTACGGCGCCGGGTTCGCCGCGATCGAGGACCGGATGTTCCTCATGGACGTGCTGCGCCACACCGGCGCCGGCCGGATGGCGGAGTTCGTCGGCGACACCCCGGCGAACGTCGCCATGGACCAGGCCCAGCTGCGGATCGCCTACTACACGCCCGCGGAGGCGGCCGCGCAGGTCACCCACGCCGCGAAGCGGTACGGCGCCGCCGGCGAGCGCCTCGTGCACGGCCTCGACGCCTACATCGCCGGCATCAACGCCGCCCAGAGGAAGCTCTGCCCGCTCGGCGTGACCGGCCTGCAGTGCCCCGCGGAGTACGCCGCCCTGCAGAAGACCGTCCAGCCGTGGACCCGCGCCGACGTCGTGTACGTCGCCTCGCTGGTCGGCGGCATCTTCGGCAAGGGCGGCGGCGCGGAGGCGGCGAACGCGACGTACCTCCAGCTGCTGCGCCACCGCTTCGGCGCGAAGATCGGCGACGGGGTCTACCGCGACCTCCGCGAGAAGATCGACGCGGGCGCGCCCACGACAGGCTCGGTCAGGATCGGGTACGGCGGCGGCCGCGGGCTCGAGCTCGGCAAGCCCGGTGTCGCGCTGCCCGACCTCGGGGGCGCGACCGCGCCCGGGACGGGCCACATCGCCAGTCGCGTGACGACCAGGGGTGCTCCGCGGACGGTCGCCACCGGGCTTCCGGCGGGCGAGGCGGGCCAGCTGCAGAAGGTCCGGTTGGCGTTCCAGCACGGCGGCATGTCGAACGCGGTCCTGGTGACGGCCAAGGAGTCGACGACCGGGCACCCGCTGGCCGTCTTCGGCCCGCAGACCGGCTACTACAACCCGCAGCTCCTGGTCGAGCAGGTGCTCAAGGGGCCGGGCGTCTACGCCCGCGGCGTGTCGTTCGCCGGCACCAACCTCGTCGTCGAGCTCGGCCGCGGCAAGGACTACTCCTGGTCGGCCACCAGCGCCTCCAACGACCTCGTCGACACCGTCGCGGAGCGGCTGTGCAACACCGACGGCTCGCGGCCGACGGTCGAGTCCACGGCGTACCGGGTCGGCTCGAGGTGCGTCCCGATGCGGCACAACCAGCAGGTCGAGCACACCACACCGAACCTGACCGCGCCCGGCCTGCCGAAGACCTACACCTTCGACATCTGGCGCACCCGGCACGGCATCGTCCAGTCCCGCACCACGGTGGGCGGCAAGCCCGTGGCGCTGGTGCTGCAGCGATCGACGTACGGCCACGAGGTCGACTCGGTGCTCGGCTTCTCCCAGTTCAACGACCCGCGCTACGTGCACGGTGTGCAGGACTTCTTCAAGGCCGCCAGCCACGTCGACTTCACGTTCAACTGGTTCTACGTCGACAGCCGCCACATCGGCTTCTACACGTCCTCGCTGCTGCCGAAGCGTGCGCCCGGGGTGGCGTTCGACTTCCCGCGCTGGGGCGACCGGAAGTACGACTGGCAGGGGTACGTCGGCATGGCCGGCCACGCCCACCAGGTCGACCCGTCCTCGGGCTACCTGGTCAGCTGGAACAACCGGCAGACCAAGACCTGGTCCGCGCCCGACGACATCTGGTCCTGGGGCGACGTGCACCGCTCGCTGGCGCTCAGCCAGCGGGTCAAGGCGGCGATCCGCGGGTCGCGGAGGATCGCGATCCAGCAGCTGGTCGGCGTCATGGCCGGCGCGGCCACCCAGGACTCGCGGGCCCGCTACCTGCTGCCCGACCTGCTCAAGGTGATCGGGAACGACCGGGCGCTCGCGCCCGCCACCTCGATCCTGCGGCAGTGGTCGAAGGCCGGTGCGCCGCGGGTCGACCGCGACCGGGACGGCGCCTACGGCTACCAGGCCGCGATCGCGCTGTTCGACTACTGGTACCAGCACGGCACGAGCTCGCTGGCCTACGACGTCATGCGCGGCAAGCTCGGCTCCCTGGTCACCCGGGTGCCGCAGATCCTCGACGACCACCCGCGCCAGGGCGTGGGGTCCTCCTGGCTCGACGCACCCTGGTACAGCTGGGTCCAGAAGGAGCTCGACGCCCGCCTCGGCCACCCCCAGGCGACGCCGTTCACCTACCGCTACTGCGGCACGGGGACCCTCGCGTCCTGCCGGCGCGTCCTCCGCGCGTCACTGGCCCGGGCCGTCGCCTACGCGCTGAAGACCCAGGGCGTCACCTCGGTCTCGCAGCTGACCTACGACAAGACCCAGGACGACATCGTGTCCCAGACGGCCGGCGTCGTCGGCGTACGCCCCATCGACTGGCAGAACCGCCCCACCTTCCAGCAGGTCGTGGAATTCCACCGTCATAGGTGAGTTGTGTCTCGCCGCTGGTAGACTGCCCTCAAGCATCGACCAGCCGAGCCGTCGGCGTACGTCGGAAACCGACGTCCCCACCGGCCGCGAACCCCCACGGGTGGCCATGCGATCGGACGAGTGGATCGCGGATCCACGACACACGGCGTTGCCCGGGTGCACCTGCACCGGGGCCCCGTCCTGGAAGGACATCTGTGGCTCAGAGAAGCCAGCGAGGTGGTGGCGGCCAGCGCCGCAACCGCAGCAACGCACCCAAGCACCGCAACGAAGAGGGCATCATCCCGGTGCTCGCCAGGGTGGTGCGCGAGGTCGAGCAGGCCGTGCAGCGCCAGTCGACGGTGCTCTCGGTGCGCACGAAATTCCAGGTCATCGCGCTGCTCGTGCGTGAGGAGCGGATCCGGATCAAGGCCGACGACACGCTCTCCGACGGGCGTCGTGCCGAGGAGCTCAAGCGGCTCGACGGCATCGCCACGATCCTCGCCCAGACCGCGGCCCGCGACTCGACGCTGTTCACCCTGCTCGACCCGGACGCCGAGATCTCCGACGACGCCCGTGCGCTGCGTCGCGAGCTGCTCGGCAAGGCCGGCGTCGTCGAGCCGGAGCCCGAGGCCGCCCCGGCCGCTGCCGACAACGTCATCGCGGTCATCGACCGGCGGGTCACCCCGGTCTCCGTCGCCGCGGCCCAGCTCGCCAACCCGTTCCAGCGGCCCGACTTCGAGGGCGTGCGCCCGCCGGTCCGGCCGCGCCGGCTCGCCGGCTGGGAGTTGCTCGAGCCGCTGTTCCGCTCCTTCGAGCGGGCGCCCGAGGGTGCCACCGCGATCATGGAGCTGCCCGAGCCGACCTCGCTGAAGACGGCGTACGGCCGGGAGCTGATGCACCACCAGGCCCAGCTCGTCGCCTCCGCGGCCGCCGGCCACCGCACCTTCCTGCTGGCCGACGAGCCCGGCCTGGGCAAGACCGCCCAGGCGCTGCTCGCCGCCGAGGCCGCGGGCGCGTTCCCGCTGCTGGTCGCCGTGCCCAACGTCGTCAAGACCAACTGGGCGCGCGAGGTCCAGCTCTGGGTGCCGAACCGCACCGCGACCGTGCTGCACGGCGACGGTGACGACGTCGACGGGTTCGCCGACGTGTTCGTGGTCAACTACGAGATCCTCGACCGGCACATCGGCTGGCTCGGCAAGCACGGCTTCCGCGGGATGATCGTCGACGAGGCGCACTACATCAAGAACAAGACCTCCCAGCGCTCCCAGCACGTCCTGGAGATCGCCGACCGGATCCGGGCGCGGGTCCCGCGGCCGCTGATGATGGCGCTGACCGGCACCCCGCTGATCAACGACATCGAGGACTTCCGGGCGATCTGGCAGTTCCTCGGCTGGATCGACGAGAAGGTCCCGCTCGGTCCGCTGATGGAGGCGCTGGAGGAGACCGGCCTGACGCCGGCCGACCCGGCGTTCTACCCGGCCGCCCGGCGATGCGTCGTCGACCAGGGCATCGTCCGTCGCCGCAAGATCGACGTCGCCTCCGACATCCCCGCCCGCCGCGTGGCCGACCTCCCGGTCGAGCTCGAGGGCGAGGCCGGACGCTCCATCCGCAAGGCCGAGCAGGAGCTCGCCCGCCGGATGGTCGAGCGCTACGACACCGCGCTCGCCAACCGTCGCGCCGGTGCCGTCGTCGACGGCATCGACCACGACCTGGTCCGCCAGGTCGCCGGCTGGGAGCGCGAGGACTCCTCGACCAAGACCGGCGAGAACGTCTTCGGCATGCTGCGCCGGATCGGCCAGGCCAAGGCCGGCCTCGCCGCGGACTACACCGCGCAGCTGGCGCGCAACGTCGGCAAGGTCGTCTTCTTCGCCAAGCACATCGACGTCATGGACATCGCCGAGGAGACGTTCGCGGCCCGGGGGATCAAGTACTCCTCGGTGCGCGGCGACCAGTCCTCCGCCACCCGCCAGGCCCAGATCGACGCCTTCGTCAACGACCCCGAGGTCCACGTCGCGGTCTGCTCGCTGACCGCGGCGGGCGTCGGCCTGAACCTCCAGGTCGCCTCCAACCTGGTGCTCGCCGAGCTGTCCTGGACCGACGCCGAGCAGACCCAGGCCATCGACCGGGTCCACCGGATCGGCCAGACCGAGCCGGTGACCGCGTGGCGGGTCATCGCGACCCAGACGCTGGACACCCGGATCGCCGAGCTCATCGACCGCAAGGCGGGTCTCGCAGCACGGGCCCTGGACGGCGCGGGCGAGACCGGCGAGACCTCGATCGACCTGCAGACCGAGGCGCTGGTCGCGCTGCTCACCGCCGCCCTGGAGGCGCGCGGCTGAGGTTGGTTTCGATACGGCCTCGCCTGGCGGCTCGGCCTACTCAACCAACGAGCGGGCGGGCCGATGATGGTCGGGTGAGGCGAATCGCTGCCTACCTGGTCGCGTCGGCGCTCGGCGCCGGGTGCGTGGCCGCGCTGCCCGCGGCACCGGTCCGTGCGCGGGCCGCGGTGGCCGGCTGCCCGGTGTTCCCGGCGGACGACTACTGGCACGCCGACGTACGCCGACTCCCGGCCGACCGCCGCAGCGCGACGTGGCTCTCGCACATGTCGCCCGGCGTGGACCTGCATCCCGACTTCGGGCCGTCCTTCGGCGACGGTCCGAACTACGGGATCCCGATCACCGTCGTGTCCGGCACCCACCCACGGGTCCCCGTCTCCTTCACGTACGCCGCCGAGAGCGACCGGGTGCGCTACCCGTTCGGCTCCGACACCCGGATCGAGGGCGGGCGCGACTCCGGCGGAGACATGCACGCCATCGTGGTCGACCGCGACCACTGCCGGCTGTACGAGACCTGGCAGACCCGGGTCCGCGACGGTCACTGGCGGGCCGGCTCCGGCGCGACCTGGAGCCTGCGGTCGGACCGCCTGCGACCCGACGGCTGGACGTCCGCGGACGCGGCCGGCCTGCCGATCCTGCCCGGCCTGCTGCGCTGGGCCGAGGTGCGCGACGACCGGATCGACCACGCGATCCGGTTCACCACCGACCTCACCAGCAGCCACCACCTCTGGCCGGCGCGGCACGACGCCGGCAGCACCGCGTCGTGGGCCTACCCACCGATGGGCGCGCGGTTCCGGCTCCGCTCGTCGTACGACGCCAGCGGACTCGGGACCTACGCCCGGCGGGTCGTTGCGGCGATGAAGACCTACGGGCTCGTCCTCGCCGACAACGGCAGTCCGTGGTACTTCCAGGGCGAGCAGAACGCCCATTGGCCCGCCGGTCTGGTCGCCGACCTCAAGCGGATCCCGGCCCGGGCCTTCGTCGCGGTCGACACCTCGTCGCTGCGGGTGTCGAGCGACTCGGGAGCGGCCGCCCGGCACTAGGGTCTGGCCCATGACGATCCTGGCAGTGGCCGGCGGCACGGGACTGGTCGGCACCCTGGTGGTCGAGGAGGCTCGGCGTCGGGGGTACGACGTCCGTGTCCTCTCCCGGGGCACCGGGGTCGACCTGACCACCGGCGCCGGTCTGGCGGCCGCCCTGGAGGGGGTGGCCGCGGTCGTCGACACCAGCAATGTCGTGACCATGGCGAAGGCACCCGCCGTGCGCTTCTTCGGGCAGGCGACGGAGACGCTGCTGGCCGCCGAGCAGGCGGCGGGCGTGGAGCACCACGTCGTGCTCTCGATCGTCGGCTGCGACCGGGTCGACCTCGGGTACTACTTCGGCAAGCGCCGCCAGGAGGCCCTGGTGGGCGTCGGGCGGGTGCCGTGGACGGTGCTGCGGGCGACGCAGTTCCACGAGTTCGCCGGGCAGCTGGTCGAGCGCAGTCCCGCGCCGTTCGCGCTCGGTCTGCGGATGCGGACCCAGCCCATCGCGGCTCGCGAGGTGGCCACGCACCTGGTCGACGCCGTGGGCCGCGGCCCCTCCGGGCTGCTGCCCGACCTCGGCGGGCCCGAGGAGCACCGGATGGACCGGCTGATGCGGGAGTGGCTGCACGCCACGGGCCGCCGCCGGCTTCTGGTCCCCGTGCCGATGGCGGGCCGGGCCGGTCGTCAGGTCAACGAGGGCGGCCTGCTGCCCACCCCCGGCGCCACCCTCGGCACGCAGACCTTCGGCGCGTGGCTGGCGGCCTCCGTCGGCTGACGGCGCCGCGCCGAGGCAGGGGCTGCCGAACACACGTCAGGCGGTTTCGGGAGGTCGATGGGCCCGGCCGAACGGACGTCCGTTCGCCCAGGCCCCGAAGAGGCTCCTGAGCGGCTGACAAGCGTTCGGCTGCCGCTCGAGCCGACGGTCAGCAATCCGAGAAGCCCGCCCGCGGCGGCAGGCGAAGGACGTCGGTCCAGTAGCCGAGGACCAGCGTGGACGCGTCGCCGAGGGGCAGCGGCTCGATCGGGGACACCATCTGCGTGCGGAGCCCGTCGGCGAGCGCGAGGAGGCCGTCGACCTTGGCAGCCTCGGGCCAGCTCCCGTGCGCGTCGCGGATCGCGTCGGCCAGGAAGCGCCGCTCCCGGCCGAGGACCCGCTCGACCGCCTGCCACGGCTCCCTGTTGCCGGCCTGTGCCTGCGCCGCCGCCACCGCGCGCAGGCTCGACCACACCCGCACCCCGACCTCGTCCGAGGGTGCCTCGGGCAGCCGGACCGGCGTGGGGTCGGCGTACCCGCGGCTGAACCAGTCGTACCAGCGGAAGCTGAACCGGGAGATCAGGGAGACGTAAAAGCCCGTGATGTTGCCGTGCGCCTGGTGGATCGAGGAACGCGCCATGTTCAACGAGCGCGCCACCGCGCTCATCGTGATCTGGTCGACCCCGCCCGACTCGTGGAGCAGCACGATCGCGTTGAGAGAGTCCTCGGCCGTGTTGAAGGAGTCGCGTACGTAGAAGGGGCTGTCCTCATCCATCGGCACAGCCTGCACCGATCGCGCGCCGATCGGCGCCCGTCATCCACAGGCGCCGGAGGAGCCAGCGTCAGCCCTTCACCGCCAGCGTGACCAGGAAGTCGCCCGCGGCGTCGGTCCACTGCTCGGCGACGGTCAGTCCCGAGGCCGCCAGCTCGGCGGCGATCCGGTCGCGGGTGAACTTCGTGGAGATCTCCATCCGGATCTCCTCGCCGGCCGCCAGGTCGAGCTCGACATCCGCCCCCGGGATCCGCACCCGCTGCGGCACCTCCGAGCGCAGCCGAAGATCCATCCGCTGCAGCCGGGGATCCCAGAACGGGACGTAGCCGAAGGAGTCGGGGTCGAAGTCGGCGCCCAGCTCGCGGTTGAGCACGAGCAGGCCGTTCTTGATGAACGCCTCGGTCACGCCCTCGTCGTCGTCATAGGCCCCGATCAGGCGGTCGGCGTCCTTGACCAGGTCGGTGCCCAGCAGCAGCCCGTCGCCGGGGGCGAGCGTGTCGCCGAGCGCGCCGAGGAAGGCAGCGCGCTCCTCGACGTACAGGTTGCCGATGGTGCCGCCGAGGAAGACCACGAGCTTGCGGTCGTAGCGCGCCAGGTGGCCCAGGTGCAGCGTGAAGTCGCCGACGACCCCCTCGATCGCGGTCTCCGGGTAGCGCGCCTCGAGCATCGCCGCCGCGTCGCGCAGCGTCGACTCCGACACGTCGACCGGGACGAACCGCTCGAGGTGGCCGGCGTCGGCGAAGGCGTCGAGCAGCAGCCGGGTCTTGTCGCTGGTGCCGCTGCCGAGCTCGACCACGGTGGTCGCCCCGCTGGCCGCGGCGATCTCGGTGGATCGCTCGGCCAGGATCGAGCGCTCGGCCTCGGTCGGGTAGTAGGCCCCCAGCCGGGTGATCCGGTCGAAGAGGTCGGACCCCGCGGTGTCGTAGAGCCACTTGGGTGGCAGGCTGCGCGGCTGCGATCCCAGCCCACGACGTACGTCGGAGACCAGCGCGGCCGCCGCCCAGTCCGATTCCAGCAGCACCTCGACCTTGTTCATGCCACACCCTTCTCTGATCCGTCGGCTAGCCGTACCCCGGACATCGCCCAACGTGCGCCGTGCGGGAAGAAATTCCGGTACGACGCTCGCGCGTGACCTGCCGGCGTCAGCGCGCAGCCGCCGCGCAGCACCATCTGGTTGGACATGAACTTGCCGTTGTACTCGCCGATCGCGCCCTCGGCCGGGTGGAACCCCGGATAGGGGTGGTACGCCGAGGAGGTCCACTCCCAGCAGTCGCCGAACAGCTGCCGCAGCCCGCCCGTGGCCGGCCCGGCCGCCTCGGGGTGGAAGGTCGTGGAGTTCGCGAGGTTGCCCGCCACGGGCGCCGACCGGGCGGCGTGCTCCCACTCCGCCTCGCTGGGCAGCCGCTTGCCCGCCCAGGTGGCGTAGGCGTCGGCCTCGTAGTAGCTCACGTGCGTCGCCGGCGCGCCGGGGTCGACCGGGAAGGTGCCGTGCAGGGTGTGCTCGAACCAGACCCCGTCGACCTCGGTCCAGTAGAACGGCGCCGCCCAGCCCTCGTCCTTGATCCGCGCCCAGCCGTCCGACAGCCACAGCTCGTGGCGCCGGTAGCCGCCGTCGGCCATGAACTCCAGCCACTCGCCGTTGGTGACCAGCCGGTCGGCCAGCCGGTAGGGGGTGAGCCACACCTGGTGGCGGGGGAGCTCGTTGTCGAAGCAGAAGCCGGCACCCTCGTGCCCGATCTCGACCAGCCCGCCCTCGACGTCGACCCAGCCGAGCGGGTCGGGCGTCGAGGGCGTGGCGGGGCGTCCGGCGTACACCGGCTGGAGGGGGTTGCGCGACAGGACGTGCTTGATGTCCATCAGCAACAGCTCCTGGTGCTGCTGCTCGTGGTGGAAGCCGAGCTCGATCGTCGACGCGATCTGCGCCAGCGCGCCGTCGTCGAGCCGGGTGAGCAGGTCGCGCACCCGGTCGTCGACGTTCGCACGGTAGAGGCCGACGTCGTGCGCGCCCGGGCGCGAGATCAGCCCTCGCTCGGGGCGGTTGTAGCGCGGACCGACGCCCTCGTAGTAGCTGTTGAACAGGAACCAGTACTTGTCCTGGAACGGCGCGAAGTCCGGCTCCTGCTCGGCCAGCACGAAGGTCTCGAAGAACCACGTCACGTGCGCGCGGTGCCACTTCGTCGGCGACACGTCCGGCATCGACTGGACCGTCTGGTCCTCGGGCGAGAGCGGCAGGGCCAGCTGCTCGGTGTGGGCGCGGACCTCGTCGAACCGGGCACGGAGGGCCTGCGGGTCGGCGGTCGCGCTCGGCGCGGGGAGCGTCGCAGTCATGACAACCAACGTAATGCGCGCCACCGACAACGCCAGGGCGGAAACCTTACGAACCGGTGATCTTCCGGCCCGCGACGGCGGATCTCCGCCCCAACATTTACCCATGACCGCCGAAACCCGCCGCAGGATCCGTCGTTGGAGGGGCGTAGGGCGGGCTACGGCGATGACTGGGGGGTGTCGCTGTAGCCCGCCCGCCGCGTCTCCGGGAGGCGCCTACGAGCGCGAGGGCCGGGCGTGCCGCCGTCGCTCGACCGGCGCGACCACGCTGGCGTCCACGCTGAAGCGCATGTCGTCGTCCCGTGGCCGGCCGCTGCACGAGAGCAGCGTGCCGCGGTCGCACACGTAGCGCGCCGAGCCGTTGACGAGCGTCAGCACCACCGAGGCCACGCGGGCCGGCGCGAAGTCGGCGACGGCCACGCCCACACCGCGGCGCAGCAGGACCGGCCAGCTGCGCACGGTGCCGTCGCGGTCGCGGATCGTCACCACCGCCCGCCCGCGGTGACGCGGGCCGTGCACGGTCAGCTGCAGCCGCCGGGCGTCGCCGGAGGCGGGAGGGCGGAAGACCAGATCCTGGGCGGCGAGGTGGTCGACCCGCGCGGTGAGCGTCCGCTCGCCGCGGGCGTGCCGCATGCGGGCGCGGGCGGCGTACGTCGCGCTCGGCCAGGCCTTCCCCTCCGGGTACGCGGTGGCGGGGTCCAGGTTCGCGACGGCGTACGCCGTGAGCGCGTCGGCCAGTCCCGAGGTCGTGCCCGACTGCTGGTTGAGCACGTGGCTCAGGGCGGCGATCGAGGACTGGGCGGGCGCGCCCCTCCGCGCGTCGACGCGGTTCCAGACGCGACGGATCAGGCCGTCGCCGTAGCGGTGGGTGAGGAACTCCCAGAACGCCCAGTTGCCGTACTGCGCGAGCCCGGTGGTGCTGTAGCTGTCCAGCGGGACGCCGGGCCGGTGCACGTCGCCGTAGGGGAGGTAGCGCCGGTTGTCGTTCGCCGCGTCGGCGTAGCTCTCCTCCATCCAGACCGCGGTGCTCTCCATCAGCCAGGGGTCGGCGCGGAAGTCGTAGCCGAACTGGATCGCGTGGAAGAACTCGTGCGCGGCGGTCACCTCGAGCGAGATCTGCCGCGGGGCGCCGTACTGGCTCTTCGCGAAGTCGTTGTCCAGCACGCAATAGCCGGACGCGGCGAGCGGCTGACCCTTGACGCGTGTCTCCGGTGCGCAGTAGCCGTACAGCCCGCGCGCGCCCAGGTCGGTGAGGTAGACGTCGAAGCGACCGTCGCCGCCGCGCCTGCCGTCACCGGGCGGGCGGCGGAAGCCGAGGTCGCCGACCTCGTGGTCCCACACGCTGCCCATGGTGCGCAGCACGTGCCGCACCCACCCCTTGCCGGGCGGTGCGTCCGCGCCCTTGCGGACGTAGTGCACGCAGAAGCGGCGCCCGCACAGCTCGGTCGAGCGCGTCGGGTAGCCGTCGCCCTGCGGGTCCTGCGCGCCCTGGGTGGGGCGGGCCAGGATGGCGCTGGCGACCATCCGGTCGAACAGCCCGAACTCCGCACGGGCCACGAACAGGTCGCGCAGCTGCAGGGTGAGCTCGGGCGCGTCGCGCTTCGCGGCAGAGGGGGAGTGGTGCGGCTTCGCGTCGCTGATGGGTACCGGTCCGACCGCGAGCAGACCGAGGAGCGCGGGGACCACCAGCACACGCCAGGTGTTCGAGCGCACGACGACTCCTCGGTCCGGGGAAGGTGACCAGCATCGAGTAGACCAGGGTCGGGCACTCCAGCGTGGGAGGCGACCGGCCTGCCCGAGAACGTGTCGCCGGTAGGGAAGGATGCCCATCGTGAGTGGACCAGCGCTGCCGACCGACGCCGCCGCGGACGCCGTACGCCGTCGGCGCCTGCGCGAGATGCGCACCGTCGCGGTGGCGCTGCTCGGCCTGGCGGCGGTCGTGTACGCCGCCACCCTCGGCCGGCACGGCGCCTGGGGCTACGTCAACGCCGGCGCCGAGGCGTCCATGGTCGGTGCCATGGCGGACTGGTTCGCCGTGACCGCGCTGTTCAAGCACCCGCTGGGCCTGCCGATCCCGCACACGGCGCTGATCCCGAAGCGCAAGGACGACCTCGGCAAGGGCCTCGAGGAGTTCGTCGGGGAGAACTTCCTGCAGGAGTCGATCATCCGCGAGCGCGTCCTCGGGGTGCACATCGCGCAGCGGGTGGGCGACTGGCTGGCCGAGCCGGAGAACAAGCAGCGCGTCGTCCGCGAGGTCGCCGACGTCGCGCGGGTCGCGCTCGGCAAGGTCCGCGAGGACCACATCGAGGCCCTGGTCAACGAGGCGCTCACCCCGCGCTTCCGGGAGGAGCCGATCGCGCCGCTGCTGGGCGGGCTGCTCGACGAGGCGCTCCGCGACGACCTGCACCACGGCGTCGTCGACCTGATGATCGAGGAGATGCACGACTGGCTGATCGCCAACCCCGAGACCGTGCAGGAGGTCATCGGCGAGCGGGCTCCGTGGTGGGCGCCGGACTCGGTCAACACCTACGTCATCGGCAAGCTGCACGTCGAGATGGTGCGCTGGCTCGCCGACATCCGCTCCAACCCCGACCACCGCGCCCGCAAGGCACTGGACTCCATGCTGCAGCGCCTCGCCACCGACCTGCAGACCAACCCCGCGACCCAGGAGCGCGCCGAGCGGCTCAAGCTGCGCGTCCTGGACCACCCGGCCGTCATCGCGACCGCCATCACCGTCTGGAACGCCCTGCGCAAGGCGCTGCTCACCTCGCTCGGCGAGGAGGACGGAGCGGTACGCCGCCGGCTCATGATCGAGGTCGACGCCCTCTCCGCGCGGCTGCGCTCCGACGCCGACCTGCGCGAGCGGATCGACCGGCTCTCGGCCGACGCCGCGGTCTTCGCCGTCGACCGCTACGGCGACGAGCTGACCAAGGTCATCACCCACACCATCGAGCGCTGGGACGGCAAGGAGGCCGCGCGCCGCATCGAGCTGCACGTCGGCCGCGACCTGCAGTTCATCCGGATCAACGGCACCATCGTGGGCGGCCTGGTCGGCGTGGTCATCCACGCCGCCTCGGTCGCCCTACGATGAGACCTGTGTTCAGCCGGAGGAAGAAGGACCCGCAGGCCGCCGCGCCTGACGTGATGGACGTCCCCATCAAGGACGACATGATCCGGCTCGGGCAGTTCCTCAAGCTCGCCAACCTGATCGACAACGGCGCCGACGCGAAGGTCGTGTGCCCCTCGGGCGACGTCAGCGTCAACGGCGAGGTGGAGACCCGCCGCGGCCGCCAGCTCTTCGAGGGCGACGTGGTGACGCTGGGTGGGCAGGCGGCCCGGGTCGTTCACGGCGACGTACCGGACAACCTGCCGTGGTGAGCTGAGCTCGGCTCAGTCGCAGCCGGGCGGGGCGACCTTGGTGCTGGTGCCACCGCCGACCACCGGGGTGCTCGTCGCGGCGTCCCAGCTACCGACGTACGCGGGCAGCTGGTGCAGGTAGGTGGGGACGAGCCCGCGGAGCGGGAGGTAGTGCCCGGTCTGCGCCAGCGCGGCCTCCTCGGCCGTCTCGACGACGGCCACCTCGGAGCGGCACGCCGCGAGCGCGGCTGCCGCGACGTAGCGGTTCGAGGTCGTCTGCGACGTGGGGTCGGGTGGTGGTGCTGCGGAGCTCGATCCGCCGGACCCGCAGGCGGCCAGCAGCCCGACGACGGGGAGCAGGAGCAGCGCGCGCTTCATGCTCGGATTGTGGTGCCTGGGAACGACCGATGGCGCGGTTCGGGCGAACTCGCCCGAACCGCGCCATCGCGGGTGGTGCCGTCGGTCAGGAGACCCCGAGGAGGTCCACCACGAAGATGAGGGTCTCGCCGCCCTTGATCACGCCGCCCGCGCCGCGGTCGCCGTAGCCCAGGTGCGGCGGGATGACCAGCTTGCGCCGGCCGCCCACCTTCATGCCCTGCACGCCCTGGTCCCATCCGGAGATGACCTGGCCGATGCCGAGCTGGAACTTCAGCGGAGTACCGCGGTTGTAGGAGGCGTCGAACTCCTCGCCGGTGCTGTGCGCGACGCCGACGTAGTGCACATTGACGGTGTTGCCGGCCGCGGCCTCGGCGCCGTCACCGACGGTGATGTCCTCGATGACGAGGTCCGCCGGGGGCGGGAAGTCGGGGAAGTCGATCTCGGGCTTCTCTGCAGTCATGGCGACGAGCCTACCGAGGCCGGGGACCACGCGCCGTGTCGGCGACCGCCGGGGGTGCAGACGTGCTGTGGGTGAACATCGAGAGCCCGGCCTCGCGACCCGCCGCCGGGCGGCCGAACACCCGTCAGCCTCCCCATGGGGGCCATCCCGCCTCGCCTGACGGACGTTCGTTCGGCGACGCAGCGTGGGCCCGCGAACCGCCTGACAACCGTTCGGCTGCCCGTGCCTGCACGAGGTCGCCGTGGCGCCGCCCGCGGTGCGGCACACTGAGCACGTGATGTTCTGGACGCTGCGCCCCGAGAGCTGGGTCGGCTGGGCGCTGATGGCGCTCAGCGCCGCTATCACCGTCTACGCGCTCGTCGTGATCGCGCGTGACGCGCGACGTCGCCGGTTCAACGGCTGGGATCTCGCGGCGCTCGCGTTCGTGGGCCTCGGCGGACCGGGCGCCGCGCTGGCGTTCGTCGCCGCGCATGACTTCTTCGAGCTCCGCGCGCGGCGCAAGGCGGACCGCTCGCGGCACGCGCGCGTCGCTTCCTGACCAGGACCCGGCCGGGGAGTCGAGCGGCCCTACGGCCGGGGCTCGGGCAGCGGCCCGAAGACCTGGTTGCAGTCGGCGCCGGAGCAGGTCGACAGCTGGTCGAGGCGACCCTGGAGCGCGGTGCGGATCTCGGCATAGCGCGGGTCGTTGAACACGTTGACCAGGCCGTGCGGGTCCAGCCGCCGGTCGAACAGCAGGCCGGAGGTGGGCTCGCTCGGGTTGACGGCGTACAGGTAGCGGTTGGTGGTCACGCCGCGGTACGCGAACCCGGGGCTGCTGTCGTCCACCGCGTCGCCGGTCTGCACCAGGAGCGTGTCGCGCAACGGCGGCGACCGGAGGATGTCGAGCAGGCTCAGGCCGTCCTGCGGCCGGCCGGCATATCCACCCGCGATCTGGAGGTACGTCGCCGGCAGGTCGACCAGGCTCACCGGGACCGCGGACTCCGTGCCGGACGGGAAGTCGGGCCCGGTCGCCACGATCGGGACCTGCAGCGACTCGTCGGTGATCCAGTTCTTGCCGTGCAGCCGGTGCTCGCCGAGGTTGAAGCCGTTGTCGGAGACGAACACGATGTCGGTGTCGGCGAGCTCGTGGGTACGCCGCAGCGTGCGCACGATCCGCGCCACGCCGTCGTCGACCGAGCGCAGCGCACAGATCCGGGCACGCGACTCGGTGACGTAGTCCGACGCCGGCAGGATCTTGCTCCACATCGACGCCGGCAGCCCGTTGACGGTGCGGGTCAGGAACGCCGGGTCGTTGAGGTAGCCGGGCTGGAGCGAGTCGCACGCGTGCTGGTACGCCGGCGCCGGGACCGGCAGCGAGAAGCCCGAGGCGTCCACGGCGTCATGGGGTGCGAGGTAGTTCGAGACGACGTAGAACGGCCGGCCCGAGTCGTGACCGGCGCGGATGGCCCGGTCGGTGAAGCGGGTCGTCGTACCGGCGACGTAGCCGTGGATCACGTGACCGCCGTAGTAGCGGACCGCGTGGTAGTCGTAGACGTCGTGGACGGCCGCCTTCCACATGTTCCAGCCGCGGATCCGCTCCTGGCCGGTGTAGGAGTTGAGGTACTTCCCGACGAACGCGGTGTAGTAGCCGGCACCCTGCAGCCAGGCGCCGAGGTTGTCGTCGGGATCGATGAGGGACGGGAAGCCGCCGTACGGACCGGTGTTGTGGTGCACGCCGTTGTTCTGGGCGTACTCGCCGGTGGTCAGCTCGGCGCGCGCCGGGCAGCACATCGGGTGCGGCGAGATGGCGCGGGTGAACCACACGCCGCGGTCCACGATCAGCCGCTGGACGTGCGGCAGGTAGGCCAGCTCGTCGGTGCGCATGTCGTCGGTG
This sequence comes from Nocardioides ultimimeridianus, assembly GCF_054777895.1. NCBI lineage: Bacteria > Bacillati > Actinomycetota > Actinomycetes > Propionibacteriales > Nocardioidaceae > Nocardioides > Nocardioides ultimimeridianus. The sequence continues at coordinate 110,789 of NZ_BAAHAB010000010.1, read as the reverse complement.
ACGATCATGACGATGTTGTGCTGCTTGGTATGGACGGCCGGGGAGGGCACGAGCGGCGGCTGGTGCAGCACGCCCGGGGTGGGCGACGGCGCCACGTGCCGCGGGGGAGAGAGCAGCACGACGAGCGTCGCCGCAGCCGCCGTCAGCAGGATCGCGACGACGGCGAGGATGAGCCGGCGCGTCGAGATGTCGGCGCGCTGGTGGTGCGGGGCGCTCAACCCTGGTGCACGTAGCTGTCGAGCTGGTCGCGCTCGAACTGCAGCTGGTCGATCTTGTGCTTCACCAGGTCGCCGATGCTGACGATCCCGACGAGGGCGCCGTCGTCGAGGACGGGGATGTGCCGGAAGCGGGCGGTCGTCATGACGCCCATGACGTCGTCGAGCGAGTCGTCGGGGGTGCAGGTGCGCACGACCTCGGTCATGATCGCGCCCACCGTGTTGTTGACGACCGTGCCGTCGGCGTGGAGGTGCCGCACGACGTCGCGCTCGCTCACGATCCCGTCCAGGGACGTGCCGTCGCTGCTGACGATCACGGCGCCGATGTTGCGCTCCGACAGCACCGCCAGGAGCTCGCGGACACCCGCGTCCGGCCGGATCGTCACGACCTCGGGGAAGGGCTTGGCGTGGAGGACGTCACCGATGCGCATGGGGACGACGTTACTCCGCCGGGGTTCCGGTGTCGCCGGAATCGGGGCGGCGGCGCGACCGCAGGTCGGACACCGACCCCGGCCCGTGCTGCGGCCAGTCCGGGTCGTCGTCGGTGCCCGCCACGCTCCCGACGAACGCCAGCGCGGCGTCGTGCAGATGCCCGTTGGAGGCCAGCGCGTTGCCGCCCCAGGGGCCGTCCTCGCCGGCGAGCGAGGTGAACCGGCCGCCGGCCTCGCGCACGATGATGTCGAGGGCGGCCATGTCGTAGACCTCGAGCTCGGGCTCCACCGCCAGGTCGACGGCGCCCTCGGCGAGGAGCATGTAGGACCAGAAGTCGCCGTACGCCCGGGTGCGCCAGCAGCGGCGCATCAGCGCCAGGAAGTCGTCGCCGAGCCCGGCGTCCTCCCAGCCGCCCAGCGAGGCGTAGGACAGCGAGGCGTCCTGGAGGCGGCGTACGTCGGAGACCTCGCAGCGGGTCGGCTTGATCAGCTTGCCCGTCCACGCGCCGCCGTCCTTGACCGCCCACCAGCGCCGCTGCAGGGCGGGCGCCGACACGACGCCCAGCACGACCTCGCCGTCGACGGCGAGCGCGATCAGGGTCGCCCACACGGGGACGCCGCGGACGAAGTTCTTGGTGCCGTCGATCGGGTCGACGATCCAGCGCCGCTGGGAGTGGCCGGAGGTGCCCTGCTCCTCACCGGTGACCGCGTCGCGGCTGCGTGCCTTGGCGAGGGTACGCCGGATCGACTCCTCCACGGCGCGGTCGGCATCGGTGACCGGCGTGAGGTCGGGCTTGCTCATCACGTGCAGGTCCAGCGCCTTGAACCGCGTCATCGTCAGGGAGTCCGCGTCGTCGGCGAGCAGGTGCGCGAGCCGAAGGTCGTCGGTGTAGTCGGTGCCAGCCACGGGCCCACCCTAGTAGTGGCGAAGTCCCGCAGGAGCGGGCCCGCGACGGGCATGCTGTGCCCATGACCGCCGACGGCCTGCCGCTGCACCCGCTGATCGTCCACCTGACGGTGGTCGCGCTGCCGGTGACGGCGGTGGTGGCGCTCATCTACGTCTTCCGGGTCAACACCGGCCGGCGGTTGCAGCAGCGCGACGAGAGCAAGCTGCGACTGGCGCTGATGGTCCTCGGCCTGGTGTGTGCCGCCCTGGTCTGGCTGACCAGCCGCAGCGGCCAGGACCTGCGCTCCGAGCGGGGGTTCCCCACCTCCTTCGTGCACGACCACGAGCGGTGGGCGAGCCTGCTGTCGCTGGCGACGTACTGCTTCGCCGTCCTCGCCGTCGTGGTCGGCCTCCGTGACCAGCGGGCCGACTGGCTCCGGGGCCTGCTGCACGCGCTGCTCATCGTCGGAGCGCTCGCGATCGTCGTGCTCTGCTACCTCACCGGCGAGGCCGGCGCCCGGATGGTCTGGGCTCAGTAGTCCGTGACCGAGCGGGCGGCCAGCAGCCGCCGGAAGGACGAGACGCGGTCGGCGTCGGCGTCGCCGCGCTCGATCGCCTCGTCCAGGCCGCACTCGGGCTCGTCCTCTCCGTGGGTGCAGCCGCGCGGGCAGTCCTCGGTCATCTCGTCGAGGTCGGGGAACGCCTCGATGAGCTGCTCGGGCTGCACGTGCGCGAGCCCGAAGGACCGGATGCCGGGGGTGTCGATGATCTGGCCGGCGCCGTCGGGCAGCTCCAGCAGGTACGCCGAGGTCGAGGTGTGCCGTCCGCGTCCGGTGACCGCGTTGACGTGGCCGGTCTCGCGGCGGGCCTCGGGCACCAGCGCGTTGACCAGGGTCGACTTCCCGACGCCGCTGTGCCCGACCAGCACGCTGGTGTGGCCCTCGAGCACCTCGCGGATCGCGGCCAGCTCGGCGCCGCGCTGCGTGACGACGTACGGGACCCCCAGCGCGCGGTACGTCGCCAGCAGCGACTCGGGGTCCTTCAGGTCGGCCTTGGTCAGGCACAGCACCGGCTTCATGCCCGAGGCGTACGCCGCCACCAGGGCCCGGTCGATCAGCCGCGGCCGCGGCTCGGGATCCGCGAGCGCGGCCACCACGACGAGCTGGTCGGCGTTGGCGACGATGATCCGCTCGACCGGGTCGTCGTCGTCCGCCGTACGCCGCAGCGTGGTGGTGCGGGGCTTCACCTCGACGATGCGCGCCATCGTGCCGTCGTTGCCCGACACGTCGCCGACGACGCGCACGTGGTCACCGACCACGACCCCCTTGCGGCCCAGCGGCCGCGCCTTCATCGCGTAGACGGACCGGCCGTCGATGAGCAGCGTGAAGCGGCCGCGGTCGACGGTGATGACCAGCCCGTCGACGGCGTCGTCGTGGCTGGGGCGGTCCTTGGTCCGGGGGCGGGTACGCCGGCGCGGTCGGTCGTAGTGCTCGACGTCGTGCTCGTCGTACCGCGCCATCAGAAGAGCCCGGCCCAGAAGGTCGCGAAGTCGGGGAAGGTCTTGCCGGTGGTGGCGATGTCCTCGACCTCGACGCCGGCCACCGCCGCGCCGATGATCACGCCCGCCTGGGCCATCCGGTGGTCGGCGTAGGTGTGGAAGACCCCGCCGTGCAGCGGCGCGGGGCGGATCTCCAGGCCGTCGTCGAGCTCGGTGACGTCGGCGCCGAGGGCGCCCAGCTCGCGCGCCAGCGCGGCCAGCCGGTCGGTCTCGTGGCCGCGGATGTGGGCGATGCCGGTGAGCCGCGAGGGGGTGGTGGCCAGCGCGCAGAGGGCGGCGACCGCGGGCGCGAGCTCGCCGACGTCGTGCAGGTCCAGGTCGACGCCCTCGAGCGTCGCCGGGCCGGTCACCGTCAGGCCGTCGGCGGACAGCGAGACCGAGCAGCCCATGTCGGCGAGGATCTGGCGCAGCGCGTCGCCGGCCTGGGTGGTGTGCCAGGGCCAGTCGCGGACCGTCACGGTGCCGCCGGAGACGGCGGCGAGGGCCAGGAAGGGCGCGGCGTTGGAGAGGTCGGGCTCGATCGTCTCGTCGTGCGCCTTGATCGGGCCGGGCGCGACCGCCCACCGGTTCGCGTCGGCGTCGTCGACCTCGACCCCACGGTCGCGCAGCATCGCGACGGTCATCTCGATGTGGGGCAGCGACGGGATCGGCTTGCCGTCGTGGCGTACGTCGACGCCCTCGTCGAACCGCGCCCCGGCCAGCAGCAGCGCCGACACGAACTGCGAGGACGCGCTCGCGTCGATCACCACGGTGCCGCCCCGGACCGAGCCGGTGCCGGTGATCGTGAAGGGGAGCCGGTCGCCCTCGGAGATGTCGATGCCCAGGCCGCGCAGGGCGGTGAGGATCTCGCCCACGGGCCGGTTGCGCATGTGCTCGTCGCCGTCGAAGGCCACCGCGCCGCTCACCAGCCCCGCGACCGGCGGCACGAACCGCATCACGGTGCCCGCCAGGCCACAGTCCACGCTCGTGCCGGTCGGGGTCCCGGACAGCGGCGTCACCGACCAGTCCACGCCCTCGGTGTCGACCGTCGCGCCCAGCGCGGTCAGCGCCCGCGCCATCAGCATCGTGTCGCGCGACCGCAGCGCCCGTCGTACGACGGAGGGCCCGTCGGCCAGCGCCGCCAGGACCAGCGCGCGGTTGGTGAGCGACTTGCTGCCCGGCAGCCGCACCACGGCCTCGAGTCCGGGGGTGGCGACGGGAGCGGGCCAGAGGTCGGTAGTCATGTCCCGCGAGAGTCTACGGTTGGTCTCATGTGCGGTCGCTACGCATCCAGCCGCTCCCCGGAGGACCTGGTCGAGGAGTTCGACGTCCTGGACCCGCGGATCGAGGCGCCGCTGGCGCCGTCGTACAACGTGGCGCCCACCGACAAGGTCTATGCGGTGATGGAGCGAGCGCGGACCGAGGAGGACGGCACGAAGGGCGACCCCGTCCGGCAGCTCCGCGAGCTGCGCTGGGGCCTGGTGCCGTCGTGGGCGAAGGACGCGAGCATCGGCAGCCGGATGATCAACGCCCGGCTGGAGACGGCCGCGGAGAAGCCGGCCTTCCGCAAGGCCTGGGCGAGCCGGCGCTGCCTGCTGCCGGCCGACGGCTACTTCGAGTGGTACGACACCCAGCAGACCACCGCGAAGGGCAAGCCGGTCAAGCAGCCCTTCTTCATCACCCCGGCCGACGGGTCGGTGCTCGCCATGGCCGGTCTCTACGAGATCTGGCGCGACCGCAGCCTGCCCGACGACGATCCCGAGGCGTTCCGCTGGAGCTGCACGATCCTCACCACCGAGGCCGAGGACGAGATCGGGCGGATCCACGACCGGATGCCGCTGATCGTGCCCCGTGACCGGCGCTCCGACTGGCTCTCGCCGGCCACGACGCCCGACCACCTGACGGAGCTGGTGGTGCCGGCCCAGCAGAGCGGGCTGCACGCCTTCCCGGTCTCGCCGGCGGTGGGCAACGTCCGCAACAACAGCCCCGAGCTGGTCGAGCCGCTGGCGGCCGAGGGCGTCGAGGATGACGACGAGGGAGGCCTGTGGTGACCGAGAGGCTCATCGACACCGAGTACGGCGAGGGCCGGCTGGTCACCCACCGCGCGACCCGCCCGATCGCGACCCTGCTGCTCAGCCACGGCGCCGGCCGCGGCATCGACGCACCCGACCTCGAGGCGCTCGCCATCGCGCTGCCGCGGCTCGGGGTCAGCGTGCTGCTTTGGGAGCAGCCCTGGGTCCGCGCGGGCCGGAAGGTCGCCAGCCCGCCGGCCACCCTCGACGCCGGGCTGCGGGCGGCCGCCGCGACCCTGCGACCGAAGACCCCGCTGGTCGTGGGCGGCCGCAGCGCCGGCGCCCGCTCGGCCCTGCGCTGCGCGGCCTCCCTCGGCGCACGAGCCTGCCTGGCCATCTCCTTCCCGCTGCACCCGCCCGGCAAGCCGGAGCGCAGCCGTCTCGACGAGCTGGTCGCCGGCGGCGTACCCACGCTGGTGGTGCAGGGGGAGCGCGATCCGATGGGGCGGCCCGAGGAGTTCCCCGACCCGCTCCCGGCGGGGGTCGCGATGGCCGTCGTACCGGCCGCGGACCACGGCCTGAAGGTTCCCAGGGCCGCACCGCTGAGCCAGGAGGACGCCTTCGACCTGGTGGTCGAGTCGGTGGCCGAGTGGCTGATCCGCGACGTCATCGGGAATGACAGCGACCGATGAGGCGTTCCGGTTCACATGATGGCGACGTTGGAGCGGCCCGCGACGGGTGGAGCCGTAGGCTTGGGCACGATGCCCGATACTCCTGACCTCACCTCGCTGGACCTCGACCTCGACGACCTCTCCGCCCTCGAGGCCGAGGAGATCGACGTCGCGACCGAGACCCCCGAGGCCCGCGCCGCGCGGTTCGAGCGCGACGCCCTGCCCTACCTGGACCAGCTCTACTCCGCGGCGATGCGCATGACGCGCAACCCCGCCGACGCCGAGGACCTGGTGCAGGAGACCTTCGCGAAGGCGTTCTCCGCGTTCCACCAGTTCCGCCCGGGCACCAACCTCAAGGCGTGGCTGTACCGGATCCTGACCAACACCTTCATCAACTCCTACCGCAAGAAGCAGCGCCAGCCGCAGCAGTCGCTGACCGGCGACAGCGGTGACGTGGAGGACTGGCAGCTCGCGCGCGCCGAGGCGCACACCTCCGGCGGCCTGAAGTCCGCCGAGATGGAGGCGCTCGAGCACCTGCCCGACAGCCAGGTCAAGGACGCCCTGCAGCGCCTGCCCGAGGAGTTCCGGCTCGCGGTCTACCTGGCGGACGTGGAGGGCTTCGCGTACAAGGAGATCGCCGAGATCATGGACACCCCGATCGGGACGGTCATGTCCCGCCTGCACCGCGGTCGCCGCCAGCTGCGCGACATGCTCTCGGACTACGTCAGCTCCGGCGGAGACGCCCCGCTCGATGGAGATGCCCGATGAGCACCCACGGCCACGACCACCCCAGCGCTGCCGAGGAGGCCGACTGCGTCGACTTCCTGGACCGCATCGTCCGGCTGATCGACAACGAGCTGCAGGAGGGCGACTGCGCGATCGTGCGCGCCCACATCGACAGCTGCAACCCGTGCCTGGAGCGCTACAACCTGCAGCGCACCGTCAAGGCCATGGTGGCGCGGTCCTGCTCGGAGCAGGCGCCCGCCGACCTGCGGGAGCGGGTCCGGATCCAGATCTCGCAGATCAAGGTCCAGATCACCGAGTCCTAGTCGGGGGCACCGCGCCTGCGCGAGGATGAGCGCCATGAAGACCGTCCTCATCACCGGCTGCTCCTCGGGCATCGGCGCCGCGACCGCGTCCCTCCTCGCCGAGTCCGGCTGGGAGGTCTGGGCCAGCGCCCGCCGTCCCGAGACGCTCGCCGACCTCGAGGCCGCGGGCTGCCGCACGGTCGCCCTCGACGTCACCGACGAGGACTCGATGACCGCCGCCGTACAGACGGTGCTGGACGGCTCGGGCCGCATCGACGCCCTGGTGAACAACGCCGGCTACTCCCAGTCGGGCGCGCTGGAGTCGGTGGACGTCGCCGACGTACGCCGCCAGTTCGAGACCAACGTGTTCGGCCTGCTGCGCCTGACCCAGCTGGTGCTGCCGACGATGCGCAAGCAGCGCTCGGGCCGGATCGTCAACATCGGCTCGATGGGCGGCAAGATGACGTTCCCGGGCGGCGGCGCCTACCACGCCAGCAAGTACGCCATCGAGGCCATCTCCGACGCGCTGCGCTTCGAGGTCGGCGGCTTCGGCATCCAGGTCGTGCTCGTCGAGCCGGGCCTGATCACCACCGAGTTCGACGCCAAGGTCGCCGCCGGCATGCCCGAGGGCGAGGGTCCGTACGTCGCTTTCAACGCCGCCGTCCTCAAGGCCACCACCGAGGCGTACGCCGGCCCGATGGCCAAGCTCGGAGGGCCGCCCGAGGCGGTGGCGAAGGTGATCGCGAAGGCCCTCGGCGCGCGGAGCCCCAAGCCGCGCTACACGGTCACGCCCTCGGCGCCGGCGGCGATGCTGACGCGCCGCGTTCTGGGCGACCGGGGCTGGGACCTCGCCATGAAGGCGCAGTTCCCGCAGCCGCGTCCCTGAGCCCGGTGGGGGCCGATTTCGGTCCCGTCGCGGATGCTGGGACACTGGCCTGAACCGTACGTAGGAGGAACCATGGGCAAGACCGGCCGCAAGCGCCGCGCTCGCAAGAAGAAGGGCGCGAACCACGGCAAGCGCCCCAACGCCTGAGCGCTGTCGACGTCGACGAACCCCGGACCATCGGTCCGGGGTTCTCGCATGTCCGGAGGAGAATTTTGCTTTCGGGTGTGACGGCCGCCACGGGCTGCTAGCGTCCCCGGCGTTCGGCTCCCACCGTCTCGGGCACAACCCCAGAGGTCCTCCATGCCCGTTCCGCATCCTCTGCGCCGCCTCGCGGTCGCCGTCTCCCTCGCCGCCGCCACGACGGGGACCGCCCTCGTCGCGGCCGGACCGGCTCACGCCGCCTCCACCTGGTGGGTGGCCACCAACGGCAGCGGCACGAGCTGCACCCAGGCGGCACCCTGCGCCACCGTCACGACCGCCCTGACCAAGGCGGCCGCCGGCGACACCATCGACGTCAAGCCGGGCACCTACACCGACCGGCCGATCATCACCAAGGCGATCACCATCGCGGGCACCGGACCGGGCGTCGTCTTCCAGGGCACCACGAACACCAGCAACGGCTGGGCGATGACGGCGTACGCCACTGCCTCGACCCCGATCAACCTGTCCCAGTTGACGCTGACCGGCGGCCACTACGTCAACGGTGGCACGTTCCCGATCTTCTTCGGCGCCGTCACGGCGACCGACGTCGACATCACCGGCGGCGGCGCGACCAACGGCGCAGGCAGCTTCGTCAGCAGCGGGTCGCTCTCCATGATCCGTGGCTCGGTGAGCGGCAACACCGCCACCGCGGCCGCCGGCAACCAGGGCTGGGGCGGCGGCATCTACGTGGCCGCCACCGGATCGCTCAGCCTCAGCGGCACCACGGTCGCCAACAACACGGCCGACGGCAACAGCACCTCGATCGCGCTCGGCGGCGGCATCCTCACCGTGGGCCCGACCTCGATCGCGAACAGCACCTTCCGCAACAACGCCACGACGTCGTCGCTCAACCTCGGCTACGGCGGCGGTCTGTACGCCGGCAGCGCGGGCCTCAGCGTCACCGGCTCGACCTTCTCGGGCAACACCGCGTCGTACGGCGGCGCCGTCTCCAACAACCGCGCCATGACCCTGCAGGGCGACACCTTCGACGCCAACAGCGCCCTCGGCGGCGGCGCGATCTACGCCAACGCCGGCACCACGCTGACCGGCGGCGCGATGACCAACAACAAGGCGACCTCGAGCTACGGCGGCGCGGTCTGGGCGGCCGGCGGGCTGTCCCTGGTCGTCGACGGCACCGACGTCGAGCGCAACTCGGCGGCGGTGGTGGGCGGTGCCATCGCGACGACGAGCGTCGCGAGCGGCGCCAGCGCCGGCTCGGTCACCGCGACCATCCGCAACGGCGCGACCATCAGCGCCAACACCGCGCCGTCCGGCGCGGGGATCTACAACGCCACCACGCTCACCGTCGACCGGTCGACGCTGTCGGGCAACAACGCCTCGAACCAGGGCGGTGCGCTCTACAACGGCTCCTCGACCGCGTCCGACGCACAGACGGCGACGATCACGGCGAGTGACCTGACCGGCAACACCGCGGGCTTCGCGGGCGGCGCCATCTCCAACCTCGGCACGCTGACCCTCACCGGCGGCTCGTTGGGCGGCAACTCGGCCGTCGCGGGTGGCGCGGTGGTGAACGCAGGCACCGCGACCCTCTCCTCGACGACGGTGACGGGCAACACCGCCACCTCCCTGGGTGGCGGCGGGCTGTTCAACGGCGCCCGGCTGACCGTCTCCGACACCACCCTCGACAACAACACCGCGACGCACACCTCCGGCAACACCAGCGGCCTCGGCGGCGCGATCTACAGCGGCGCGACGGCCGCCAACAACACCTCCCAGCTGACGGTGAGGCGGTCGACGATCTCGCACAACCAGGCGTACGCCGGCTCCGCGATCAGCGCGTACTCGACCGGCACCAACGACGTGAACCAGGCGTCGGTCTCCGACTCGACGATCACCGCGAACAGCGCGTCGTCGACCAGCGGCGCGATCTTCGGGATCGGCACCACGCTCTCGGTCGCCCGCTCCACCCTGACCCAGAACACCGTGGCCGCGAACGGCTACAGCGTGCTGTCCTTCGCCGGCTCCACGGTCGGGGTCACCGGCTCGATCATCTCGGGCAACGCCGCGAGCGCCTGCTACGCGGCCGCGAACGACGGCGGCAGCAACCTGGTCGGACCCGGTACGTCGACCTGCGGCCTCGGTGCCGCCGGCCCCGACCCGCAGCTCGGTGCGCTCGCCGCGAACGGCGGTCCGACGAAGACGCAGCTGCCCGGCCCGGCCAGCCCGGCCCTCGACCGGATCGCCGCCGGCACCACCTCCTCGGTGAGTGACGCGGTCACCGGCACACCGGTGGCCCTCTGCGCGGGCACCGACCAGCGCGGCACGGCCCGCCCGCAGGGCGCGCGGTGCGACATCGGCGCGGTCGAGGCCGACCAGGTCGTCCCGACGGTCAGCGGACCGGCCCAGGTCGACGTCACGGTGGGCAGCGCGAGCGGCTCCACGACGTACACCTCGACGGGGAGCCCGCAGCCGACGCTGTCGGCCACCGGGCTGCCCGCGGGCCTGAGCCTCACCGACGGCCACGACGGCACCGCCACGCTCTCCGGCACGCCGACCGGCCCCGGCGGTCGCTACACCGTCACCGTGAACGCGACCAACGAGGCGGGCACCGGCACCACGTCGGTCACGGTCGTGGTGCACCAGGCGCCCACGCTCTCCGGCCCGTCCTCGGACACCTTCACGGTGGGTCAGGCGGGTGGGCCCGACGTGTTCACCCAGACCGGCGGCTACCCGGCGGCGACGCTGTCGACCGGCAGCACGCTGCCCGACGGCGTCACCTTCACGCCGGGCGTCGACGGGGACACCGGCAGCGGAACCATCGCCGGCACCCCGGCCGCGGGCTCCGGCGGCGTCTACCCGATCACGGTCACCGGCAGCAACGGCACCGGACCCGACGCGACCTGGCCGTTCACCCTGACCGTCGACGAGGCGCCGTCGCTGTCCGGCCCGGCCGCGGCGACGTACACCGCCGGCACGGCGGGCAGCACCGACCTGACCGTCGGTGGCTTCCCGGCCCCGACGCTGTCCGCGACCGGCCTGCCCGCGGGCCTGCACACCACCGGACACGGGGTCGCGGGCACGCCCGCCGCCGGCTCCGGCGGTGAGTACGACGCCACCGTCACCGCCACCAACGGCATCGGCTCCGACGCCACCCACGCCCTGCACCTCACCGTCGACGAGGCACCCTCCGTCGCCGGGCCGCAGTCGGTGCGGATGGTCACCGGGCAGTCCGCCACGGTCTCGTACGCCGCCGCCGGCTACCCGGTTGCCGGCCTGGCCCTCACCGGCTCCCTGCCGGCGGGCGTGACCTTCCACGACAACGGCAACGGCACGGCCATCCTGTCCGGCACCCCGGACACCGCCGCGACCGGCAGCTACCCGGTCACGATCACCGCGTCGAACGGCATCGGCCGCGACGCGTCGTACGACGTCACGATCGAGGTGGTGCCGCCGGTCGCGATCACCACCTCGGCGCTCGGCGACGCCACCTACGGGTCGAGCTACGACGCGGTGGTGACGGCGACCGGCGGGCTGCCGCCGTACACCTTCACGGTCGTCTCCGGCTCGCTCCCGGCGGGCCTGACGATGGGCACCGACGGGCACATCACCGGCTCGCCGACCGGGGACGCGGGCAGTTCCACGTTCACTGTCCGCGCGGCGGACTCCGGCGGCCAGGCCGTACAGCGGCAGCTGTCGATCACCGTCGCGAAGGGCGCCACGACCCTGGTGGGGCCGCCGGTCATCCTCGGCAACGGCCTCAACGTGGGCACGATCAGCGCGACGCTGACCGGGGGAGTGCCGTCTCACGGCATCGCCGGGCAGACGATCACCTTCAAGGCCAAGACCACGGTCCTGTGCACGGCGGTGACCGACGCGAACGGCTACGCCGCCTGCAACCCCGGCCTGCTCACCACGCTGCTGCAGCCCCTCCTCAACACCAACCTGGTGGGCTCCTACGCCGGAAGCAGCAAGTGGCTGCCGTCGACGGCCCAGATGGGCCTGCTGGCCTGACGACCGATGCGGGAGCCCCGCCCGATCAGCCCAGCAGGTCCGGGTGGAGCTCCCGCAGGAAGTCGACCAGGGTCAGGACCAGGTCCGCGCGGATCGGCGGCGGCTCCTGGCCGAGCGCGAGCACGAGGTAGAGCGAGCGCAGGAACGCGTCGGCGTTGAGCCCGGCGGGCGCCGGCCGGTCCCGCAGCGCGCGGGCGCCGATCCGGGCGGCCCAGCCCTCGACCTCGTCAAGCAGGAGCAGGTTGCGCCGCAGCAGTCGTACGGCGGCCAGCGCCAGCCGGTCCGCCTCGGTGCCGCGCCACGGCTCGGCCGCCTCGACGACGACCCGCTCGCCGAGCACGTCGAGCACCGCACGCAGCTCGCCGCGGCCGCAATGCGGCGACGCGACCAGCTCACCGAGCGCGTCCGCGCCCGCGCCGACGGCGCCGGCACCCAGATCGCGCTCGGCCAGCAGCCACGTGGCGATCCGGTCGCCCCACTCCAGCACCTTCTGGCGCGGCACCAGCGTCCGCCGGTTGTCGCGGGCGAGCACGGCGCCCAGCACCACCGCCGAGGACGTACGCCGCAGCGCGGCCCGGTCCGCCGGCCGGGTCGCGGTCAGTCCGGTCGCGATCCCGTCGCCGAGACCGACCATCAGGTCGTCGTACACGCCGCGCCCGATCCAGGTCGTCAGCACGGGGACGGCGACCTCGTCGCGCAATGCGGGGTCAGGGTCGCCGAGCAGGCCGGTCAGCTCGGCCGTCAGATCGGCCAGAGCCGGGCCCTCGGGCACGCGGAAGTCCGCCGCCGGCACCCGTCGCCAGTCCACCACCATCAAGGCCCTCCACGGCCACTTCCCCCACGAGCACGATCCCCGGGACGCCATTGTGCCTGATGGCCTAAGGTCGCCCACGTGCCGACCCTGCCAGCCATCGCGCGGCGCCACACCGCCCTCGGCGATGCCGACGTGGCGTGGCTGCAGCTGCTGCTGGCCGACTGGCAGATCATCGCCGACCTGTCCTTCGCCGACCTGGTGCTCTGGCTGCCGGACCGGCGCGGGGAGGGGTTCTGGGTCGGCGCGCAGGTGCGCCCGACGACCGGCCCGACGGCGTACGTCGACGACATCGTGGGCACCTCGCTGCCGCCCGGGCGGCGCCCGCTCGTCGACGCGGCGTACGAGCTGGGCCGGATCATGCGCGAGGGCGACCCCGAGTGGCGCGACGACGTGCCGGTGCGGGTCGAGGCGGTCCCCGTGCGCCGCGACGGGCGGGTCATCGCGGTCGTCAGCCGTACCACCAACCTGCTCGGCATCCGCACCCCCAGCCGGCTCGAGCTGAGCTACCTGCAGACCGCGGGCGACCTGAGCAAGATGATCGCGGCCGGGACCTTCCCCGCCGCGGGGCAGCGCAGCGACCACGCCGACTCCCCGCGGGTCGGGGACGGCTTCCTGCGCGTGGACGCCGCCGGCCGGGTCGTCTACGCCAGCCCCAACGCACTCTCGGTCTACCGCAAGCTCGGGCTGACCGACGACCTCGCCGGCCACGTGCTGGCCGACCTGACCCGCGACCTGGTCCCGGCGCGCTGGCGCCCCGATGAGGAGACCCTCAGCGCCGTCCTCGGTGCCCGCGCCTCACGCGACCTCGAGCTCGGTACGCCGGGACCGGCCGGCGCCGGCGAGGGGGCCGTGCTCATCGTGCGGTCGATCCCGCTGCGCTCGGGGGAGGAGCACGTGGGCGGGCTGATCCTGGTCCGCGACGTCACCGACCTGCGCCGCCGCGACCGCGAGCTGGTCACCAAGGACGCCACGATCCGCGAGATCCACCACCGGGTGAAGAACAACCTGCAGACCGTCGCCGCGCTGCTGCGGCTGCAGGCGCGCCGGATCGGACCGGGGGAGGCCGCGACGGCCCTGGAGGAGGCGGTACGCCGCGTCGGCTCGATCGCCATCGTGCACGAGACGCTCAGCCATGCCGTCGAGGAGACGGTCGACCTCGACGAGATCGCCGACCGGCTGGCGCGGCTGGTGACCGACGTCGGGGCGGCCGTGGCCCGGGTCGGGGTGCGACGGGAGGGGCGCTTCGGCGTACTCGACTCCGAGCGGGCCACCGCGGTCGCCATGGTCGTGATGGAGCTGATGCAGAACGCTGCCGAGCACGGCTACGAGGCCGGCGACGAGGGCGTGGTCGTCCTCGGGGCCGAGCGCACCGAGACCCAGCTGCTGATCCGGGTCTCCGACGACGGGGCCGGGCTCCCGGCCGGCTTCGACCTGGACACCACCAGCAGCCTGGGGCTCTCGATCGTGCGCACGCTGGTCGAGTCCGAGCTCCGCGGCTCGCTCACGATCGTGAACGCACCCAGCGGCGGCACACTCGCCGAGGTCACCCTGCCGCTGGATTGAGCGGCAGATGTCTTGCCGGCAGACCAAAGGCTGGACCTACGCAGGCCAAGCAAGGCGCCGATCAGCGGCGACGAGCTCGCGCCATCAAACTGTGGTGCGCACCCTCGCTCGAGCGTTGCGGCGCTTGAGGGCGCGGCGCTCGTCCTCGCTCAGGCCACCCCAGACACCGTGGTCCTGCCCAGCCTCGAGGGCCCACGCCAGACACTGCTCGCGCACGTCACAGCGTCGGCAGACCTGCTTCGCCTCCTCGATCTGGAGGATGGCGGGGCCGGTGTTGCCGATCGGGAAGAACAGCTCCGGATCCTCGTCGAGGCATGCGGAACGGTGTCGCCAATCCATGGGTGGAGATTTCCTCTTTCTAGCTGATCGTGCCCGTCGATGTCCGGGCACACGTGAAACCGCAAAAGTGAACGGTTTCACGATCGCCCCACAAGGTTTCCAAGGAAACGGTCTGGAATCAAGGGTTACGCCCGGTCGGTTATGTCACAAGCAAGTTTCGGCTTCTCTAGAGTGGCCCGGTGCCCGAGCCCCGTCCGACCGCCCCGCCGCCCCTCGTCGTCGCCTCCGCGCTCACGACCATGGAGGGTGTCGGCCTCATCATCGGGGCCGTGTTCGAGCTGGCCGACATCTCCTCGGGCCGCGCGTCGCTGGCCGTGGCGATGGCCGGGTGCTTCGGTGCGTACGGCGTCGCACTGGTCATCGGGGGGCTGGCCCTGCGCCGCCTGGTCACCTGGCCCCGCGGCCTGGCGCTGATCACCCAGCTGATCATGCTGGGCCTGGCGTGGGGTCTGCGGCACCACCCGCTGGACGCGATCGCGATCGGGGTCGTGGGAGCGATCGCGCTGGCCGGCATCATCCATCCGGCGAGCATCGAGGCGCTCGAGGGGAGCCGGGGCCGTCAGGACTCCTCGGACTCCAGCGACTGACGCAGCTGGGCGAGGGTCCGGGTCAGCAGCCGGGACACGTGCATCTGCGAGACGCCGATCTCGGCGGCGA
Source organism: Nocardioides ultimimeridianus (assembly GCF_054777895.1). NCBI lineage: Bacteria > Bacillati > Actinomycetota > Actinomycetes > Propionibacteriales > Nocardioidaceae > Nocardioides > Nocardioides ultimimeridianus. The sequence goes on along the minus strand of NZ_BAAHAB010000010.1, from coordinate 95,577 downwards.
TCTGGGACTGGGTCATGTTCTTGAAGAAGCGCAGCATGAGGATCTTCTTCTCGCGTGGGGGAAGCCCCTCGAGCAGCGGCCGTACCGAGGCACGGACCTCGACCTGGTCCAGGGCCTCGTCCTCGATGCCGATCGCGTCCAGCATGCTCGGGCCGCCGTCGTCGGAGTCGTCGCCGGCGTCCAGGCTCAGCGTGGAGTAGGCGTTGCTGGACTCCAGGCCCTCGATGATCTCCTCGACCGAGCAGCCGATCGCGGTGGCGAGCTCGGCGGCGGTGGGGGAGCGCCCCAGCTTCTGGGTCAGCTCGGCGGTCGTGCCGCCGATCTGCATCCGCAGCTCCTGCAGCCGGCGCGGGACGCGGATCGCCCACCCCTTGTCGCGGAAGTAGCGCTTGATCTCGCCCAGGATCGTCGGCGTCGCGTACGTCGAGAACTCCACGCCGCGCTCGAGGTCGAAGCGGTCCACGGCCTTGATCAGCCCGATCGTGCCGACCTGGACCAGGTCCTCCATCGGCTCGCCGCGGTTGCGGAACCGGCGGGCGCAGTGCTCGACCAGCGGCATGTGCAGGTGGACCAGCGAGGTGCGGTGCTCGCCGCGCTCGCTCTCCGGGCACTCCGGGTCGCGCAGCTGCGCGAACAGGGCAGCGCTGCGTCGTTTGGTCTCGTCGATCGTGCCCGTGGGCAGATCGCCTTCCCGAGAGGTGATGGCCATGTCGTCGGTCAGGCCACCGCGGTCTCGAGCGTGGAGGTCGCCACCAGCCGCACCGAGTAGCTCCCCGCCACCGAGACGATGTCGGCCTCGGAGGTCAGCGTGGCCAGCACCTGCCAGCCGAAGCTCTCGTAGTCGGGCGCCTCGGGGGCCTCGGCGGGAGCGGTGATGGTCAGGGCGAGCTGCGAGGGGTGCAGGTCGAAGCGGCAGACGAGCTCGCTACCGATGTCGGCCTGGTCGAGCACCATCGCGACGGCCTCGCTCACGGCGATGCGGAGGTCCTCGATGTCGTCGAGGGTGAAGTCGAGGCGTGCGGCGAGACCTGCGGTGAGGGTGCGGAGGACGGAGACGTAGGCACCGCTGGCCGGCACCCGCAGCTCGACCCGCGCGTCGTCGGCCGCCTGTGTTCCGTCGATGGTCGCGCTGCTGGTCTCGGGCATCGGGTCCTCCACGGTCTGGGGTTGAGAGCTCCGCTGGTACGAGCCTACGACAACGACCGCACCCGCGTGGAGGGGTGCGGCCGTCGTACGTCCTCAGATCAGCTGGTCGAGCAGGTTGGTCAGGTCGCCGAGCCCGATGGTGGTGAGCAGGTCGGTGAGGCCGAGCCCGTCCAGGACCTGGGTGAGCACGCTCTGGAGGGCGGAGGTGTCCAGCCCGTCCGCCGCGCCGATGACGGCGTCGCAGAGCGCCTGCGCGCCGGGCACCTGGGCGCACAGCTGGCCGATGCTCAGGTCGCTCGGGATGCTGAAGGCGGCGGTCGCCAGGGCGTCGCAGATCGCCTGCGGGAGGCCTGCGTCGCACAGCGACTGCACGGGGCTGGCTGCGGTCACCGTCGGAGCGGCGTCCTGATCGCGCTTGCAGGCGTCACGGGACTCGCGGGCGTCGGCCAGCCGCTCCTTGGCGTGGGCGACGTGCCGCTTGGCCGCCGCGACCTTGTCCGCGCGGTGCGCCTGGTGGTGCGCGTGCTGCGTCCTGCGCAGCGCCCGCTCGGCCCGCGCGAGGTCGTGCCGGGCGCTGTTGACCCAGGCCTGCTGGTTCGCGCAGGCGGCCGGGGTGGTGGCGGCCTGGGCGCTGCCCGGGCCCGCCGTGAGGGTGAGGCCGGCGGCGAGCGCGAGGCTCACCAGGATCTTGATCAGGACGCGATGCATCGCGGGGTGTCTCCCTCCGGATGGGACATGGGCCCTCCCGATCGGTCCGCGCCGCGTCGTACCTGAGCAAAAGCAGGACCGCGCCCACCGCACAGCGGTGGACGCGGTCCCGGAGGAGCGGGTGCTCAGGCCTTCTTGGTCTCCCAGAAGATCGTGGAGATCTCCTCGATCTTGGCCAGGAGCTGGTCGGCGACCTCGAGGTCGAGGGTGCCCTTGGTGCCGGCAGCGCCGGCCAGCTTGGTGGCCTCGTTGACCAGCGTGTGCAGCTGCGGGTACTTCTCGAAGTGCGGCGGCTTGAAGTAGTCGGTCCACAGCACCCACAGGTGCTCCTTCACCAGGTTGGAGCGCTGCTCCTTGATGATGATGGCGCGGGTGCGGAAGTCGGGGTCGTCGCTGTCGAGCGCCTTGGCGATGACGGCGCGGACGGACTCGGCCTCGATGCGCGCCTGGGCGGGGTCGTAGACGCCGCACGGCAGGTCGCAGTGCGCAGAGACCTCGATGGTCGGGGCGAAGAGTCGCTGGAACATGCGGATCCTCTCAGTCGGTCGTGGGGACACAAGGGGAGTGTCGTTCACTGCGACACTACTCGGCGTGAGGAGTGGGGCAACGGGGGGTCGGGCGCTCGGCTTCGCGCTCGTGCGCGGCCCGTCCATGCAGCCGACGCTGCGGGAGGGCGATCGCCTGCTCGTGCGGTACGGCGCCACGCCGGCGCCCGGGCGCGTCCTCGTGGTCAGGTACGCCGACGGCGTGGTCGCGGTGAAGCGGGCCGTCGAGCGGCGTCGGCACGGGTGGTGGGTGCGGGGCGACGCCTCCGACGAGGTGGCTCCGGGCTCGGTCGACTCCCGGTACTGGGGCGAGATCCCCGATGCCGACGTACTGGCCGTCGCCCTGGCCCGGGTGTGGCCCCGTCCGCGCCTGCTGTGACCGGGCTCATCATGAGACCGCCCGACCGGGGCGGAGCGGTGTGGGAGACTCACCCCTTGTGGCTGACGCAGTTCCTACCTCACACCCGCGTGCCGGTGATCCGGTCTTCGACCTCCATGTCGGGGGGAAGCTCGCGACGGTAGCCACGGCCGAGGTCGGAACCCGTGAGCAGCTGTCGCTGGCCTACACCCCGGGAGTGGCCGACGTGTGCACCGCGATCGCGGAGGACCCGTCGCTGACCCGCTACTACACCTGGGTCCCGAACACGGTCGCCATCGTCACCGACGGCACCGCCGTCCTCGGCCTCGGCGACATCGGTCCCGCCGCGGCGATGCCGGTGATGGAGGGCAAGGCCGTCCTGTTCAAGCAGTTCGGCGGCGTCGACGGCATCCCGATCTGCCTGGACACCACCGACACCGAGGAGATCATCGAGACGGTCGCGCGGCTGGCGCCGAGCTTCGGCGGCATCAACCTCGAGGACATCTCCGCCCCGCGCTGCTTCGAGATCGAGGACCGGCTCAAGGAGCGCCTCGACATCCCGGTCTTCCACGACGACCAGCACGGCACCGCCGTGGTCAGCCTGGCCGCGCTGACCAACGCGCTGCGCCTGACCGGCCGTACGCCCGAGTCGACCCGCGTCGTGATCTCCGGTGCGGGCGCGGCCGGTGTCGCGATCGCCAAGATCCTGCTCGCCGCGGGAATCAAGGACATGGTCGTGACCGACCGCAAGGGCGTCGTGAGCTCCGCGCGGACCGACCTGACCCCGGTCAAGCGCGACCTCGCCGCCATCACCGCGGACGTGCACGGCCGCTCCGGGACCCTCGCCGACGCCTTCGCCGGCGCTGACGTCTACATCGGCGTCTCCGGCGGCACGATCCCCGAGGAGATCGTGGCCACGATGGCCGACGACGCGATCATCTTCGCGATGGCCAACCCGACGCCCGAGGTGCACCCCGACGTCGCGCACAAGTACGCGCGCATCGTCGCCACCGGGCGCTCGGACTTCCCGAACCAGATCAACAACGTGCTGGCCTTCCCGGGAATCTTCCGCGGCGCCTTCGACGTCAACGCCACGGCGATCACCGAGAACATGAAGGTCGCTGCCGCGAACGCCCTCGCCGAGCTGGTCGGCGACGCGCTGGCCGAGGACATGATCATCCCCACGCCCTTCGACCCGCGGGTGGGTCCGGCCGTGGCGGCCGCGGTGGCCGCGGCGGCGCGGGCCGACGGGGTCGCACGCGCCTGATCGCGGCTCGATAGCGTGGGCGTCATGTTCGCCGTCTACGCAGAGTCGTTCAGCACCGACAACCCGCTCGACGGGCTGGTGATCGGGGAGCGTCCCGACCCGGTCGCGCCCGACGGCTGGACCACGGTCACGGTCAAGGCGGCCTCGCTGAACCACCACGACCTGTGGTCGCTGCGCGGCGTCGGCCTCAAGGCCGAGGCGCTGCCGATGATCCTGGGCTGCGACGCGGCGGGGTACGACGAGGACGGCAACGAGGTCGTCGTCCACGCCGTCGTGTCCGATCCCGCGTGGAGCGGCGACGAGACCTTCGACCCGAGGCGCTCGCTGCTCTCCGAGCGCTACCAGGGGACGTTCGCCGACAAGGTGGTCGTGCCGCGGCGCAACGTGGTCCCGAAGCCGTCGTCGATGTCCTTCGAGGAGGCCGCCTGTCTGCCGACGGCCTGGCTGACGGCGTACCGGATGCTCTTCACCCAGGGCGGGCTCAAGGCCGGCGACACCGTGCTCGTGCAGGGCGCGGGCGGCGGCGTGGCCACGGCGCTGATCACCCTGGCGCGAGCCGGAGGCCTCAAGGTGCTCGCCACCAGCCGTGACGAGGCCAAGCGGGCGCGGGCGCTCGAGATCGGCGCGCACGAGGTCTACGGCTCGGGGGAGCGGCTGCCGGCCAAGGTCGACGCGGTCATGGAGACCGTCGGCCGCGCCACCTGGGCGCACTCGATCCGGTCGCTGCGGCCGGGCGGCAAGCTCGTCATCAGCGGTACGACGTCCGGGCCGAACCTCGACGACGCCCTGCTCACCAACATCTTCTTCCTGCAGCTCAGCGTCATCGGATCGACCATGGGCACCCGGGACGAGCTGGCCTCGCTGGTGACCATGCTGGACGCCACCGGCGTGCGGCCGCTCATCGACCGCACGCTTCCCATGGAGCAGGCGCGCGACGGGTTCGCGGCGATGGCCGCCGGCGACGTCTTCGGGAAGATCGTGCTCACGCGCTAAAGAATTCGCCCGATGTCGGTGGTCTCGGGAAGCATGGGCATGTCGAAATGCGTTGGGCCCGTTCGTAGACCTGGTGAACGCATTCCGCTCGCCCACGACCTGAGGACCTGACATGACTGCGCCCACCGAGGCAGACGACCTCGCCCCCAAGGCCTTCGAGGAGTACGACGCCGAGCTCGAGGCAGAGCTCGCCAGCGGGAAGACCCCGCTGGTGATCAAGCTGCTCGTCGCGTCCACGTTCGTGGTGATCCTGAACGAGACGATCACCGTCAACGCGATCCCGAAGCTGGCCGACCACTTCGACATCACCCTCGCCAGCGCCGGCTGGGTGACGACGGTGTTCATGCTGACCATGGCCGCGCTGATCCCGCTCACGGGCTGGTTCCTGCAGCGGGTGAGCACCCGCACGGCGTACGCCTCGGCGATGATCGCCTTCACGACCGGCACCGTCGTGGCCGCCGCGGCCCCGACCTTCGGGTTCCTGCTCGCGGGCCGGGTCATCCAGGCCAGCGGCACCGCGGTGATGATGCCGCTGCTGATGACCACGCTGATGACCGTCGTCCTGCCCCAGGACCGCGGGCGGGTGATGGGCCAGGTGACCCTGGCGATGTCCGTGGCGCCCGCCATGGGCCCGGCCGTCTCCGGCCTGGTGCTGCAGACCGGCAACTGGCGGATGATCTTCGTGGTGGTCCTGCCGATCGCGGCCGTCGTCGGCTTCTCCGGCTACCGACTGCTGGAGAACATCGGCGAGCCGAAGAAGTCCTCGGTGAGCTGGATCAGCGTCGTCCTCGCCGCGCTCGGCTTCGGCAGCCTGGTCTACGGCCTGAACAAGGTCGGCCACGCGAACTGGACCGAGCCGACGGGCATCATCGCGGTCGGCGTGGTCCTGGTGACCCTGTTCGTCCTCAACCAGCTGCGCCTGCAGCGCTCCGGCACGCCGCTGCTGGACCTGCGCACGCTGAAGCACCCGACCTACGCCAAGTCGCTGATCCTGATGGCCGCGGCGTTCCTGGGCTTCTTCGGCTCGATGATCCTGCTGCCCGGCTACCTGCAGAACCTGCGCGGCCTCAGCGCTCTGCAGAGCGGCCTGGTCGTGATGCCGGGCGGCCTGGCCATGGGTCTGCTCGGGCCGCGGGTCGGCAAGGTCTTCGACCGTCTCGGCTCCCGCCCGCTGGTCATCCCCGGCGCGATCGGCATGGTCGCCATGCTGCTGCTGCTCAGCCAGATCGGCACGGGCACCTCGTTCTGGCTGATCATCCCGATCCACGTGGTCCTGATGTCCTGCCTGGCAGCGATCTTCACCCCGGTCTTCTCGCTGGGCCTGGGCGACCTTCCGCAGCAGCTGTACTCCCACGGCAGCTCCCTGCTGGGCACGCTGCAGCAGGTCTCCGGTGCGATCGGTGCTGCGCTGCTGCTGGTGATCCAGAGCAACCGCGCCACCAGCCTCACCCACTCCGGGCACTCCCCGGCCGACTCCTTCGTCGGGGGCTTCGAGGCGGCGCTGCTCACCTCGGCCGCCCTCGGGCTGATCGTCGTGGTGATGGCGCTGCTGCTGCCGGCCCGTCCGGCCCAGGTCGAGGGCGCTCCGCAGGGCCACTGACCCGAACGCGAAGGAGGCCGGACCCGATGGGTCCGGCCTCCTTCTGCTGTGCCTCAGCGGGCGAGGAACTCGTCCAGCAGCGGCCAGCTGACCTGGGGCGCGGTGACGCCCGCGATCAGACCGAGGTGGGACAGGCCGTCGGCAGCGGCGTACGTCGCCCCCGGAACGACCCCGACGCCGGCCCGGACCGACGGGCCGGGGCCGATGTTGTCGGTGGTGGAGCCGATGAACAGCACCCGGGTGTCGATGCGCGACAGCTCCACGACGCGCTCACGGCTGAGCTCGACGCGGCCGGTGGCGAGCTCGTTGCGGGTCATCAGACGGCTGTGGATCTGGTGGTAGGCCCGGCCGGGGTAGCCGGGCATCGAGCCGATGAAGTCGTCGACCGCCTCGGTGCGGCTGAGTGCCTCGACGTCGAGGATGTTCTTGGCCAGGAAGACGGCCTTGGTGAGCTCCCGCTTGGGCGCCATCGCGCGGTAGGAGGTGCGCACCACCTGCTTCGGCACTCCGCCCATCGCGGCGGTCGGGAGGGTGGTGAGCCAGGTGCCGAGGTGCTTGTCGAGCATCGCGAACGGCTTGGTCGCCGGGTTCAGCGAGTACTCGATCGGGGTGCCGAAGGCGGTGATCGACGCGATCGGCAGCTCGGGGTGCGACGCGGCGGTGAGCAGGCTCATCGTGCCGCCCAGCGACCAGCCGACCACGTCGACCTCGCCGTTGCCGTGGGCCAGGGAGACCGCGTCGATCGCCGTGGGCAGGATGTCGTCGATCCAGTCCTCGAAGCCCATGGCGCGGTCGGCGAAGCCGATCTCCCCGTAGTCGATGACGTACGTCGCCCTGCCGCTCCCCACCAGGTGCGCGGCCAGGCTCTGGCCCGGGCGCAGGTCGTAGCAGCGGATCGAGACGGCCAGCGGCGGGACCAGCAGCACCGGACGCGTGCCCGGCGCAGCGTCCGGGGCCGCATCGGGGGCGGCGTACCGCATCAGGTGGCGGTGGGGGAGGTCGTAGACCGTGGTGGTGGCGAGGCCGTCGTACCTCTCGATGCCGTCGCCGAGCGGCGAGATCGCCCAGGCGTTGCGGACGGCCTGGCTGGTGAGGGTGGTGAGGCTCTGCAGGGTCGGCACGGACTCATGGTCCTGTCGCGGTGGCCGCGGGTCCAGCCGGCGTCAGCGTGACGAGTCCCACTGCCGCGCACCGATGATCAGCATCCGCACCTGGATGCGTGCCTGCTCGGCGACCGCGCGCTCCGCCGACGAGCCGGGGGCGGTGGCGATCAGCCGCTCGGCGGCAGCGACGAAGGTCGTGACGATCAGGTCGGAGAGCGTGCGCAGGTCGTCGGTGGACCACGGCTGCACGGCGGGCATCCGGGCGAGGTCGGTGGCGAGCTCGTCGACGAAGCGGGTCAGGTTGGTGCCGATGGCCTCCCGGACGGCGGGTGGGCCGGCGAAGCGCTCGCGCACGATGAACGCGAAGTGGTCGTGCTGCTTGCGGACGTGGTCGGCCATCGTGGCCAGCGAGCTGTCGATCAGGTTGCCGAAGGCCGGGTCGGTGTTGGTGCGCAGATCGCGCAGCATCGCCCGCAGACTGGCGAAGGAGTCGTCGACCAGGGCCAGGCCGAGGTCCTCGATGGAGTCGTAGTGCCGGTAGAAGGCGGTCGGGACGATGCCGACCTGCTTGGCGACCTGGCGCAGCGAGAGCGCCGCGAGGGGGACCTCCGTGCACAGCTGGAGGGTCGCCTCGAGGATCGCCTGGCGCGTGCGCTCCTTGCGCTCGGCGCGGGATCCGGTCTCACTCACCCCCTGATCATAGTCGGTGTACATGTGTGCACCATCACCGTGTGTCGCGGTTGACCGGGGATGGCCGCTCGGGAGAGTCTTTGGGTGTACGGATGTACACCCAAACTTTCGACCGAGAGGAGACCGCGATGTCGGTCCTCACCGAACCAGTGGCCCGGGTCGGCTCGCGCCTGGCGCGCTCGCGCCTCGCCGCCGCCCTGGCCTCGCCGCACAGCGTCGACACCTACCTCGCCCAGTTCAACCCGATGTGGGCCGCGCACGACGTGCGTGCCCGGATCGAGTCGATCCACCGCGAGACCGACACCGCCGGCGCGCCCGTCGCCACCCTGACCCTGCTCCCGACGCGCACCTGGCGCGGCCACCGGGCCGGCCAGCACGTGCTGGTCGGCGCCGAGCTGCCCGGCAGCTCCAAGCGCGTCACCCGCGCCTTCACGATCTCCTCGGCCGCCTCGCTGCCCGGCGAGACCATCACGCTGACGATCCGCTCCAACGCCGAGGGCCAGCTGTCGTCGTACCTCGTGGACGGCGCGCAGGTCGGCGACATCCTGCACCTGAGCCAGGCGCAGGGCGAGTTCACCCTCGACGAGTCGCCCGCGACGCCGACCAACAACCACCTGCTGTTCATCACCGGCGGCTCCGGCATCACCCCGGCGATGTCGATGGTCCGGACCCTGCTGCGCGACGGGTACGACGGGCACGCCGGCCGCAAGGTCACCTTCGTCCACTACGCCCGCAGCGCCGAGGACCAGATCTTCGCCGACGAGCTCGCGCAGATCGCCGCCGCCGACAACGGCGTCGAGGTCCACCTGCACCACGGCGACCTGTTCAGCGACTTCGGGCTGCGGCGGATCGTGCCGGCGTACCGCACCACCGACACCTACCTGTGCGGTCCGGCCGGGCTCGTCGAGCTCGTCACTGAGGCCTACACGACCGACGGCGAGGTCTCGCCGAAGCTGCGCACCGAGTTCTTCAAGCCGGCCGTGCTGCGCGCGGCCAAGCCGGGGGAGACCGCCACCGGCGAGATCACCTTCACCCACAGCGGCCGCACCGTCGAGAACGACGGCGCGAGCCTGCTGGAGCAGGCCGAGGCCCTCGGCCTCAACCCGGAGTCGGGCTGCCGGATGGGCATCTGCTTCTCCTGCACCCGCACCAAGACCAGCGGCTCGGTCCGCAACGTCCTCACCGGCGAGGAGTCCTCGCTGCCCGACGAAGACATCCGGCTCTGCGTCTCCACCGCTGCCGGCGACTGCCACATCGACCTCTAGGAGATTGTGATGACCACGACCACCACCCCCGCCACGACCGACGAGACCCTCTACCACGGCCTGACCATGGCCCAGCTGGACGCCTTCGGCGCCGAGCTGGACGCGATCCGGCAGCGCGTGATCAGCGACCTGGGCGAGGAGGACGCGGCGTACATCCGCAAGATCGTGAAGGCGCAGCGTCGCTTCGAGGTCGCCGGCCGTGCCCTGTTCTACCTGCCTGTCGTGGGCTGGCTGCCCGCCGTCGCCTGCCTGTCGATCTCCAAGATCATCGACAACATGGAGATCGGCCACAACGTGATGCACGGCCAGTACGACTGGATGGGCGACCCGCACCTGAACAGCCGGATGTTCGACTGGGACACCATGGCGCCGGCCGAGAACTGGAAGTACGGCCACAACTACATGCACCACACCTACACCAACATCGTGGGCAAGGACCGCGACGTGGGCTACGGGATCCTGCGCATGGACACCGACCAGGAGTGGCGCCCCTACTACCTGGGCAACCCGCTCTACGCCTTCCTGCTGATGACCTTCTTCGAGTGGGGCGTCGCGCTGCACGATCTCGAGGTCGACGAGCTGGTCGCGGGTCGGCGTACCTGGGCCGAGAACAAGGAGATCGGCGCGCGGATCCTGAAGAAGATGCGCAAGCAGGTGCTCAAGGACTACGTCCTCTACCCGCTGCTCACCGGCCCGCTGTTCCCGCTGACCCTGGCGGGCAACTTCACTGCCAACATCATCCGCAACCTGTGGACCTTCAACATCATCTTCTGCGGCCACTTCCCGGCCGGCGTGGAGACGTTCACGGTCGAGGAGACCGAGAACGAGACCCGCGGCCAGTGGTACCTGCGGCAGATGCTGGGCTCGGCGAACATCGACGGCGGCAAGCTGTTCCACATCATGAGCGGCAACCTGTCCTTCCAGATCGAGCACCACCTGTTCCCCGACCTCCCGGCGCGTCGCTACCCCGAGGTCAACGCCGAGGTCCGTGAGATCTGCGAGCGCTACGGCCTGCAGTACAACTCCGGCCGGCTGAGCAAGCAACTGTGGAGCGTCGCGAAGAAGATCTGCCGGCTGGCGCTCCCCGGTGGTGCGCCGGCGGCCGCCCCGGTCGACCGCGTGACCGACGACTCCTTGGCGGCGTAGCCGATCTCGCGGGAGGATGGCGTCATGAGCGACGGACGCGATCATCTGAGCAGTGCCGAGATCGGCAAGGACGCGGTCCAGGACGGCGTCGAGGCGGCCGCTCACGCGGTCGGCCAGGTCACCAACATCGTGGTCGGCGCCGTGACGGAGGTCGCCAGGACCGTCGGCGGCCTCGCCACCGAGCTGTTCGAGATCGGCGACGCGGCGCGCAAGGCGCGCGCCGACCAGGGCATGGAGAGTGACGACTAAGGGCTCGGCCCTGTCGGGGGTTCGGCTCGCCGAGCTCCTGGCCTCCCTGTCGCTGGCGACGGATCTGGGATTGGGTCTGCCGCAGGAGCACGTCCTGCGGCAGACCCTTCTCGCTGACCGGATCGCCGAGCTGTCCGGCTGGGACGACCTGCAGCGCTGCTCGGTCGTCCACGTCTCCCTGATGGCGTGGGTCGGCTGCGTGGCGGACTCCCACGAGCTGGCGCACTGGTACGACGACGACCTGGCCCTGCGCGCCGCCAGCTACGACCTCGACAAGGTCGGGCTGCCGATGATGCGCTTCATGGTCTCCCACCTCGCCGAGCGCGAGGGAGCCTTCGGCCGCGTCGGCGCGGTCGCCGGCTTCATGACCCGCGGTGCCCGCCAGGTCTCGGGCGGCTTCCTGGCCCACTGCCAGACGACCGGCGACATCGCGGAGCGGCTGGGCGTGGATCCGGCCGTACGCCGTGCGCTCGGCCAGGCCTTCGAGCGCTGGGACGGTCACGGCTACCCGGACCGGACCGCCGGCGAGGGGATCGAGCCGGTGATGCGGGTCGTGCACATCGCCGACGACCTGGAGGTCTTCCACCGGCGGCGCGGGTCCGAGGCCGCGCTGGAGATGCTGCGCGAGCGGCGCGGCACCGAGTTCGACCCGGCGCTGGTCGACCTGGTGCTCGCCCGGCCGGACGAGGTCCTCGCGGCCGTCGCGGTCGAGGACCCGTGGTCGGAGGTCCTGAGCCGGTGCACGCGCCTGGACCGGATCGTGCCGGACGCCGAGCTCGACTCGCTGCTCGGGATCGTGGCCGACTACGCCGACCTGAAGTCGCCGTGGTGGACGGGCCACTCCCGCGCCGTCGCGGAGCGGGCCGCGCTCGCCGCCGAGGCGCTCGGGCTCGACGCCGCCGCCGTGACGGCCGTGCGGCGTGCGGGCCTGCTGCACCGGCTCGGCGCCGTGGGCGTCTCCAGCGGCACGTGGGCCCGTCCCGGTGCCCTGAGCGCGGCCGAGGCCGAGCGCGTGCGCAGCGTGCCCTACCTGACCGGACGGGTGCTCGCCCGGCAGCCCGTGCTGGCTGAGATCGGCCGGCTCGCCGGCCAGGTCCGCGAGCGCCTCGACGGGTCCGGGTACCCCAACGGCCTGACCGCCCGTGAGCTCGGCACCGAGGCGCGCATCCTCGCGGCCGCGCAGCGCTACCAGGCGCTGGGGGAGGAGCGGCCGCACCGGCCCGCGGTCGAGGATCGCGCCGCGGCGCTCCGCGCCGACGTACGCGCCGGGCGGTTGGACGGCGACGCCGTCGCCGCGGTGCTGGCAGGTCCCGGGCGGGCCGTGCGCCGGCGTACCTCAGTGGCGGGGTTGACCGCCCGCGAGCTCGAGGTGCTGGGCCTGCTGGCCCGCGGCCGCTCCAACAAGCAGATCGCCGCCGAGCTGGGGATCAGTGCCCGGACCGTCGGCACCCACGTGGAGCACGTCTACGCGAAGGCGGGGGTCTCGACGCGCGGGGCCGTGACCATGTTCGCCATGAGCCACGGCCTGGTGGAGCCCTCCTGAAGATCCGGTGTTCGCCCGATGCGGGTGGGCGGCGTACGCCGGACGATCGGTCCATGGACACCCTCACCACCACCGCGGACCGCTTCCTCGAGGCCTTCTCCGCGCAGCGGTACGACGACCTCGCCGGCCTGATGACCCCCGATGCCCGCTTCCGGGCCCTGCTGCCGCCGCGCACCCTGGACGGCGGCCCGGAGCTCCTGGTCGGCTGCTACCGCCAGTGGTTCGGCACCGGCGCCACGGTCGTCTCCTCGGGGATCGAGCCGGCGGGCGAGAAGGCCTCGGTCACCTACAGCGTCGTCGTCGACGACGGCGAGCCGCGTCAGGCCGAGCAGCACCTCTACCTCTCGCTGGCCGGTGACCGGATCAGCGCCGTCGACCTGATCTGCTCCGGCTTCCACGCGGTGAGCCCGGTGAGCCCGGTGAGCGCGCCATGAGCGTGGACGTGGACGTCCGTGGGGCGAAGGCCGCCATCAGCCTGACGACCGGACTCGAGGACGCGGAGAGGGTGACCGTCGCGCTGCTCGTGGCCGTGGGCGCGGCGGAGTCGGGCCGGCCGACCGTCATGTTCCTGACCAAGGAGGCGGTCCGGATCGCGCTCGACGGCGTCGCGGTCGGTACGGCGTGCGAGGGGTGCCCGCCACTGCCGTCGCTGCTCGAGCGGTTCGCTGCCGCGGGCGGGAGGCTCCTGGTGTGCCCGATCTGCTTCGACGCGAAGGGACTCGACGCGGGCGACCTGCTCGCCAACGCCGAGCTCGGGGGAACGGTCCAGCTGTGGGGATGGATCGGCCCCGGGGCGACGACGTTCAGCTACTGACGCCGGCCGCTATCGGGCCGCCTCGAGCACCTCCCGCGCTGCCGCCCGGGCCTCCTGAGGGCTCGCGGCGGCCAGCGCGGCCTCGGCCATGGCGGCACACGTCGCGTCCGCGACGCCGCCGAGCTGGGCGCCCACGGCACGCACGGCGGTGACCGCCATCGACAGCGACGTCACGCCGAGGCCCACCAGGACGCAGGCCAGCAGCGGGTCGGCGGCGGCCTCGCCGCACACGCCGACCGGCTTCCCGGCGGCCCGCCCGGCGCTCGCCGTGGTGGCGACCAGGCGCAGGACCGCGGGCTGCCACGGATCGGTGAGCTCGGCCAGCGCGGTCGACATCCGGTCCGCGGCCATGGCGTACTGGGTCAGGTCGTTGGTGCCGATGGAGAGGAAGTCGACCTCGGCCAGGATCCGGTCGGCCAGCAGCGCGGCGCTCGGCACCTCGACCATCACGCCCGCGCGCAGGCCGCGCTCGCGGACGGCGCCCGCGAACGCACGGGCCTCCGCCACGGTCGCCACCATCGGCGCCATCACCCAGGTGTCGACGCCGGTGCGCGACGCGGCCAGGGCGATGCCGTCGAGCTGGTTCGCCAGCAGCTTCGGGTTGGATGCGGCCAGCCGCAGGCCCCGTACGCCGAGCGCCGGGTTGGCCTCGTCGGGCAGCGTGGCGTAGGCGATCGGCTTGTCGGAGCCGGCGTCGAGGGTGCGCACGACGACGTGCTGGTGCTCGTCGGCGAAGGCGGCCAGGACCTCGGCGTACAGGTCGGCCTGCTCGTCGACGGTGGGCTCGGTCTCGCGGTCCATGAAGCACAGCTCGGTGCGGAACAGCCCGACGCCGTCGACCGGGGCGGTGGCCGCCTGGACCGCCGTCGCGGGGTTCCCGACGTTGGCCATCAGCGCGACCGCGGTGCCGTCGGCGGTCCGACCGGGTCCGGTCCACGACTCCAGCGCCGTGCGGGCCGCACGGTCGGCGTCGGCGCGGCTGCCGGCGTCGGCCGGGTCGGGGTCGACCTCGACCACGCCGTGAGCGCCGTCGACGAGCAGGTGGGTGCCGGGGGCGCGCGCGACGATGCCGGCCGCGCCCACCACGCAGGGGATGCCGAGCTGGCGGGCGATGATCGCGGTGTGGCTGGTCGGGCCGCCCTCCTCGGTCACCAGCGCGAGCACGAGGGCGGGGTCCAGGCCGGCGGTGTCGGCGGGGGCGAGGTCGATCGCCACCAGCACCGACGGCCGATCGGGGGACGCGGGGCCCGGCTCCGGCTCGCCCACCAGCCGCGCCACGACCCGGTCGTGGATGTCGCGCAGGTCGGTGACCCGCTCGGCCATCAGGCCGCCGAGCTTGGTGAACGTCTCCACGAACGTCTCCGTGGCCGCGTCGACGGCGCCGATCAGGTCCTCCCCGGCGCGCAGGCCCTTGCGCACGGCGGTGCGCATGCCCCGGTCCGTGGCGAGGCCGGCGCTCGCGGTGAGCACCTCCGCGGCGGCGCCGCTGGCCCGGTCCGCCTTGGCGCGCAGGCCGTCGGCGACGGCGGCCGCCGCCTCGTCGTACGCGAGGAGCGCGGTGTCGGGATCGCTCCCGGCCGACGAGGCGCGGAAGCGCGCGATGGCGTCCGGTGAGACCTCGGTGGAGGCGACGAGCGCGGGTCCGTAGCCCACGCCGGGGACGACCGGAGTGCCTGGGAGGTGGGTGACCATGCTCACAACGTAACCCCCGGATCCCTTGACAAGCAACAGATTCGGGCATAAAACAACACAAACAAAGATTCGTGACGGAGGCCACACTGATGTACGCCGAGGAACGCCAGCAGGCGATGGTGCGAGCGGTCAGCGCCGTCGGCCGGCTGTCGGTCGCCGAGCTCGCCCAGCAGTACGACGTCACCACCGAGACCGTGCGCCGCGACCTGTCGGCGCTCGAGGGCGCCGGGCTGCTGCGCCGGGTGCACGGCGGCGCGGTGCCGGCCGGCACGCTCAACTCGATCGAGTCCGCGCTCAGCGAGCGCGACGCCGCGCAGGCCGCCGAGAAGGACCGGATCGCCCGCGCGGCCCTCGCGCAGCTGCCGGCCGCGGGCGCGTCCATCCTGATCGACGCCGGCACCACCACCGAGCGCCTCGCGGCGGTCCTGCCGCCCGGGCACCGGCTCACCGTGTTCACCCACTCGGTGCCGATCGCGGCGCGGCTGGTCGCCCACCCCTCCGTCGAGCTGCACCTGCTGCCGGGACGGGTGCGGCCGACCACCCATGCCGCCGTCGGGCCCGCCACCGTCGCCGCGATCGCCGACCTCCGCGTCGACGTCGCCTTCGTCGGCACCAACGGCGTGTCCGCCGCGCACGGTCTCTCGACGCCCGACCCCGAGGAGGCCGCGACGAAGCAGGCGCTGGTCGCCGCCGGGCAGCGGGTCGTCGTGCTCGCCGACTCGACCAAGATCGGGGCGGACAGCACGGTCCGGTTCGCGACGCTCGCGGACGTCGACGCGCTCGTGACCGACGACGCCCTCGCGCGCAACCAGCGCAAGCTGTTGATGGGTGCCGGCGTCGAGGTCGTGGTCGCATGATCCTCACCGTCACCCCGAACCCGAGCATCGACCGCACCGCGGTGCTCCCCGGCCGGCTCGAGCGCGGTGCGGTCCACCGCGCCGAGGCGGTCCTGTTCCAGCCCGGCGGCAAGGGCGTCAACATCTCGCGCGCCTGCGTCGCCGCCGGCGTACCGACCCTCGCGGTGTTCCCGGCCGCCGCCGACGACCCGTTCGTCGCCGAGCTCGGCGGGCTCGGCGTGGAGTGCCGCCCGGTCCGGCCGGCCGGCCCGCTGCGGATCAACCTGACCCTCACCGAGCCCGACGGCACCACCACGAAGGTCAACACCTCCGGAGCCACCGTCACCGCCGAGGACCTGCAGCGGCTGACCGACGCCACCCTCGCCGCCGTGGAGGAGCGCCGCCCGGGCTGGGTGGTGCTCGCCGGCTCGCTGCCGCCGGGCGCGCCCGCGGACTGGTACGCCGGTCTCACCGCCCGCCTGCGCGCCCTCGGCCCGCGGGTCGCGGTCGACACCAGCGACGCGCCCCTGGAGGCCACGGTCGCCGCCGCCGACGTACGCACCGGGCCGACGCTGCTCAAGCCGAACGCCGAGGAGCTCGCGGCCGTCACCGGCACCGACGAGGCGACCCTCGAGGGCGACCCGCTGGCCACCGCGCGCACAGCCCGCCTGCTGCTCGACCGTGGCGTCGAGGTCGTGCTGGCCACCCTCGGCGCGTCCGGCGCGGTGCTGGTCGACCGCACCGGTGCCTGGCACGCGAGCCCGCCGCCCATCAAGGTCGTCAGCACCGTCGGCGCCGGCGACGCCAGCCTGTTCGGCTACCTGACGGCCGATCTCTCCGGCGGTACGCCGGAGCAGCGGCTCGCCTCCGCCGTCGCGTACGGCGCCGCGGCGGCGGGCCTCGCCGGCACCACCCCACCCACCCACCACGACGTCCGGACCGAACTGGTCCGGGTCACCCGGCTCGACGTACCGGCCGACAACTCCGATGGAGGAAGCGCGACATGGAAGCACTGATGACCCCGGACCTGGTCCGGCTCGACGTCGATCTCGGGAGCACGAAGGAGGCGGTCATCGCCTCCCTGGCCGCCGTGGCGGTGGCCGCCGGGCGGGCGAGCGACGAGGCGCAGCTGGAGCGCGACCTGCTCGAGCGGGAGGCGAAGTCGGCCACCGGGATGAAGGGCGGCATCGCGATCCCGCACTGCCGCTCCGCGGCCGTCCGCGTCCCGACGCTCGTGTTCGCGCGGCTGGCGCCCGGCGTCGAGTTCGGGGCGAAGGACGGTGCGGCCGAGCTCGTCTTCTGCATCCTGGCGCCGGACGGCGGCGGTGACGCGCACCTGAAGATCCTGACCAAGCTGGCGCGGGCCCTGGTGCGCGCCGAGTTCACCGACGGGCTGCGGTCGGCCTCGACCCCGGCCGAGGTCGTGGCGCTGGTCGACGGTGTCGTGGGGGAGCAGCCCGCCGTTGCTGCCGCTCCGGCTCCGGCCGCGCCGGTGGCCGCCGAGAGGAAGCCCTCGCTGGTCGCCGTCACCGCGTGCCCGACCGGCATCGCGCACACCTACATGGCCGCCGAGGCGCTCGAGGCCGCTGCCGCGCGCGCCGGTGTCGAGATCGCGGTCGAGACCCAGGGCTCGGCCGGATCCACGCCGCTGTCGGCCGACACGATCGCCCGTGCCGGTGCCGTGATCTTCTCGGTCGACGTCGGGGTGCGCGACCGCGCCCGGTTCGCCGGCAAGCCGGTCGTCCAGAGCGGCGTCAAGCGCCCGATCGACGACGGCGACGCGATGATCGCCGAGGCGGTGCGCCTCGCCGGCGACCCGAACGCGCCGCGGGTCGAGGGCTCGGCCGACGCGGCCGCGGCCGCCGACACCGGCGGTGGCTCCTGGGGCTCGCAGGTACGCCGGGTCCTGATGACCGGTGTCTCCTACATGATCCCGTTCGTCGCGGCGGGTGGCCTGCTGATCGCCCTCGGCTTCCTGTTCGGCGGCTACGACAGCGCCTTCGTGTCCGGCGACATCCTGGTCAAGCACTCCCTGTCGAACCTGCCGTCGCCCTCGGCGTACGGCCTGCACCACGTGCTGTTCAACTCGCCGTTCATGCTCTACCTGGGTGTGCTGCTGTTCTTCATCGGCAAGACCGCTTTCGCGCTGTTCATCCCGGTGCTCGCCGGCTACATCGCCTACGCCATCGCCGACCGGCCCGGCCTCGCACCCGGCTTCGTGATGGGCGCGCTGGCCACCAACCTCGCGGGATTCACCGCGGACGACGGCACGGGAGCGGCCGCGACCGGCTTCCTCGGCGCCATCGTCGGCGGGGCGCTCGCGGGTGGCATTGCGCTGTGGATCTCCCGCTGGAAGGTGCCCACCTGGGCCCGCGGCCTGATGCCGGTGCTGGTCATCCCGCTGCTCACCAGCGTCATCGCCGGCCTGCTGATGCTGCTGCTCCTCGGCCGGCCCGTCGCCGCGCTGATGAACGGCCTCAACGACGGCCTGAACAGCATGAACGGCGGCTCCTCGGTCATCCTCGGCATCGTCCTGGGCCTGATGATGGCCTTCGACATGGGCGGTCCGCTGAACAAGGTCGCCTACGCCTTCGCCACCGCGGGCATCGGTACGGCGGCGGCCGCGGCCGGCGACGCCCCGCAGCTCAAGGTGATGGCTGCCGTCATGCTCGCGGGCATGGTGCCGCCGATCGCGCTCGCGCTGGCCACCGTCGTACGACCCAAGCTGTTCACGGCCGCCGAGCACGAGAACGGCAAGGCCGCGTGGCTGCTGGGCGCCTCGTTCATCACCGAGGGCGCCATCCCGTTCGCGGCGGCCGACCCGCTGCGCGTGATCCCCTCGATCATGCTCGGCAGCGCCGTCACCGGCGGCCTCGCCGAGGCGATGAACGTGACGCTGCGGGCTCCCCACGGCGGCATCTTCGTGCTGTTCGCGGTGGGCAACATCGGCGGCTTCCTGATCGCCCTCGTGGCCGGCGTCCTCGTCGCCGCGGCGTCCGTCATCCTGCTCAAGAGCACCTTCCGTGCCGGCGCCGTCGCCACGGCCTGACATCCCCCACGAAGAGGAGACACCCATGTTCACCAGGACCGTCGTCGTCGGCTCCGCCGTCGGCCTGCACGCCCGCCCCGCCGCGATCATCTCCGAGGCGGCCGCCGAGCTCGACTCCGAGGTGCTGCTCGCCGTGCCCGGTGACGAGCCCGTCGACGCCAGCTCCGCGCTGCTGATCATGACCCTCGGTGCCGGCAACGGCGCCCAGGTGGAGGTCTCCGGCGAGGACGAGGCGGACGTCGCCGCCATCGCGGCCCTCGTCGAGCAGGACCTCGACGCCGAGTAGCCGAGGCGTCACCTCTGCACCGCCGAGGCGTCACCTCTGCACCGCCGAGGCGTCACGCGAAGTGCAGCCGGAACCCTGACATCCGGAACGAGCCCAGCTGACGGGCCTCTCGCAGGAAGCCGAGGGGCCCGTCAGCGGCGAAGTGCCAGTGCGCGCGGCACGGCAGCGCCTTGGCGTTGCCCTTCATCACCACGTCGGCCACCTCGGGGTGCTCGGGGATCCCCGGCTGCTCCACCAGGCCGGTGAACGGCACCCGAGGGGCGGCGCGGGAGACGTCGGTGAAGGAGGCCTCCACGATCGGGCGCCGCTCCACCGACGCCGTCCACTCGGTGGAGGTCAGCGGGCCGCGGTGGGACGACATGAAGTCGAAGTCGCACAGGTCCTTGGGGATCGCCCACAGCTCGCGGCCGCCCGCCATCGACGCGGGGGAGTCGACCCAGATGTCGGTGATCGTCACCGCACGCTTGCCGGCGCGGTTCGTGCAGGTGCGCGCGAGCAGGAGCTCGCCGTAGGTCAGCGGGCTCGGCTCCTGGTAGTCGACCAGCGCGACGCCGTACGTCCCGGCGGGGTGTCGCTCGTCGACCGCGCGCCCGAGCCGGAAGACCGACAGCCACATCGAGCCGTGCATCTGCCACGGCGCGGGCGGGTACGCCGTCACTCGCCCTCCTCCAGGAACTGCTCGGCGGCCTGCTCGATCTCGGTGCGCAGCGCGTCGGGAAGGTCCTGGGTCATCTCGGCCGCGATCGTGCTCTCCTCCTTGGGTACGACGCCGCCCGCCGCGTGGTCCAGCGCCGTCCGTACGTCGATGACGCGGGCCGCCGCCACGTGCGGCTTCTCGATCTCGCGGGCGACGTACTTGGCCACGAACCGCTTGAGCTCGACGTCGACCCCGGCCGCGCGGCGGATCAGCGACGCGCGCAGCCCCTGCGGCACGAGGTCGACCACGATCTCGCGCGAGCTCGGGGGAGTGACGTCGATGGCGATCGACAGGTCGCTGCGACCGTGCGCGGTGATCACCAGCGGCACCTCGATGTGCGCGTCGAAGCGGTGCAGGTCCATGCCCAGGTCGATGGCGAACTCGATCCGCACCGGCAGCGTCACCTCGAAGCGCACCGGCATCCCGCCGACCCGTCGGCCCGTCGCGGTGCCGATCGCGCCCTTCGCGGTCACCTTGGCGATCCGGCCCGGCCCGACCCCGAGCGGCCCCACGTCGATGGGACGCCCGGCCAGGACGTTGACGCCGTCCAGGACCCGGTCGAGGGTGACGGCGTACTCGAAGAAGCGCTCGCCCCACTCGGCGTACGTGACCTGTGCGGGTGCCTGCTCGCTCACCCGACCGACCCTAGTGGTCCTCAGTCCTCGGGGTCATGCAGCACTCCGTGCTGCTGACTCGTCGTTCGGCGCAAGCGCAGAAGCGCACCGCTGAATTCTCGTCAGCGGATCGTTTTCGAGCGCGCTCCTGCGCTTGGCCTCACTCCTCATCATCCAACCGCGCCAGCCAGGTCGCGAACCGCTCGATCGGGTTCTCGAACTCGGGGTGGGTGTCGACGAACTCGATCAGCCGCTCGGCGAGCCAGGCCAGGGTGACCTCCTCGTCACCCCGGCGCTGCTCGAGCTCCTCGATGCCTCGATCCGTGAAGTACATGGATCAGCTGAAGGCGCGGGCGATCAGGTCCTGCTGCTCGGCCATGTGCCGCTTGACCGTGCCGACCGCGGTGGTCGACGACGCGGCACGGGTGACCGGCTGCACCGCACGCCCGAGGTCCGGGACGATGTTCAGGTAGAACGTCGGCCACGGGCCCTGGTTGTACGGCTCGTCCTGGACCCACTTGACCTTGGCGTTGGGGTACTTCGCCAGCTCGGCCCGGATGGCCTCGGTCGGCCACGGGTAGAGCTGCTCGACCCGCAGGATCGCGACGTCGTCGCGCTCGCTCTTCTTCCGCTCCACCATGAGGTCCCAGGTGAGCCGGCCGGAGACCAGCAGCACCGTGGTGACCTTGGCCGCGTCGACGCTGTCGTCGGCGATGACCGGCTGGAAGGTGCCCGAGGTGAAGTCGGACGGCTGCGAGGCCGCCTCCTTGCGCTTGAGCATCGACTTGGGCGTGAAGACCACCAGCGGCTTGTGGTCGCCGCCGAGGGCGTGCCGCCGCAGCAGGTGGAAGTACGACGCCGGGCTGCTGGGCTGGGCCACCACCATGGCCTCGTCCGCGCACAGCGTGAGGAACCGCTCGATGCGCGCCGAGGAGTGGTCGGCGCCCTGGCCCTCGTAGCCGTGCGGGAGCAGCATGACCACGCCGGAGTCCTGGCCCCACTTGGTCTTGCCCGCGGAGATGTACTCGTCGATGACCGACTGGGCTCCGTTGACGAAGTCGCCGAACTGGGCCTCCCAGAGGACCAGCGCCTCGGGGCGGGCCACGGAGTAGCCGTACTCGAAGCCGAGCGCGGCGTACTCGCTGAGCAGCGAGTCGTAGACGAAGAACTTCGCCTGGTCTTCGGTGAGGTTGGCCAGCGGCGTCCACTCGTCGGCGTTGACCCGGTCGATGATGGTCGCGAACCGCTGCACGAACGTGCCGCGGCGGCTGTCCTGGCCGGCGAGGCGGACCGGGCGGCCCTCCATCAGCAGCGAGCCGAAGGCCAGGATCTCGCCGGTGCCCCAGTCGATCGGGCCGTCGGCGATGGCCGCGGAGCGACGCTGCAGCTGCGGCATCACCTTGGGGTGCACGGTGAAGCCCTCGGGCGGGGTGACGTAGGCGTCGGCGATCCGCTTGAGGACCTCCGGCGTGACCGCGGTCGTGGCCTCGTAGACCTGCTTCTCCGGGTAGTCCGGGACGGTCGTCCAGGCGTCCGGCTTCGCGTCCGCCTCCCGTACGTCGGTGAAGACCTTCTCCAGCTGAGCCTGGTAGTCGCGCAGGACCTGCTCGGCCTCCTCGATCGTGATGTCGCCACGACCGATCAGGGACTCGGTGTAGAGCTTGCGCACCGAGCGCTTCTGCTCGATCAGGTCGTACATCAACGGCTGGGTGTAGCTCGGGTCGTCGCCCTCGTTGTGACCGCGGCGGCGGTAGCAGACCAGGTCGATGACGACGTCCTTGTGGAACGCCTGGCGGTACTCGAACGCCAGCCGGGCCACGCGGATGCAGGCCTCCGGGTCGTCGCCGTTGACGTGGAAGATCGGCGCCTGGACCATCCGAGCCACGTCGGTCGCGTAGAGCGAGGAGCGCGACGCGGCGGGGGAGGTGGTGAACCCGACCTGGTTGTTGATGACCAGGTGGATCGTGCCGCCGGTGCGGTAGCCGCGCAGCTGGGACAGGTTCAGCGTCTCGGCGACCACGCCCTGGCCGGCGAACGCGGCGTCACCGTGCAGCAGCATCGGCAGCACCGGGAAGTCCTCGGCCTGGTTGAGGACGTCCTGCTTGGCGCGGGCGATGCCCTCGAGCACCGGGTCCACGGTCTCCAGGTGGGAGGGGTTCGCGGCCACGGAGACGGCGATGGTCTCGCCGCTGCCGGCCACGAACGTGCCGTCGGCGCCGAGGTGGTACTTGACGTCGCCCGAGCCCTGGACCGTGCGCGGGTCGATGTTGCCCTCGAACTCGCGGAAGATCTGGTTGTAGGACTTGCCGACGATGTTGGCGAGCATGTTGAGCCGGCCGCGGTGGGCCATGCCGATCGCGACCTCGGCCAGGCCGGCCTGGGCGGCCGCCTCGCAGATCTCGTCGACGACGGGGACCGTGGTCTCGCCGCCCTCGAGCGAGAACCGCTTCTGCCCGACGAACTTGGTCTGCAGGAAGGTCTCGAAGGCCTCGGCCTGGTTCAGCTTGAGCAGGATCCGCAGCTGCTCCTCGCGGGGCATCTTGGTGTGCGGCTGCTCGACGCGCTCCTGGATCCAGCGGCGCTGGTCGGGATCCATGATGTGCATGTACTCGATGCCGGTGGTGCGGCAGTAGGAGTCGCGCAGGATGCCGAGGATGTCGCGCAGCTTCATGAACCGCCGGCCCGAGCCGCCGAAGGAGCCGGTCGGGAACTCGCGGTCGAGGTCCCACAGGGTCAGGCCGTGCGACTCGATGCGCAGGTCCGGGTGGCTGCGCTGCTTGTACTCCAGCGGGTCGGTGTCGGCCATCAGGTGACCGCGGACCCGGTAGGCGTGGATCAACTCGAGGATCCGCGCCTGCTTGTCGATCTCGTCGTCGTGCGACGTGGCGATGTCGTTGTTCCAGCGGATCGGCTCGTACGGGATCCGCAGCGACCGGAAGATGTCGTCGTAGAAGTTGTCCGCGCCCAGCAGGTACTGGTGCACCTGGCGCAGGAACTCACCGGACTGCGCGCCCTGGATGACGCGGTGGTCGTACGTCGACGTCATCGTCATGATCCGCGAGATGGCGTTGCGCGCGATGGTGTCGTCGGAGGCGCCCTGGAACTCCGGCGGGTACTCCATCGAGCCGACGCCGATGATGGCCGCCTGGCCCTGCATCAGCCGCGGCACGGAGTTGTTGGTGCCGATGCCGCCGACGTTGGTGAGGCTGACGGTCGTGCCGGAGTAGTCCTCCATGGTCAGCTTGTTGTTCTTGGCCTTGCGCACGATCTCCTCGTACGCCGTCCAGAACTGCGCGAAGTCCATCGACTCGCACGCCTTGATCGACGGGGCGACCAGCTGGCGGGTGCCGTCGGGCTTCTGCTGGTCGATCGCCAGGCCCAGGTTGACGTGCGGCGGGGTCACCATCGACGGCTTGCCGTCGACCTCGGCGTAGGTGTTGTTCATCTCCGGCATCGAGCCGATGGCCCGCACGATCGCGTAGCCGATGAGGTGGGTGAAGGAGACCTTGCCGCCGCGCGCCCGCTTGAGGTGGCTGTTGATGACGATCCGGTTGTCCCACAGCAGCTTGACCGGGATGTTGCGCACCGAGGTCGCGGTCGGCACGGACAGCGAGATGTCCATGTTCTTCGCGGTCGCGGCGGGGATGCCGCGCAGGACGGTGACGGTGGCCTCGTCGTTGACGGGCACCGGCGCCGGCTTGGGCGCGTCCTTCGGCGTCGGCTTGGACTCGGCGGTGGGCTTGGTCGGCATCGTCTTGGCCGCCGGGCTCACCTCGGCGCGCGAGCTGGCCTTGGGGATCGGGATGCTGCCGGTGGGCGGGGCGGGCTGCGCGGCTTGCGTGGCCGAGGCGGCAGGCGCGGCTGAGGCGGCAGGTGCCGGCGTACCGTTCCCGCTGCCCTTGAAGTACGCCGCCCAGGCCGGGTCGACGCTGGAGGGGTCGGCGTCGAAGCGCGACTTCATCTCCTCCACGAGCCACTCGTTGGCGCCGAAATCGATCCCCGACGGCGCTCCCGAGCCGTTGGAGCTGGTGGACTGCTGGTCTTTCGACTGCGTCACGACGTGCTTCGCCTCTTCCGCTTTCACAAGCCACCGGAGTGCTTGGGATCCGGCGTACCCCCGGAGCCGACCCCGGACCGGTCGGCGCCCATGGGCAAGGCTAGACCCATCGGCAACCAAATGCGGCGAGTGGTCACGACTGTCGGGCAGGCTGTAGGTCCACGCCCGTTCAGGCGCCCGATCTGGAGGTTGTCCGATGCTCGGAACGCACCGGCTCACGCGGCTCGTCGCCGTGGTGATCGTGCTCGCAGCGGCCCTGTCGGCGGCGGGTTGCTCCCATCTCGACAGCTCCTCGACGGCCCCCAGCCCCACGCCCGCAGCGCAGGGCGTCCCGCTGGTCGTCCGGCTGAGCACCATCACCGGCAAGCTGCCGGTGGCCGGGCGCGGCCGGCTCCGCAGCGACGTCGGCGGGGTGATCGACCGGTGGTGGCGGGCGGCGTACCTCTCGACGGGCGGTGCCGACCCGTTCGCCGGCTCGTTCACCGCCGGTGCCGCGAAGCTCGCCAAGCGTGACGCCGACCTGCTGAGCAACGCGGGCATGGGCGGCGTCACCGCGGTGGAGGCGAAGCGGCGCGAGGCCGACCTCGACATCCTCGCCGTCAAGGGAGCCGCCCGGGGTATCACCGCGGTGCTGCACCTGACCTACGACACCACCGGCGGCGCGTCGCAGCGCTGCGTCGTCGGCGGCACGGTGAGCCTCACCCGGTCCCAGCCCGGCTGGCGCATCTTCGGGTACGACGTCACCCACACCTGCCACCCCAGGAAGGCCGGCTCATGAGCACCCGCACCGCCACCGTCGTACGTCGCTCGCTCCGCACCGCGCTGCTGGCGCTGATCCTGGCCGTCGCCGCCCTCGTCGTCCCGAACGGAGCCGTCAACCCGACGTACTCCGCCCTGGTGAGGATGCAGACCGCCGAGGGGACCGACCTGGGCAAGCTCGCGCACGGCAAGGACGTCATCGTCATCCTGGCCGTCGGTTCCGACGCGCGCCCGGGCGAGAACATGCTGCACACCCGCGGCGACGCGCTGCACCTGATCGTGATGAACACCAAGACCCACGCGGCCGCCGACATCGGGGTCGCGCGCGACTCGTGGGTCGACATCCCCGGGGTCGGGATGAGCCGGATCAACGCGGCGCTCTACTACGGCGGCCCGCAGCTGCTCGGCCGCACCGTCGGCAACCTGATCGGCCTGCAGCCCGACTACGTGTTCGTGACGCGCTTCCACTACTTCCAACACATGATCCGCGCCATCGGCGGCATCACGGTGAACAACCCCTACGCCTTCAACGACCCCGAGATCTGGCCGCAGGGCTTCAAGAAGGGCCGGATCCACCTCAACCAGCTCACGGCCCTCAAGTTCTCGCGGATCCGGCACACCCTGCCGCGCGGCGACTTCGACCGCGACCTCAACCAGGACCGCGTCATCCGGGGCATCCAGGCCAAGGTGCACCGGATGCGCGCCCGCCCGGGCTTCCTCGCCCGCGGCATCCTGTCGGTGATGAAGAACCTCGCGACCGACCTCGGCCCGACCGAGCTGTTCACGCTCGCGCACGCCGTCGCGGACGTCGACCCGGCCAAGGTCACCAACTGCGTGGTCCTCGGCCACGGGATGGTGATCGGGGGTGCCGACGTCGTGGCTCCGGACGTCGCCATGGCGCGGCGCTTCGGCGACGACGCCCGCAACGACGCCACGCTGCACTGCTGATGGCGCGAGCGCGGACGACGGTCAGCGCTCGACCAGCACAGCCAGGTGGTCGCTCGGGGTGGTGATCGTGCGGACCGAGGTCGCCGGACCCGGCCCGTGCACGTCGTCCAGGGTGTTGCCGCCGCAGGTGGGCTCCGGGGAGCGGCCCTCCCACGCGGAGGTCAGGCCGCGGAAGGTCTGCAGGGTGTGGTTGGAGTCGCCGACGGCGTACACCCGGTGGCCGGCGGCGCTCAGGCCCGCGGTGATCTCCTCGACCCGGCGCACCTCGTGCGCGTGCCGGCGGACCAGCCGCGGGCGGTCCGGGCGCGGGTCGGGGCCGCTGAACGCGCCGGAGACGAGGTGGTAGCTGAGGATCGCCACGGTGTCGCCCGCCTCGCGGTCGCGGAAGATGCCGACGGTGGCCTCGCGGGGCGGCTCCAGGCCCAGCAGCCGGTCGTCGCGGTCGGTCGGGCCCGGCAGGCTCAACCAGGGCTGGTGGGCGTGCAGCAGCTCGAAGCGGTCCGCGCGCGCCCCGACCGCGTTGCCGCCGCCGAGCCCGGTGATCCAGTGGTAGCGGTCCCCGCCGGGCACCGCGAGCGGCAGCCCCGGCGTGATCCGGACCGAGCCGGTGGGACGCAGGAGCGGCAGGCGGACGACGTACCACTCCTGCAGGCCGACCAGGTCGGGCTCCGGAGCGAGGACGTCGGCGAGGACCGCGGCGGCCTGGTCGCGCGGGAGCTTGTACAGGGTGTTGGCGGTGACGATCCGAGTCGTGGTCACCGCGCCATTGTCGCGGCGCCGCGGATCAGTCGGCGAGGTTGGCCGACCAGCGGTCCTCGATCTGGCCGAAGTGCCAGATCGCGAGGGCGATCAGCCACGAGCCCACGAACAGCGCCACGACGGCGTAGCCGGCGTAGTCGATCGGGATGTGCGCGATGGCGGCCATCGGACCGGTCGTGATCGACAGCCGGTCGGCGAGGACGCCCACCAGCTCGATGGTGCCGATGACGAGGGCCACCAGGACCGAGATCGCGGTGATGATCAGGTTGTAGAAGATCTTGCGGACCGGCTGGGTGTTGGCCCAGCCGTACGCCGCGTTCATCAGCACCCCGTCCGCGGTGTCGGCCAGGAGCATCCCGGCCGCGAACAGGATCGGCAGCACCAGGATCGACCAGAACGGCAGCTGGACGGCGGCCGCGCCGCCCGCGAGGACGAGCAGGCCGACCTCGGTGGCCGTGTCGAAGCCGAGGCCGAAGAGCACGCCGACGGGGTAGATGTGCCACGGCTTGGTGACCGCGCGCGTCAGCGGCGCCAGCAGCCGGTTCATCAGGCCGCGGTGGTGCAGGTGGTGCTCGAGCTGCGCCTCGTCGTACTCACCCGAGCGCAGGCGCCGCGCCACCTTGAGGATGCCCAGCAGCGCGGCGAGGTTCAGCAGCCCGAGGAGCCACAGGAACGTCCCCGACACGCTCGGCCCGATGACGCCGGTGATCGCGTGCAGGGTGGAGCCGTCGTCCTCGAGCGGGCCCACGAGCGACTTCACGCCGGCTGCGAGCGCGAGTGCGAGCAGGAACACGATCGTGGCGTGGCCCAGGGCGAACCAGAAGCCCACCGACAGCGGCTGGCGCTCGCCGCCCTCGCCGACCAGCTTGCGGGTCGTGTTGTCCACCGCCGCGATGTGGTCGGCGTCGAGCGCGTGCCGCAGGCCGAAGGTGTAGGCCAGGACGCCGACGCCCGTGCTCAGCAGGTGGTTCGGGGCGACGTACGCGAGCAGCAGGCCGAACCCGGCGAGGTGCAGGGCGACGATCACGGTCCCCATGGCCCACAGGCTCCGCCGGTCCGCGGCGCCGAGGGTGGCGCGGAACGAGGCGAGTCGGGGCACATGCCCACTCTAGGTTGTTGCAAGTCGTTTGCAACAAGGGGGCTCCGGTACGCCGAAGGCCCGGACTCTGATGAGTCCGGGCCTTCGTGCTGCGCGCCTTCGGCAGGATTCGAACCTGCGACACCTGGTACCGGAAACCAGTGCTCTATCCCCTGAGCTACGAAGGCATCCGCATGCGATGCCGCGTGGTCACGAACAGTACCGGGGGATATCGACGCGAGGGAAACCGAGGTCGCTCGATACGCTTCGGGCGTGACTCCTGACCAGCTCTCCGCCGCCATCGTCGATGTCCTGACCGGGCTGGTGGGCCGAGGCGAGGTCGCGCTGCCCGACGGGGTGCCGGCCGAGGTCACCATCGAGCTGCCCCGGCAGAAGGGCCACGGCGACTACGCCACCAATGTCGCGCTGCAGCTGGCGAAGAAGGCCGGCACCAACCCGCGCGCGCTCGGCGAGCTGATCGCCTCGGCGCTGCGCGAGGCCGAGGGGATCGCCGAGGTCGAGGTCGCCGGTCCGGGCTTCCTCAACGTGACCGTGGAGGCCGGCGCCCAGGGCCAGGTCGCCGCCGAGGTGGTGGCCGCCGGATCGGCGTACGGGCACAACGACGCGCTGGCCGGGCAGCGGATCAACGTCGAGTTCATCTCCGCGAACCCGACCGGCCCGCTGCACCTGGGGCACACCCGCTGGGCGGTCCTCGGCGACGCCATCGGCCGCGTGCTCAGCGCCGCCGGCGCCGACGTCACCCGCGAGTTCTACATCAACGACCGCGGCGTGCAGATGACCAACTTCGCGCGCTCGATCATCGCCAGCGCACTGGGGGAGCCCAAGCCCGAGGACGGGTACGCCGGCGGGTACATCGACGACCTCGCCAAGGCCGTCGAGGCGGCCCGGCCGGGCATCTTCACGCTCGCGGAGCCCGAGCGGACCGCCGCCGTGCGCGAGGTCGGCTACGCGATCCAGCTCAAGGAGCAGCAGGACCAGCTCGAGCGCTTCCACACCCACTTCGACGTCTGGTTCTCCGAGCTCTCGCTGCACGAGGAGGGCCAGGAGACCGGCGGCGTCCCGAACACCCTCGCGCGGCTCAAGGACCTCGGGCACGTCTACGAGGAGGGTGGCGCGCTGTGGATGCGCACCACCGACTTCGGCGACGACAAGGACCGCGTCCTCATCAAGAGCGACGGCGAGCTGACCTACTTCGCCAGCGACACGGCGTACTACCTCAACAAGCGCGCCCGCGGCTTCGAGCACTGCATCTACCTGCTCGGCGCCGACCACCACGGCTACGTGGGCCGGCTCAAGGCCATGGCCGCGTGCGTCGGCGACGACCCCGCGCAGACCCTCGACGTCCTGATCGGCCAGCTGGTCAAGATCATCAAGGACGGCGACGAGCTGAAGATGTCGAAGCGCAAGGGCACCTTCATCACCCTGGAGGAGCTCGCCGACGAGATCGGCGTCGACGCCCTGCGCTACTCGCTGGTGCGCTACCCGGCCGACTCGCCGCTCGCCCTGGACGTCGCCGAGATCACCAAGGCGTCCAACGACAACCCCGTCTACTACGTGCAGTACGCCCATGCGCGCACCTGCCGGATGCTCGCCAACGCCGCCGACCTCGGCATGGAGCTGCCGACCGGTGACGCCTTCGACCCGAGCCTGCTCGACCACGAGCGGGACGGGGAGCTGCTGCGTGCGCTGGCGGAGTACCCCCGGGTCGTCACGAGCGCGGCCGAGCTGCGCGAGCCGCATCGGATCGCCCGCTACCTCGAGGACACCGCCTCGGTCTTCAACAAGTGGTACGACACCAGGGAATGCCGGATGCTGCCGCAGGGCGACGAGCCTGCCGGTCCCGCCAACCTGGCGCGGATGCTGCTCGCCAAGGCCACCCAGACGGTCCTGGCCAACGGCCTCGACCTGCTCGGCGTCACGGCACCGGAGCGCATGTGAGCGGCAGGGTCCCGCCGGGCGACTTCGCCGGTACGTCGCCGCACTGGCTGCGCGAGCCCGCTGACGTCAACGCGCTCGTGCCCGGCCTGTGGCCGAGCAGCGCGCGCAAGGACGAGGCCGGGGTGGTGCACATCGGCGGCATCGCGATCCCGGACCTCGTGGCGAACGTCAACACGCCGGCGTACGTCATGGACGAGGAGGACTTCCGCGAGCGGGCGCGCGCCTTCAAGGTGGCGTTCGAGGGCGCCGACGTCTACTACGCCGGCAAGTCGTTCCTCTGCACGACGGTCGCGCGGTGGATCGCCGAGGAGGGCCTGTTCCTCGACGTGTGCTCCGACGGCGAGCTGACCGTGGCGCTGCGCGGGGGAGTCGAGCCCGAGCGGATCGGCTACCACGGCAACAACAAGTCGCCGATGGAGCTGCGGCGGGCGATCACCCTCGGCGTCGGCCGGATCATCCTCGACTCCTTCCACGAGATCGAGCGGGTCGCCGCGATCGCGGCCGAGACCGGTACGCCGGCGCGCGTCATGATCCGCGTGACGGCCGGCGTGGAGGCGCACACCCACGAGTTCATCGCGACCGCGCACGAGGACCAGAAGTTCGGCTTCTCCATCTCCAGCGGCGACGCCTTCGAGGCCGCGCGTCGGGTGGTCGAGTCCCCGGGCGTCGAGCTGCTCGGCCTGCACTCACACATCGGCAGCCAGATCTTCGACACCTCCGGCTTCGAGGTCGCGGCCAAGCGGGTCCTCGCCCTGCACGCGCGGATCGCCGCCGAGCTCGGCCTGGTCCTGCCGGAGATGGACCTCGGTGGCGGCTTCGGCATCGCCTACACGACCCAGGACGACCCCAAGCCGGCCGCCGAGCTCGCGGCGAACATGCGCGAGATCGTCATCCAGGAGTGCCGCGGCCTCGGCGTCGAGGTGCCCCGGCTCTCGATCGAGCCGGGTCGCGCGATCGTCGGCCCGTCGATGTGCACGGTCTACACCGTCGGGACCGTCAAGGAGGTCGCCCTCGACGGCGGCGCCACCCGCACCTACATCAGCGTCGACGGCGGCATGAGCGACAACATCCGTCCGGCGCTGTACGACGCCGACTACTCCTGCACCCTCGCCTCCCGCACCTCCGACGCTCCCGCGGTCCTGTCGCGGGTCGTCGGCAAGCACTGCGAGTCGGGCGACATCGTGGTCAAGGACGAGTTCCTGCCCGGTGACATCCGCCCCGGCGACCTGCTGGCCGTTCCCGGCACCGGCGCCTACGGGCGCTCGATGGCCTCGAACTACAACCACGCCCTCCGTCCGCCGGTGGTCGCGGTCAAGGACGGTCAGGTGCAGGTGATCGTGCGGCGCGAGACGGTCGACGACCTGCTCGCCACCGACATCGGCTGACGTTCCTCAGGTCGTCCGGTCCAGCCGGACCGGCCCCGGGCCCTCGTCGGCCAGCTCGTCCGCTCGGTTGAACAGCGTGCACGCCTTGAGCGACAGGCAGCCGCAGCCGATGCAGCCGTCCAGCTCGTCGCGGAGCTGCAGCAGCCGGGTGATGCGCTGGTCGAGGTCGGTGCGCCAGGTCCGGGAGAGCCGCGACCAGTCGGCCTTCGTCGGCGTCCTCGCCTCCGGCAGCGTCGCGAGTGCCGAGCGGATGTCGGCCAGGCTGATCCCGACCTGCTGCGACACCTGGATGAACGCCAGCCGGCGCAGCACGTCGCGGTGGTAGCGGCGCTGGTTGCCGGCGTTCCGCACGCTCTCGATCAGCCCCTCGCGCTCGTAGAAGTGCAGCGCGGACACGGCCACCCCGGAGCGCCGGCTCACCTCGCCGGGTGGCAGGTCGTGGTGGCGCATGCGGCTGTGCTCGGACATTTGACCTCAACAATAGTTGAGGTTGTCGGATGGGTGTCGTGCACGCGATCAGACACCACACCTTCGGTCCCGCCGACGTGCTCCGCCTGGAGGAGCTGCCGGACCTCGAGCCGGGGCCTGGGCAGCTGCGGATCGCCGTCGAGGCGGCGGGCGTCCACCTGGTCGACACCGCCCTCCGTTCCGGCGGCGGCTACGCCGGCGGACCGTCTCCCGCGCTGCCCGTGATCCCCGGGCGCGAGGTGGCCGGCCTCGTCGACCGGGTCGGTGCCGGTGTCGACCCGGATCTCGTCGGCCGTCGGGTCGTGGCGCACCTCGGCCCCGCCGGTGGTGGGTACGCCGAGCAGGCCGTCGTCGCCGCGGAGCGGGCCTATCCCGTGCCGTCCGCGCTCGACGCCCCGACCGCGGTGGCGACGATCGGCACCGGTCGGACGGCCGCGGCGATCCTGGAGCTGGCCGCCGTCGTACCGGAGGACGTGGCGGCCGTGACCTCCGGCGCGGGCGGCCTCGGCCTGCTCCTGCTGCAAGGCGTGCGCAACGCCGGCGCGACCGCCGT
Organism: Nocardioides ultimimeridianus; assembly: GCF_054777895.1. Lineage (NCBI taxonomy): Bacteria > Bacillati > Actinomycetota > Actinomycetes > Propionibacteriales > Nocardioidaceae > Nocardioides > Nocardioides ultimimeridianus. The sequence goes on along the minus strand of NZ_BAAHAB010000010.1, from coordinate 63,010 downwards.
CGGGCTTGCCGGCGGACCCCACAAGATGGCGCTCCTGGCCGATGCCGGCGCCGCGGGCATCGACTACCGCCGCGACGACTGGCGGCAGCGACTGCGTGCCCACGAGCCGCTCTCCGTGGTGTTCGACGGCGTGGGTGGCGAGATCGGCCGCGAGCTCTACGGCGCTCTCGCGCCGGGCGGGCGCCTGGTCCGCTACGGCTGGGCCTCCGGCGAGCAGAACACCTACGACGACCCGGACCGACCGGTCGTCGACGTGCTCGGCCCGGGCCTGATGGCGCGCATCGAGCACTTCGAGCGGGCCGCCCTGGCCGCGGCCGCGGACGGCACCCGGGTGCCCCATGTCGGGACCTTGCTCCCGCTGGAGCGCGCCGCCGACGCGCACCGCGCGCTCGAGACGCGGTCCTCGGTCGGCAAGGTCGTGCTGGTGGTGCGGCGATGACCGCCGTCGCCGAGCCCGTCGCGCTCTCCCCGTGGCGCGGCCGGCACGGGCGTACGACGGTCGGGGTGTTCTCGCTGTCGTTCCTGTTCGCCTTCGAGGCGCTCGCCGTCTCCACCGTCATGCCGCGGATCGCGACCGACCTGCACGGGCTGCGCTGGTACCCGGTCGCCTTCGCGGCGCCGCTCGCCGCCGCGGTCGTCGCACTGGCCACCGCCGGTCCGGACGCCGACCGGCTCGGGCCCGGCCCGGTGCTGCGCCGGGGCCTGCTGGCGTTCTGCCTGGGCGCGATCCTCGCGGGGCTGGCGCCCGACATGCCGCTGTTCCTCGTCGGCCGGCTCGTGCAGGGGTACGGCGGTGGCGCGATCGGAGTGGCCCTCTACGTCGTCATCGCGCAGGCCTACCCGGAGGACCTGCGGCCGCGGGTCTTCGCCGTGCTCACCACCGCCTGGGTGCTGCCGTCGCTCGTGGGGCCGGTGGTCGCCGCCGCGGTCGCCGACGCGTTCGGCTGGCGGTGGGTGTTCCTCGGCGTACCGCTCATCGCGGTCGCCGCCTGGGTGCTCGTCGCGGATGCCCCGTCCCACGCCGCACCCGCCGCTCGCGCTCCGGGCCGGCTCGTGCCCGCGCTGACGGCCGCCGGGGGAGCGCTCCTGGTCAGCCTGGCGGGCCAGCGGGTGCCGGGGTGGCCGGCCCTCGTCGCGCTCGGTCTCGTCCTGGTCGTCCTCGGCGGCCGGCGCCTGCTGCCGCCGGGCGCCTGGAGCCTCCGGGCCGGGCTCCCGGCCGTGCTCGGTGCCCGCGGCGCCATCGGCACGGCGTTCGCGTCGGCCGAGGTCTACGTGCCGCTGCTCCTGGTCCTGCATCGCCACCTGAGCATCACCCAGGCCGGCTGGGCGTTGACGACCGGCGCGGTGACCTGGACGGCCGGCGCCCATCTCGCGGCGCGCTGGCGGGTGCTGGCCGACCCTGCGCTCCGGGTCCGGGCCGGCGCGGTGCTGGTCGCCGCCGGGGCCGCCGGGTTCGCCTCCGTCGTGGTGCCGGGCCTCCCGCTCGTCGTACCGATCCTCGGGTGGGGCGCCTGCGGCCTCGGGATCGGCATGGCGTTCTCGACGCTGTCGGTGCTCGCGCTGGCCGTCGCGGAGCCGGGCGAGGAGGGCCGGGTGTCCTCGGCGCTGCAGGTCAACGACTACCTGCTCAACGGCGCGGGCCTCGCGATCGGCGCCGTCGTGTTCGCCGGCTTCGCGGGCACGGCACCCGTCGCCGCGGCCACCGGGCTGGTCCTCGCTGCGGCCGTCCTGGCCGCGCTCGCACTCGTCCCCGCGGCCCGCCTCGGCCGCTGACGCGTCGGCCGGTGGGTGCGTCAGTGGGCGAAGCCGCTCGTCGCCGACTCCGGCCGGGCTCCCGCCTGGAGCCGTGAGTACGCCGCCCGGAACGCGTCGTACAGCTGCCCGGCGAGGTCGCGGCTGAACCCCTCGCGCACCACGATCCGCAGCACCGAGATCGCCTGTGCGTCGTCCGGCATCGGGTAGGCCGGCACCTGCCAGCCACCGGTGCGCAGCTCGTGGGAGATGTCGTAGACCGTGAAGCCCGGGTCCCCGGTGAGGGTGAAGGACACGACCGGGATGGCTGATCCGTCGGTGATGACCTCGATGCCGTCGACCTCGGCCAGCCGCGCGCTGAGCCAGGTGGCCGTGTCGCGGAGGGTCTCCATGATCGAGGTGTAGCCGGCGCGCCCGAGCCGGATGAAGTTGTAGTACTGCCCGATCACCTGGTTGCCGGGCCGCGAGAAGTTCAGCGTGAAGGTCGGCATGTCGCCACCGAGGTAGCTCACCCGGAAGACCAGCTCCTCGGGAAGGCACTCCGCGTCGCGCCACACGACGAAGCCGATGCCGGGGTAGGTGAGGCCGTACTTGTGCCCGCTGACGTTGATCGACGCCACCCGCGGGAGTCGGAAGTCCCAGGCCAGCTCCGGCCGCAGGAACGGTACGACGAAGCCGCCGCTCGCCGCGTCCACGTGGACCGGCACGTCGGGGCCGCCCTGGGCCGCCAGCTCGTCCAGCGCCGCGCAGATCTCCTCGATCGGCTCCAGCTCGCCGGTGAACGTCGTACCGAGGATGCCGACGACGCCGATCGTGTCCTCGTCGACCGCGGCCACGACCTGCTCGGGGGTGATCACGTAGCGACCCGGGGCCATCGGCAGGTAGCGCGGCTCGACCTCGAAGTAGCGGCAGAACTTCTCCCAGACGACCTGGACGTTCGAGCCGAGCACCAGGTTGGGGGTGCCGCCGGCCGTTCCGCGGCGGGCCCGCCAGCGCCACTTCAAAGCCAGCCCGGCGAGCATCACGGCCTCCGAGGAGCCGATCGTCGAGACGCCGGTGGCGGACGAGGGATCGGTCGCCGACAGCCCCGGCGCGTGGAACAGGTCGGCCACCATCGCCACGCACCGCTGCTCGATGGCGGCCGTCGCGGGGTACTCGTCCTTGTCGATCATGTTCTTGTCGAGGGCCTCGGTCATCAGCCGGCCCGCCTCGGGATCCATCCAGGTGGTCACGAAGGTCGCCAGGTTCAGCCGGGAGGAGCCGTCGAGCATCAGCTCGTCGTGGATGAACTGGTACGCCGCGCGCGGGGCGATCGAGTCGTCGGGGAGCCGGAGCGCGGGGAGCGCCTCGATCCCCAGTCGGCCGGTGTAGGCGGGTGCGATGTCGGCTGCTTCGTCGTCGCGAGGGCTCACGCTGCCGAAGATAGCCCCGAGGAGTGGACGGGGATCGGGCCCGGGACCCCACCGCCGATAACCTTGGCCCGTGAGCAATCCCCTCAAGGTGGCCGTCCTGGGCTGCGGGTCCGTCGGGTCGCAGGTGGTGCGACTCCTCGGCGAGCAGTCCGCAGATCTGGCCGCACGGGTGGGTGCGCCGATCGAGCTCGCCGGCGTCGCCGTACGCCGCCTCGACGCGGCCCGTGAGGTCGACGTACCTGCCGACCTGCTGACCACGGACGCCGCGGCGCTCGTCGCGCGCGACGACATCGACCTGGTCATCGAGGTGATCGGCGGCATCGAGCCGGCCCGCACGCTGATCCTCAGCGCCCTGGAGAACGGCGCCAGCGTCGTGACCGCCAACAAGGCGCTCCTGGCCGAGGACGGCCCGACGCTTTTCGAGGCCGCCGAGAAGGCGGGCCGCGACCTCTACTACGAGGCCGCCGTCGCCGGCGCCATCCCGATCCTGCGCCCGCTGCGCGAGAGCCTCGCCGGCGACCGCGTCACCAAGGTGATGGGCATCGTCAACGGCACCACGAACTTCATCCTCGACAAGATGGACTCCGTCGGCGCGGGCTACGAGGAGACTCTCGAGGAGGCCCAGGCGCTGGGGTACGCCGAGGCCGACCCGACCGCCGACGTCGAGGGCTTCGACGCCGCCGCCAAGGCCGCGATCCTGGCCAGCTTGGCCTTCCACAGCCGGGTCACCGCCGCCGACGTGCACCGCGAGGGCATCTCCGAGGTGTCCGCGGGCGACGTGCGCTCGGCCCGCGAGATGGGCAGCGTCGTGAAGCTGCTCGCGATCGCCGAGCTCGTCGAGGACAAGGGTGTGAGCGTCCGTGTCCACCCTGCGATGATCCCGAGGAGCCACCCGCTCGCCAGCGTGCGCGAGGCCTACAACGCGGTGTTCGTGGAGTCCGAGGCCGCGGGCCAGCTGATGTTCTACGGCCCCGGTGCCGGCGGTGCGCCGACGGCGAGCGCCGTCCTGGGCGACCTGGTCACGGTCGCCCGCAACCGGCTCGCGGGCACCCGCGGCACCGGCGAGTCGGCGTACGCCGACCGGGTGGTGCTGCCGATGGGGGAGACCCGCACCCGCTATCACGTGGCGATCGACGTGGACGACAAGGCCGGCGTACTCGCCGCGGTCGCCAACGCGTTCGCCGCCCACGGCGTCTCGATCCAGACCGTCCGGCAGGAGGGGCGCGGCGACGACGCCCAGTTGGTCGTGGTCTCCCACGAGGCGACCGACGCCCAGCTGTCGGCGACCGTCGACGAGCTGCGGGGCATGGACATCGTCCGCGAGGTCACCTCGGTGATGCGCGTTGAAGGGGGCCTGGAGTGAGCGGGATGAGCGGCGTGAGCGCGCTGACCCACCAGTGGAGGGGCGTGATCGAGGAGTACCGCGACCTCCTCGACATCCCCGCGGACACCCCGGCGGTGACCCTGCGCGAGGGCGGCACGCCGCTGGTGCACTCCGGCTGGCTGTCCGGCCTGACCGGCGCGCACGTGTGGCTCAAGGTCGAGGGCAACAACCCGACCGGCTCGTTCAAGGACCGCGGCATGACCACGGCGCTCTCGGTCGCCGTGCACCAGGGCGCCGAGGCCGTCGTCTGCGCCTCCACCGGCAACACCTCCGCCTCGATGGCCGCGTACGCCGCCAAGGCCGGTGTCACGCCGATCGTGCTCGTGCCCGAGGGCAAGATCGCCGCGGGCAAGATGGCGCAGGCCGTCGTGCACGGCTCGAAGGTGATCCAGGTCCGCGGCAACTTCGACGACTGCCTGCGGATGGCCCGCGGCATGTCCGAGAAGTACCCCGTGGCGCTGGTCAACTCGGTCAACCCGCACCGCCTCGAGGGGCAGAAGACGGCCGCCTTCGAGATCGTCGACTTCCTCGGCGACGCCCCCGACTACCACCTGCTGCCCGTCGGCAACGCGGGCAACATCTCGGCGTACTGGCTCGGCTACCAGCAGTACGCCGACCTCGGGCGCGCCACGCGCAAGCCCATCATGCGCGGCTTCCAGGCCGCCGGCGCTGCGCCGCTCGTCGACGGTGCGCCGGTCGACGACCCGGAGACCAAGGCGACCGCGATCCGGATCGGCAACCCCGCGTCCTGGCAGCTCGCGGAGAACGCCGCCAAGGAGTCCGGCGGCCGCTTCGCGAAGGTCACCGACGAGCAGATCCTCTCCGCGCAGGCCGAGCTGGCCCGCAACGACGGCGTCTTCGTCGAGCCCGCCTCCGCCGCCGGCGTCGCCGGGCTGCTGCAGGAGCTCGCGGCCGGTGAGACGTACGCCGGCACGACCGTGGCGATCACCGTCACCGGCCACGGGCTCAAGGACATCGCCACCGCGCTCGAGGGCGTCGTGCTCCCCGACCTCGTGGTGGACGCCGACGTCGACGCGGCGGCCGCGGCGGCCGGTCTCTGAGCGCTCCGATGACCTTCGTCGACGGCCCGGTGCGGGTCTCGGTCCCCGCGACCTCCGCCAACCTCGGTCCCGGCTTCGACGCCCTCGGGCTCGCGCTGGACCTGCGCGACGAGCTCGAGGCGGAGGTGCTGCCCGAGGGCCTCGTCGTCGAGGTCTCGGGTGTCGGCGAGGGCGAGGTCCCGCTCGACGAGCGGCACATGGTCGTGCGGTCGATGCGCGCGGTGTTCGAGCGGATCGGCGTACAGCCTCCGGGCCTGCGGCTCTCGTGCACCAACGTCATCCCGCACGCGCGCGGCCTCGGGTCCTCCTCGGCGGCGATCGTCGCCGGTGTGTGGCTGGGTCGCGAGCTCGTCGCGGGTGGCCGGCTCTGGCTCGACGACGCCGCGCTGCTCGACCTCGCCGCGCGGATCGAGGGGCACCCCGACAACGTCGCCCCGGCCCTGTACGGCGGCTTCACCATCGCCGGTCACGACGCGGACGGCTCGTTCTGGGCGACTCCCGGTGGGGTCGACCCGCGGATCAGCGTGGTGGTCTTCGTGCCGCCGACGCCGGTCTCGACCGAGGAGGCGCGTGGCCTGCTGCCCGCGACGGTGCCGCACGCGGACGCCGCGGCCAACGCCGGTCGGGCCGCACTCCTCGTGGCCGCGCTCGGCAGCGCGCCCGAGCTGCTGCTGCGCGCGACCGAGGACCGCCTCCACCAGGACTACCGCCGTCCCGCCATGCCGGAGAGCCTGGCCCTGGTCGACGCGCTCCGCGCCGACGGCATCGCGGCGATCGTCTCCGGCGCCGGCCCGACCGTGCTGGCCTTCGCCGACGGCACCGACGCCGCGACCCTGCTCGCCCGGTGCCCGCAGGGATGGGCGGGACACGCCCTCGCCATCGACGCCACCGGCGCTCGCCCCGCCTGACCCCACCCACCCGCGAGACGTCACCTCTGCACCCCCGAGGCGTCACCTCTGCACCGCCGAGGCGTCACCTCTGCACCGCCGAGGCGTCACGTCTGCATCGCCGAGGGGTCACATCCGCGACCCGGCGGGACGGCTCGCGCAGAGTTGACGTCTCGACGCGGCAGATGTGACGCCTCGAGGGTGCACAGGTGACGCCTCGCGAGCGGGGGTGGTGCTAGGTTGGCCGTACGCCGCCGCGCCCGACCGATCCGGAACGGGCAGCTCGGGCGGCGATCTGTTCAAGAGCCGCACACGTCTGTGCGGCCGTCATCCGTGAAGGAACTCACGTGACCGAATCTCTCGACGCTTCGGCGGGCCAGGCCGACCAGGCTCCCGCGAAGAAGCGCGCCGGCGGGCTCAACTCGATGCTGCTCGCCGACCTCAAGGCCATGGCCGGCGGCATGGGCATCTCCGGCGCCGGCAGCATGAAGAAGGCCCAGCTGATCGACGCGATCAAGGAGTCGCAGTCCGGTCAGGGCCGCCCCGCGAAGGCCGAGCCGGAGAAGAAGGCCGAGCCGGAGAAGAAGAACGAGCCGCAGAAGGACTCCCAGCCCGAGCAGGAGGCCCCGGCTGCGAAGTCCGGCGCGCCCACGACGAAGGTCGAGCAGCGCCCGCTGCGGACGGCGAAGCCGGCACCCGAACCGGCCGAGAACGCCGAGAACGCCGAGGACGCCGAGAAGGCCAAGGAGGAGCGTCCCGCCCAGCAGCGGCCGCGCCAGAACCAGCCCGCGAAGAAGACCGCCCAGCAGCAGCCGCAGCAGGACAAGCAGGCGCAGCAGGACCGGCAGGCCCAGCAGGAGAAGGCCCAGCAGGACCGGTCCGAGCCCCATGACGACGATGACGACAACGACGACGACGGCGAGGGCGGCGCCCGCCGCAACCGCCGCCGCCGCGGCCGCGACCGCAACCGCACGGTCCGCGAGCAGGAGAACGAGGTCCGCGAGGACGACGTACTCGTTCCCGCCGCCGGCATCCTCGACGTCCTGGACAACTACGCCTTCGTGCGTACGTCGGGCTACCTGGCCGGTGTCGACGACGTCTACCTCTCGCTCTCGCTGGTCCGCAAGTACGGCCTGCGTCGCGGTGACGCCGTCGCGGGCCAGGTCCGCCAGCCGCGCGAGGGCGAGCGCCGCGAGAAGTTCAACCCGATGGTGCGCATCGACGCGGTCAACGGCGCGGACCCCGAGCTGGCCAAGAGCCGCCCGGACTTCGCGACCTTCGTGCCGACCCACCCGACCGACCGGCTCCGCATGGAGACGACGCCGGACAACCTGACCGGCCGGCTGCTCGACCTGGCCGCGCCCATCGGCAAGGGCCAGCGCGGCCTGGTGACGGCTCCCACCAAGTCCGGCCGCACCACGCTGCTGCGCTCGATCGGCTCCTCGATCACCGCGAACAACCCCGAGGCGCACCTGATGGTGGTGCTGCTCGACGAGCGCCCCGAGGAGGTCACCGACTTCCAGCGGGCGATCAAGGGCGAGGTCATCGCGAGCACCTTCGACCGTCCGGCGCTGGACCACGTCACGGCGGCCGAGCTGGCCGTCGAGCGGGCCAAGCGGCTGGTCGAGCTGGGACACGACGTCATCGTGCTGTTCGACGGACTGACCCGCCTGGGCCGGGCCTACAACCTGGCGGGCGCGGCCAACGGCCGGGTCGCGACCGGCGGCGTCGAGGCGAACGCGCTCTACGGGCTCAAGCGGCTCTTCGGTGCGGCCCGCAACGTCGACAACGGCGGCTCGCTGACCATCATCGCCACGGTGGTCAACGGCTCGACCTCGGCCATCGACCAGCTCCTGTTCGAGGAGATCGACGGCACCGAGAACCTCGAGATCCGGCTGCGCCGCGACCTCGCCGAGGAGCGGTCCTACCCGGCGATCGACGTGGTGACCTCGGGCACGCGGCACGCCGACCTGCTCACCAGCGCCGAGGAGCAGGGCATCCTGTCCAAGCTGGGCGCCGAGCTGGCCGACCTCACCCCGACCGATGCCCACCGCTCGCTGGTCGAGCGGCTGGGAAGAACTCGGACCAACATCGAGTTCTTGATGGGTGTGCAGCGCCACTGAGCGCCCGGGCCGAGGATTGGCCCGGCGCTCGGCGACCGCCGTACACTTCACCAGTTCCGCTCCGGTTCACGTCCGCACGACCGTGGGACGACCCGGCGCACGAGAGGAAACCATGAAGAAGGACATCCACCCCGAGTACTTCGTGACCCAGGTGACCTGCACCTGCGGCGCCCAGTTCACGACCGGCAGCACGGTTGCCTCGGGCACCATCCACAGCGACGTGTGCTCGCAGTGCCACCCGTTCTACACGGGCAAGCAGAAGATCCTCGACACCGGCGGTCGCGTCGCGAAGTTCGAGGCCAAGTACGGCAAGGTCGGCAAGTAGCTCTCCGCGATGCGCCGGTTCCCGCACGGGAACCGGCGCATCGTCGTCTCGTGACCCGTCGACCCGAAGGACCAGCCTGTGTTCGAAGCCGTTGAGGGCATGCTCGCCGAGCATGCCGAGCTCGAGACCAGGCTCTCGCAGCCCGAGACCCACGCGGACGCACGCCTGGCGCGCACCCTGAACCGTCGGTACGCCGCCCTCAACGCCATCATCGGCACCTGGCGGGAGTGGCGCCAGCACGGCGAGGACGCCGAGGCGGCGCGTGAGCTGGCGGCCGACGACCCGGCCTTCGCCGAGGAGGTCGAGGAGCTGCTCGCCCAGCGCGAGGCGGCGGCCGAGAAGCTCCGCCGGCTGCTGGTCCCGCGCGACGAGACCGACGACAGCGACGCCATCCTCGAGGTCATGGCCGGGGCCGGGGGCGAGGAGTCCGCGCTGTTCGCGGGCGACCTGCTCCGCATGTACATGAGGTACGCCGAGCGTCGCGGCTGGAAGACCGAGATCCTGGATGCGACCGAGTCCGACCTGGGTGGCTACAAGTCGGTGACCGTCGCGGTGAAGGGCGGCAGCAGCGAGCCCGGTCAGGCGCCGTACGGGCTGCTCAAGTTCGAGGGCGGCGTGCACCGTGTGCAGCGCGTCCCCGTGACCGAGAGCCAGGGCCGGATCCACACCAGCGCCGCCGGCGTGATGGTGATGCCGGAGGCCGAGCAGGTCGACGTCGAGATCCACGAGAACGACCTCCGCATCGACGTCTTCCGCTCCAGCGGTCCCGGCGGCCAGAGCGTCAACACGACCGACTCGGCCGTGCGCATCACCCACCTGCCGACCGGCATCGTGGTCAGCTGCCAGAACGAGAAGTCGCAGCTGCAGAACAAGGAGCAGGCGATGCGCATCCTGCGCGCCCGGCTGCTGCAGGCAGCCCAGGACGCCGCTGACGCCGAGGCCTCCGACGCCCGCCGCAGCCAGGTCCGCACCGTCGACCGGTCCGAGCGGATCCGCACCTACAACTACCCGGAGAACCGCATCTCCGACCACCGCACGGGCTACAAGGCCTACAACCTCGACCAGGTCCTCGACGGCGACCTGCAGCCGATCCTCGACTCCTGCGTCGACACCGACATGGCCGCCCGGCTGGCCGCGCTCGAGGAGTGAGCGACATCCGGAGCCTCCTCGCGGAGGCCACGGCCGCGCTCACGGCGGCCGAGGTCCCGAGCCCGGAGTACGACGCCGCCGAGCTGCTCGCCCACGTCCTCGGCACGACCCGCGGCGCCCTGTCCCTCCGCTCCGACATCTCGGCCGAGGACACCCGCCGGTTCCGGGAGCTGGTCGAGCGCCGCGCCGCGCGCGAGCCGCTGCAGCACCTGATCGGCACGGCCTGGTTCCGCCACATCTCGGTCCAGGTCGGTCCGGGCGTCTTCACCCCCCGGCCCGAGACCGAGCTGCTCGCCGGCTGGGCGATCGGCCAGGCGGGCCCCGGGGCGGTCGTCGTCGACCTCTGCACCGGCTCCGGCGTCATCGCCAAGTCCCTCGCCCACGAGGTCCCCGGGGCCGAGATCCACGCCTGCGAGCTCGACCCACCGGCGTACGCCTGGGCCGAGCGCAACCTCGCCGGCACCGGCGTCGACCTGCGCCAGGGCGACCTGGCCTCCGAGTTCGACGACCTCCTCGGCAGCGTCGACGTGGTGGTCAGCAACCCGCCGTACGTCCCGCTGGAGGCATGGGAGTCCGTGGCACCCGAGGCACGCGACCACGACCCGCACCTGGCGCTCTTCTCCGGCGACGACGGGCTCGACGCGATCCGCACGCTGGCGCTCCGCGCCGCCGCCCTGCTCAGGCCGGGAGGCGTGGTGGGCATCGAGCACGCCGACGTGCAGGGGGACAGCGTCCCCGCGGTCCTCGCCGCGACCGGCCTGTGGAGCGAGATCCGCGACCACCGCGACCTGTCCGGAAGGCCTCGCTTCACCACTGCCACGAGGGTGCAAGGATGACGTCGTGACTGCCACGCGGATGCCGACGTCGACCGAGGAGGAGATCGAGGAGGCGCTCGACGCCGCCAGCCTCGCCGTACGCCGGGGCGAGCCCGTCGTGCTGCCGACCGACACCGTCTACGGCATCGGTGCCGACGCGTTCGACCCGGCAGCCGTCGCGAGCCTGCTCGAGGCCAAGGGCCGTGGTCGCGACATGCCGCCGCCGGTCCTGGTGACCTCGGCCGCGACGCTCGACGCCCTCGCGGCCCGGGTGCCGGACTACGTGCGGACCCTGGTTGCCCGGTTCTGGCCGGGCCCGCTGACCGTCGTGTGCCACCAGCAGCCCTCGCTTCAGTGGGACCTGGGGGAGACCCGCGGCACCGTCGCCGTACGGGTGCCCGACCACGACATCGCCCGGCGGCTCCTCGAGCGCACCGGCCCGCTGGCCGTCTCCTCGGCCAACCTGACCGGCGAGCCCGCGGCCACCGACGCCGAGCGGGCGCTGGCCATGCTCGGCGAGTCGGTCGCCGTGGTGATCGATGCCGGCACCAGCCCCGGCGGTGAGCCGTCCACGATCGTGGACGCCACCGGCGACCGTCCGCGGCTGCTGCGCGCGGGTGCGATCCCGGTCGCCGAGCTCGACGCGGCCCTGCTCGACCTGGCCATCACCGTGGAGCGCCCCGAGGAGACCGAGGGGTCGCCGACGGATGCGTGAGTACGTCGTCGTCTTCCTGGTCGCGGCCGTCGTCACCTACCTGCTGACGGTGGTCGCCCGGGAGTTCGCGATCCGCACCGGCGCCGTCGCCCCGGTCCGCGACCGGGACGTGCACGCCGAGCCAATCCCGTACCTCGGGGGAGTGGCGATGCTGGGCGGGCTGTTCGCGGCGATCCTGGTCGCCCAGCACCTGCCGTTCCTCTCCACCAGCCAGCCCTGGGTGTGGGACGACGCCATGTCGGTGCTCGGCTCCGGCGCCCTGATCTGCGGGGTCGGCGTGCTCGACGACATCTTCGACCTGGACGCGCTCACCAAGTTCGGCGGCCAGGTGCTCGCGGTGGGCCTGCTCATCTACTCCGGCATCCAGTTCAGCTACCTGTACCAGCCCGACGGGAGCCAGTTCTCCCTCGACCCCGGACAGGGCGCCCTGTTCACGGCACTGATCGTGCTCGCCACCGTCAACGCGGTGAACTTCATCGACGGTCTCGACGGCCTCGCCGCCGGGGTCATCGGCATCTCGGCGGTGGCGCTGTTCGTGTTCTGCTACGCGCTCACCGTCATCAACGACGTCACACGCGCGACCACCGGCGCCCTGCTGGCCGCGGCGCTGGCGGGTGCGTGCCTGGGCTTCATCGCGCACAACTTCCACCCCGCGCGACTCTTCATGGGCGACAGCGGGTCGATGCTGATCGGCCTGGTGCTGTCCGGCTCGGCGATCACGGTGACCACCCAGTTCTCCCCGGGCGACCTCGCGAAGGGTGCCGACGGGGCGGGCTCCAGCCTGCTGCCGATGCTGCTGCCGGTCCTGCTGCCCGTGCTCATCCTGATCGTGCCGCTGGCCGACCTCGTCCTCGCCGTCGTACGACGGACCCGGGCCGGCCGCTCGCCGTTCGCCCCCGACAAGCAGCACCTGCACCATCGGCTGCTGGAGATCGGCCACTCGCACCGCCGCGCGGTCCTCATCATGTGGCTGTGGGCGGGCCTGATCGCCTTCGCGACGGTCGTGGCGAGCGTCTACCCGGGGCGCCCGGCCTGGCTCGGCATCGGCGTGGCCACCGTCGTCATCGTGGGCCTCACCTTCGTCGTACCCATGTTCCGGCGCGACGGCCAGGCGCCGGTCCTCGAGCCCCTTCCCGACCCCGCCCCGACCCCCGAGGAGGAGGCGGCCGGCAGCTTGTGATAGCTTTCACGAGCTTGCTCGGAGCACCTTTCCCGCCCAGATCTTCCGAACGGATGCCATCCAATGACACCCGCTGCTTTCGCCTTTCCGGGGGCCGTTCGGCCGACCCGTGTGGCGAGGCGGGTCTGTGGTAGTTTCCGGCCATGCGCGGCCGTGACCTCCTCGGCCTCGGCGGCATGCTCGTCGGCGCTGTCGTCGGTTGCACGGCACTCGGGTTGCTCGTCGACCATCTCGCCGGCACCGACCCGATCGGCGTCGTTCTCGGCGTCGCGGTCGGCATGGTGCTCGGGGCCGTCGGGTTCGCCCTGCGGGTCCGCCGGGCGCTGCGCATGCCGCTCGACGACCACGATGCTCCCGACCCGAGGAACGAGGTGACACCGTGACCACGCACGCCCAGTTCCCCGGGATCCCTGCGCGCGCCAGCTGGCCGCGGGTCATCAAGGACCAGCGCAAGGTCGAGATGGTCGCCCTCGGGCTGATGATCTTCAGCCTGTGGTTCCGTCAGGTCGGCCCCTGGGCCCTGCCGCTCTCGCTGGCGGCCGGCATCTTCCTCGGCCTGCTCAACCACCTGGTGACCGAGTACTGGCTGCTCCGCACCATCACGCGGGGCGACGCCCCGACCAAGGCCGACCTGCGCCGCTCGACCATGCTGCGGCTGGCTGTGGTGTCGGTGATCGCCATCGCGATCGCCTTCGCCTGGCGGCCCTACGGTGTCGGCGTGCTGCTCGGTCTTGCTATCTTCCGCCTGATCGCGCTCGTGATGACCACGATCCCGCTGCTTAAGGAGTTGAAGAATCAGTGAGTGGCCTGCTGCCTCTTGAGATTCACATCGAGCCCGGTGTCCACCCCACGCGTGAGTGGTTCGGGGTGACGGTCAACATCGACACGATCTTCTCCACCGCGGTCGCCGGTGTGATCGTCCTGGCGCTGGGCTTCCTGGTCCGCCGCGCGCTGACCAAGAACACCGCGGACCACGTCCCGACCAAGCTCCAGATCATCTGGGAGTCGGTCGTGGGCGAGGTCAACAAGCAGGTCGAGGACAACCTCGGCAAGGTGAACCCGTACGTCGCGCCGCTGGCGATCTGCCTCTTCTTCTTCATCCTCATCGCGAACTGGCTGGAGCTGGTCCCGACCGAGTTCCACATCGGCGACACCAACTACCACCTGCTGCCGGCCCCGACCGCCGACACCAACCTCACCTACGCGATGGCGATCTTCGCGGTCGTCAGCGTGTGGGTCTACGGCATCCGCAAGAGCGGCCTCGGCTACTTCAAGCACTTCGTGCAGCCCTACCCGGTGCTGCTGCCGCTCACCGTCCTGGAGGAGCTCGTCAAGCCGGTCACGCTGGCCCTGCGACTCTTCGGCAACATCTTCGCCGGCGGCATCATGCTGGCCCTGATCGCCGCCATCCCGTGGTGGGCGGGCATGCCGGTGGCCAACGTGCTCTGGAAGATGTTCGACATGGTCATCGGCGGTCTGCAGGCGTTCATCTTCGCGCTGCTGACGGTGCTCTACTTCGCGATGGCCGGTGGCGGTCACGACGACGAGCACGAGACGGACGGCGCCACGGCGTCGGCCCACTGATCCACCGCACCACAACTCAAGACTCGCGACCCGGGCACGAACGCCCGACGTCGCACCAGAGGTAATCACCGTGCGCCGCTCCCCGCGGCGCGAGACCAAGGAGAAACAATGGCAGTCACGAACACCAACCAGGCCATCACGCTTGCTGGCGCCTTCGTCGGCGGTGGCCTCGCCCTGGGCGGCGGCGCGATCGGTGCCGGTATCGGTGACGGCCTGGCCGGTTCGTCGTACATCGAGGGTGTTGCTCGCCAGCCGGAGGCCCAGGGCCGCCTGCAGACGATCTTCTTCCTCACCGTGGGTCTGGTCGAGGCGATGTTCTTCATCAACCTCGCCTTCATGGCCCTGTTCGTCTTCGTCCTCGGCGGCAAGTGAGCCGGTCCCCTCTGGGGACCTGCCACCCGCACCAGACCAGAAGGACATGAGTAGATGAGCACAACGCAGCTGATCCCGCTCGAGAGCAACTTCCTCGTGCCGAACGGCACGTTCGTCGTGGAGTTGATCGCGTTCGCGATCATGTTCGCCATCATCGCGCGGTACATCGTTCCGCCGATCAACCGGGCGATGGAGGCGCGGCAGGAGGCCATCCGCCAGCAGTTCGCCGAGCTCGACCAGGCCAAGGCCGAGGCCACCTCGGCCAAGGACGAGTTCCAGTCGCAGATCGAGGACGCCCGCAAGGAGGCGGCCAAGATCCGCGAGGAGGCTCGCGAGCAGGGCGCCGCGATCATCGCCGAGATGCGTGAGCAGGCGGCAGCCGAGTCGGCGCGGATCGTCGAGCACGGCAAGACCCAGCTCGAGGCCGAGCGGCAGCAGGCCATCGCGTCGCTGCGGGCCGAGGCCGGCGGTCTGGCCACCGGCCTGGCCGGTCGCATCGTCGGGGAGAGCCTGGACGACGAGGCTCGCCAGAGCCGCGTCGTGGAGCGCTTCCTCGCCGAGCTGGAGGCCTGATGGACTTCCGTGGAGCATCCGCCGAGGCGGTCAGCGCCCTCACCGGTGAGCTGAGCGCGGCGGTCGGCACGGACGGGGCCAAGGCCTCGGCCGCCGCGGAGTCGCTGTACGCCGCCGCGGCCGCGGTCCGCGACGAGCCCGGCCTGCGCCGGTTCGCCGTCGACCAGTCCGTGGCCGGCGACGCCAAGGCCGCCCTGGTCCGCGAGGTCCTCGGCAAGCTCGACGGCACCGCGGTCTCCCTGGTCGTCTCGGCGGTCCAGCAGCGCTGGACCAGCGGCGGGGACCTGGTCCGCGGTCTGCAGCACCTGGCGGAGGTCGCCACCGTGCGCTCCGCCGGCGGCGACCAGAACAAGGTCGCCGACGAGCTGTTCGCCGTACGCGAGATGGTCCAGGACAACCCGGGCCTGCGCGACGCGCTCGCCGACCCGAGCCGTCCGCTCGCCGACCGCACCGCGCTGGCCGAGTCGCTGCTCGCCGGCAAGGCGCTGCCCGCCACCGTGACCCTGGTCAAGCAGGCCGTCACCGGCGTGCACGGCACGGTCACCGCGGGTCTGGGCCACTACCGCAGCCTCGCGGCCGAGGTCGTGGGCGAGAGCGTCGCCACCGTCCGCGTCGCCACCCCGCTCGCCGACGCGCAGCTCGACCGGCTGGTCGGTGCGCTGTCGCGCAAGCACGGTCGTCCCGTCCACGTCAACGTCGTGGTCGACCCGAGCGTGATCGGTGGCGTCAAGGTCGCCATCGGTGACCAGATCATCGACGGCACCATCGCCACCCGGCTCGACGACGCCCGGCGTCGCATCGCCGGCTGAAGCACTTAACGAAACGAGAGAGAAGGCATCATGACGGACCTGTCTATCCGTCCGGACGAGATCCGCGACGCCCTGGCGAAGTACGTCGCCGACTACCAGCCCGACGCCGCCAAGGCCGAGGAGGTCGGCACGGTCGCGCAGACCGCGGACGGCATCGCCCGGGTCGCCGGACTGCCGTCGGCCATGGCCAACGAGCTGCTCGAGTTCGAGGACGGCACCCTCGGCATCGCGCTGAACCTCGACACCAAGGAGATCGGTGTCGTCGTCCTGGGTGACTTCGACTCGATCGAGGAGGGCCAGCCCGTCCGTCGTACCGGCGAGGTCCTCTCGGTTCCCGTCGGCGACGGCTACCTGGGCCGGGTCGTGAACCCGCTCGGCAACCCGATCGACGGCCTCGGCGACATCGCGACCACCGGCCGCCGCGCCCTCGAGCTGCAGGCGCCGGGCGTCATGCAGCGCAAGTCGGTGCACGAGCCGCTCGCCACCGGCATCAAGGCGATCGACTCGATGACCCCGATCGGCCGCGGCCAGCGCCAGCTCATCATCGGTGACCGCGCGACCGGCAAGACCACGGTCGCGATCGACACGATCATCAACCAGAAGGCGAACTGGGAGTCGGGCGACCCCGACAAGCAGGTCCGCTGCATCTACGTCGCCGTCGGCCAGAAGGGCTCGACCATCGCCTCGGTGCGCGGAGCGCTCGAGGAGGCCGGCGCGCTGGAGTACACCACCATCGTGGCCGCTCCCGCGTCGGACAGCGCGGGCTTCAAGTACCTCGCCCCGTACACCGGCTCGGCCATCGGCCAGGAGTGGATGTACGACGGCAAGCACGTCCTGATCGTCTTCGACGACCTGACCAAGCAGGCCGAGGCCTACCGCGCGGTCTCGCTGCTGCTGCGTCGTCCGCCGGGCCGCGAGGCGTACCCGGGTGACGTCTTCTACCTGCACTCCCGCCTGCTGGAGCGCTGCGCGAAGCTGTCCGACGACCTGGGCCACGGCTCGATGACCGGTCTGCCGATCATCGAGACCAAGGCGAACGACGTCTCGGCGTTCATCCCGACCAACGTCATCTCGATCACCGACGGCCAGATCTTCCTGCAGTCCGACCTGTTCGCTGCCAACCAGCGTCCGGCCATCGACGTGGGTGTCTCGGTGTCGCGAGTCGGCGGCGCGGCGATGACCAAGGCGATGAAGGCCGTCACCGGCTCGCTCAAGGTCGACCTCGCGCAGTTCCGCGCGATGGAGGCGTTCGCCATGTTCGCCTCCGACCTCGACGCCGCGTCGAAGCAGCAGCTGGCCCGTGGCCAGCGGCTGATGGCGCTGCTCAAGCAGCCGGCCTACTCGCCGTACTCGGTCGAGGACATGACCGTCTCGCTGTGGCTGGGCACCTCGGGTCGCCTCGACGTGCTCCCGGTCGAGGACGTGCTGAAGTTCGAGCAGGAGTTCCTGGACTACCTGCGCACCTCGAACTCGGGCGTGCTCTCCACCATCCGCGAGACGCTGAAGTTCGAGGACGACACCGAGCAGTCGCTCATCGGCTCCTACGACCACTTCCTGGGCGAGTTCCAGACCTCCGCGGGTGGCTTCATCCGTGCCGGTCACGAGGAGAACACCCCGCTCGCCGATGAGGCGATCGAGCAGGAGACCATCGTCAAGCAGAAGAAGGCGTGAGGCTGACCCATGGCCGTATCGCTGCGTGAGTATCGTGCGCGGATCAAGTCGACGGAGTCGATGAAGAAGATCACGCGCGCCATGGAGCTCATCGCTGCGTCTCGCATCATCAAGGCGCAGCAGCGGGCCAACTCGGCCGCTCCCTACGCCCGTGAGCTGACCCGCGCGGTGTCCGCCGTGGCGACGTACTCCAACGTCGACCACGCGCTGACCACCGAGCCGGCGAACCCGACGCGTGCCGCGGTGCTGGTCGTGACCAGCGACCGCGGTCTCGCGGGTGCCTACTCCTCGAGCGTGCTGCGCGAGGGCGAGCAGCTCGTGGAGCGGCTCAAGGGCGAGGGCAAGGCGGTCTCCGCCTACATCTCCGGCCGCAAGGGCGAGGCGTTCTACAAGTTCCGCGGTCGTCCGATCGTCCAGGCCTGGACCGGTCACAGCGACCAGCCCACCTACGACGTGGCCAAGGAGATCGGTGAGACGCTGATCGAGGCGTTCCTCGCGGGTCAGGGCGAGGGTTCGGAGGGCGTGCACGAGGTGCACATCGTCTACACCCAGTTCCGGTCCATGCTGGTGCAGGAGCCGCACACCGTGCGCCTGCTGCCGCTCGAGGTCGTCGAGGGCGAGGAGAAGCCGGCCTCCGGCGAGGTCCTGCCGCTCTACGAGTTCGAGCCGTCGGCCGAGGCCGTGCTGGACGGGCTGCTCCCGCAGTACGTCGAGAGCCGGGTCTTCTACGCCCTGCTCCAGGCGGCGGCATCCGAGCTGGCTGCTCGCCAGAAGGCGATGAAGTCGGCGACGGACAACGCCGAGGAGCTCATCAAGAAGTTCACCCGGATCGCCAACCAGGCGCGCCAGGCGGGCATCACCCAGGAGATCAGCGAGATCGTGGGTGGCGTCAACGCACTGGCCGACGCCCAGGCCGGCGACGACTGACCCACCGATTGATTCAAGCAACGGAGTAATGGAAATGACTGCAACGGTTGAAGAGACCACCGCCGCCGGCGCGGGCTCGGTGGGACGCATCGCCCGAGTGATCGGCCCGGTCGTCGACGTGGAGTTCCCCGTCGACGCGATGCCCGCCATCTACAACAAGCTCGAGGTCGACGTGACCCTGGGCGGCGAGACGGTCACGCTGCCGCTCGAGGCCGCCCAGCACATCGGCGACGGCATGGTCCGCGCGATCTCCCTCAAGCCGACCGACGGCCTGGTCCGTGGTGCGCAGGTGCGCGACACCGGCAGCCCGATCATGGTCCCCGTCGGCGACGTCACGCTCGGTCACGTGTTCAACGCGACCGGCGACGTCCTCAACCTCGAGGAGGGTGAGGCGTACGACGTCAAGGAGAAGTGGGGCATCCACCGCAAGGCCCCGGCGTTCGACCAGCTCGAGTCCAAGACCCAGATGTTCGAGACCGGCATCAAGGTCATCGACCTGCTCACGCCGTACGTCACCGGCGGCAAGATCGGTCTGTTCGGTGGTGCCGGTGTCGGCAAGACCGTGCTGATCCAGGAGATGATCGCCCGCGTCGCCAAGAACCACGGCGGTGTGTCGGTGTTCGCCGGTGTCGGCGAGCGCACCCGTGAGGGCAACGACCTCATCGTCGAGATGAAGGAGGCCGGCGTCTTCGACAAGGTCGCCCTGGTCTTCGGCCAGATGGACGAGCCGCCGGGCACGCGTCTGCGCGTCGCCCTGTCCGCGCTGACGATGGCGGAGTACTTCCGCGACGTCCAGGGCCAGGACGTGCTGCTGTTCATCGACAACATCTTCCGGTTCACCCAGGCCGGCTCCGAGGTCTCCACGCTGCTCGGCCGCATGCCGTCCGCGGTGGGCTACCAGCCGAACCTCGCCGACGAGATGGGCACGCTGCAGGAGCGGATCACCTCGACCCGCGGTCGCTCGATCACCTCGATGCAGGCGATCTACGTCCCCGCGGACGACTACACCGACCCGGCCCCGGCCACCACGTTCGCGCACCTGGACGCCACGACCGAGCTCTCCCGTGAGATCGCGTCGCTCGGTATCTACCCGGCCGTGGACCCGCTGACCTCGACCTCCCGGATCCTCGACCCGCAGTACATCGGTCAGGCTCACTACGACTGCGCGATCCGCGTCAAGCAGATCCTGCAGCGCAACAAGGAGCTCCAGGACATCATCGCGATCCTCGGTGTCGACGAGCTGTCCGAGGAGGACAAGACCATCGTCACCCGGGCGCGTCGTATCCAGCGCTTCCTGTCGCAGAACACCTACGTCGCCAAGCAGTTCACCGGCATCGAGGGTTCGACGGTCCCGATCGCCGACACCATCGAGGCGTTCAACAAGATCTGCGACGGCGAGTACGACCACGTGGCCGAGCAGGCCTTCTTCATGTGCGGCGGTCTGGACGACGTCGAGGCGAAGTGGGCCGAGATCCAGGCCAGCCTCTGATGGCTGACGCACTGCGGGTCGAGCTCGTCTCCGCCGACCGGATCGTCTGGTCGGGGGAGGCCACCCAGGTCAACGCTCGCACGGTCGAGGGTGAGATCGGCATCCTGCGTGGGCACACGCCGGTGATGTCGCTGCTCGCCCCGAGCGTGGTCGAGATCGTGCCCGCCGAGGGTGAGAAGGTCGTCGCCTCGGTGGACGCCGGGTTCATCTCGGTGGCCAACGACCGGGTGTCGGTCCTGGCCGAGCACGCCGAGCTCGGCACCGGTCTCGCGGATGCTGCCAAGGCCGCGGAGCAGGCATCCTGACATGACCTGGTGGGGTGCGCTGCTGGATGTCTCCGGCGCCGTGCTCCTGCTGCTTGTCGGATACGGCGCCGGACTCATGGTCCGGCGCCGTTTCCTTGCCCGCCACGGCGGGACCTTCGAGCTGTCCCACCGCATCCGCGGCGGGGAGACCGGCCACGGCTGGGCGCTCGGCATGGGTCGCTACTCCGGCGACCGGCTCGAGTGGTTCCGGATCTTCTCGCTCGCGCTGCGCCCGCGGGCGGCCTGGGACCGCCACGCCCTGACCTACGACGGCCGCCGTGAGCCGCTCGGCGTCGAGCAGGCCTCGCTGTACCCCGACCACGTCGTCATCCGCTGCCAGGAGGCCGGAGGCGGCCTGGTCGAGCTGGCGATGAGCGAGGCGTCCCTCACCGGGTTCCAGGCCTGGCTCGAGGCACAGTCGCCCGGCACCGACTGGAACCGCTTCTGACTACAGGCCCCTCGGGCCTCACCGATGGACGGTCAGCGTCCGCACCGGCGACGTCGCCCGGGTGAGCGTGCTGCTCCCGAGGAAGACCGCGGTGAGCCGGTAGGTCCCGACCGCTCGGATCCGTACGGCGAAGATCCGCACCCCGTTGTCGGCGGCCCGCAGCGTGCCGCGGGCGATGATCGTGCCGTTCTTCTTGAGCACGACCGCCCCGGTGCGCGGAGCCGCTCCCGTGTGGCTCAACGTCACGCGAGCCGCGGTGGTGTTGCCGCTGAGGATGGTGGAGGGGCTCAGCCGCAGTCCCAGCGTGGGCCTGATCTTGGTGACGCGCAGGGTCTTGTCGGCGGTCACCGTCGACGCGCCGGGGGCGTTGGGCGTCCAGGACGCGTGGAGGCTGTGGGTCCCTACTGCCAGGTGTGCGGGCAGGTGGAACAGCCACCATCCGACGTGGCTCACGTCGGTGCCCATGTCACCGTTCTCGTCGATCAGGTCGACCGGGACGTCGGCCCCGTCGACGGTCAGGGTGATGGCGCCGTTCGCGACCTCGGTGGCGGCGACGACCTGCACTGAAGGCCCGTAGGCGCTGGTCGAGACCGCCTCGATGGCGACGTGCGGGTTCGGGTCGGTGGTCAAGACGTACTTCTCGCGCGCCGCCTCGCTGGCCGGGTCCCAGTTCCAATCGACGGTCGGCGTGCACGACATGTAGACGCCGATCTGCGCCCCGGGAGCGAACTGGTTGTCCAGGTCGTAGGAGTAGAAGAACGAGCCGCCGCTGTTGGCCGTGATCAGGCCCTCGAGGTGGTGATGGCTCGACGGGTCGGCGGTGTTCCAGACGTCGAGCGATACCGGCGAGGACGACGGGCAGCCGGCTCCCAGCACGCTGACGCTCGCATCCGGGGCCAGGGGACCGGTGGAGATCGCGATCTGCGGTGTGCTGGCCAGCGCGGGGGACACCGTCGCAGCCACGGTGGCGAGGGCGAGGGCGGCAGCGGCGACGTACCGAGCGATGCGCATGGCTCAGCGTCCCAGACTCAGTCCTCGGCGAACAGGTCCCGGATGTCGTCGGCGGAGATCGAGGTCGACATCGCGCCGTCGCCGTCGATCACCTGGGCGAACAGCTCGGCCTTGCGGGCCTTGAGCTCCATCACCTTCTCCTCGATGGTGTCGGTGGCGACCAGCCGGTAGACCATCACGCTGCGGGTCTGGCCGATCCGGTGCGCACGGTCGACGGCCTGCGCCTCGGCGGCGGGGTTCCACCACGGATCCAGCACGAACACGTAGTCGGCCTCGGTCAGGGTCAGCCCGACCCCGCCGGCCTTGAGCGAGATCAGGAAGACCGGCGCCTCGCCGGAGCGGAACTCCTCGATCGCGGCGCCGCGGTCGCGCGTCGCGCCGTCGAGGTACGCCGAGGCGATCCCCTCCGCGTCGAGCCGGCTCCGCACCCGGGCCAGGAAGGAGGTGAACTGGCTGAACACGAGGGCGCGGTGGCCCTCCTGGGTGAGCTCGGCGACGTGCTCGACGAGCACATCGAGCTTGGCCGAGCCGACCTTGTCGTGCTCGGGGTCCACGAGGGCGGGGTCGAGCGCGAGCTGGCGCAGCTTGGTGAGGGCGGAGAAGATCGCGACCCGGTTGCGGTCGTAGTCCTCGAGCAGGCCCAGCAGCCGCTGGCGCTCCTTGGCCAGGTGGGCGTCGTAGATCCGGCGGTGCCGCGGCTCCAGGACGACGTCGAGCTCCTGCTCCTGCTTCTCGGGGAGGTCGGCCGCCACCAGCTCCTTGGTCCGGCGCAGCATGAACGGCCGCAACCGCCGGCGGAAGCGCTCCAGCACCACCGCGTCGCCCGACTTCTCCACCGGCTTGACCACCAGGTCGGCGAACTGCCGGGGCCACGGGTAGAGGCCGGGCACGGCGATCGACAGCAGCGCCCACAGCTCCATCAGCCGGTTCTCGAAGGGCGTTCCGGTGACGCAGAGCCGGAAGGGCGCCGAGATCCGGCGGATGGCGGCGTACGTCTTGGACTGGTGGTTCTTGACCTGCTGGGCCTCGTCGAGGACGAGGCCGGCCCAGCGGAGGTCGGCGTACGCCGTCTCGGCCAGCCGCACCAGTGTGTACGTCGAGACCACCACATCGCTCTCGGCGGCGATCCGTGCCACGTCGTCGTCACGCCGGCCGACCACCCCGACGCGCAGCCCGGGCGCGTGGCGGGCCGCCTCGGACGCCCACGCGGTGACGACCGACGTGGGCGCGACGACGAGGAACGGGCCCTCGTCGGGCCGGTGCGCGCGGGCGTGCGCGATCAGGGCGAGGACCTGCAGCGTCTTGCCCAGGCCCATGTCGTCGGCGAGGATCCCGCCGAGCCCGTGCTGCCACAGGAACGCCAGCCACCAGAAGCCCTCGCGCTGGTAACTGCGCAGCTCGGTCACCAGCCCGGTCGGCTCGGGCTGGGGGATGGCCACCAGGTCGCGCAGCGCCTGCGCCCGGGCGACCCAGGCGGCGGCCTGGGTGTCGACCAGGCCGGTGTCGGCGAGCTGGGCCCACAGCCCGAGATCGCCCCGGCCGACGCCGATCGTGTCGCCGTCGCGCTCGCGCAGCTCGGCCGCGGCCGCCACCACCTCGCGCAGCCGGTCGAACTCGGGCCGGTCGGTGGTGATGTAGAGGCCGCTGGAGAGAACCAGGAACTCTGCGCCGACCGTCAGCGCGGCCAGCACGTCGGGCAACGGGATCCGCTCGCCCTCGACGGTCACCATCACCTCGAGGTCCAGCCAGTCGGTGTGGTCCGCGGGCGGCTCGACGAGCTCGAAGGCGATCTCCGGCGCGCCGGTGGCCTCGCGGAAGTCCGGTGCGTCCTCCTCGACCACGTCCAGACCCTCGACGGTGCGCAGGAACGGCAGGTCGTTGAGCGCGAAGGCCAGGGCGTCGCCGTCGTACAAGTCGGTGCGGTCGAGCAGGCCGCTCGGCAACCGCTCGGCGATGACCTGCTCGGCCTCGCGGTCGCGGATCCCGCTGGTGTCCACCGACCTGCCCAGCGCGAAGGTACGCCGGGCACGGCCGTCCTGGTACCTCCAGCTCCAGTCGAGCCCGACCTTCGTCGAGCTGTGCCAGGTCACGACCAGCGCGAGCGTGGGCTGCAGCGGCGCGGGGACCTCGACGGTCCCGTCGGAGGAGCGGACGCCGACCATCCGCTGCAGGCCGCGCAGCTGGTCGTGCAGGTCCTCGCGGTCGGCCGCGGGCACGACCAGCGCCGGGGTCTCCAGCAGCGAGCGCGCCGACGCGGTGAGCGGGGTGGTGGTGGGCGCGAGCGTGAGCCGGCCGTCGTCGAGCAGGCCGACCACGCGCGCGACCGGGAGCCCGATCGCGACGACCTCGTCGCCGTGCCAGACGCGCTCGCCGTCGTCGATCCCGACAGCGACCTCGGTGGTGGTGCCCTGGGCGGAGGCGCGCACGTCCGCGACCAGCTGGACCGGCTCCTCACGGAAGACGACCTCGCGCAGCGGAGCGCGGCAGACGATCTCCACACCCGCCTCCTGCGCCTCGCGCAGCAGCCGCACCGCGTGGTCGCCGAGGTCGCGCACGTCGGCCGCGGCCCCGCCGGAGTAGTAGCCGTGGTTGAGCTGGAGCGCGGACTGCAGCGCCACCAGTGCCGCCGCCTGGGCGGGCGGCAGCATCCGCCGCGCCGCGAGGAGGGGTACGTCGCTCCAGTCGGCGCCGGTCTTGATCCAGCGCTGCTTCGCGCCCGGGCGCAGCGGGCGCACCCGCACGGTGGCGCCGCTACCGGTCCACGACCGGCGGCGGGCCGGCTCGTAGGTGATCTCGAGTGCCATCGGCTGGACGTCGCCGTCGGGCGGGAGCTCGCGGCGCAGCTCCTCGGTGAGCCGCCCGAGGCTGGTGCGCCACTGCGGGGCCGACTGGCTGGGGACGAAGCCCCGCCGCAGCGCGAGCGCGACCGCGGCGCCGTGCTTGCACAGCGACTGCACCGGGCAGGTGCACACCGTGAACAGCCAGCCGTTGCGGCCGCCGCCGGCAACCTCGGCGTGCAACTGCACCTCGTAGGGCTCCTCCCGGCTCCCGGGAACCAGGGCCGTGGCCGTCACCGACCCCGCGCTGAGGGTGCTGACCTGCAGGTCGCGCACCGCATCGACGTACCCCTGCGCCCGCGACAGCGTCCCCGGGTCGAAGTGCTCCAGGAGGTAGGCGTCGGTCAGCGAGGAGAGGACGTTCATGGCCCGGTCATCGTGGCACGTCCCTGCGACAGACCCGAGTCCTCGTCCACAGCGCCCCGATGCCGCGCAACGGCTGACAGGAGGCCCCCGGAGCTCTAGCCTCGCGAGAGGTGGCCCGCCGCCCGACGGACCCGGATCGGCCGAGGAGGCAGGCATGTCGTGGTTCGCCCGTCACATCCGTGACAACGTCGTGGGCTATCTGGCCCTGGTGATCGCGCTCAGCGGAGCGTCGTACGCCGTGACGGCACTGCCCCGAGGCAGCGTCGGCACCGCGCAGCTCAAGAACGGGGCCGTGACGACGGCGAAGATCCACGACCACGCGGTCACGCCCCGGAAGATGGCGCCCGGCCTGCTCGGCCGCACCCGGTCGGTCGAGACCCAGGTCAACTTCGCCGACCCGAATCCCGCTGACCCGGTGGCGAGCCCCGACGACATCGCGCTGTACCACCCGCTCACCTGGTCCATGCCGAAGGCGGGTCACGCAACGATCGTGGTCGCGGTCGACAGCTTCGTGCAGTCCTGCTCGACGGGCTCCGCGACCGCCGGCCTGTACGTCGACGACAAGCCGGTCCCGCACACCCTCGTGAACCTGCCGAGCCAGTTCTTCTTCGACGGCCACCCGAACGCCGGTCAGCACTTCGGCGGCACTCTCTCCCTGGCCGCCGGCGCCCACCACGCCAACATCGGGGTGGACTGCTCGTCGGGCAACCTGTCGAGCGCCACCTACGGCAACGCGACCTGGACCCTCACGCTCTCGCAGTGAGCTCCCGGTGACTCAGGAGTCGGCCGGCGCCGCGTAGCCCCGGTCGCCGCCGGGCACCCACAGCACGTCGCCCACCTCGCGGTTCGCGTGCCGGGCGAGGATGAACAGCAGGTCGCTGAGCCGGTTGAGGTAGGTGATGGCCAGCGGGTTCATGGTCGCGCCGTGGACCTCGTACGCCGCCCAGGCGGCCCGCTCGGCCCGGCGTACGACGGTGCGGGCGACGTGCAGCTGGGCCGCCGCCGGCGTACCGCCGTTGAGGATGAAGGACCGCAGCTTCTCCAGGTCGGCGTTGAAGTGGTCGCACCACTTCTCCAGCCGGTCGATGGAGTGCTGCTCGATGCGCAGCGGCGGGTACTCCGGGTCGGGCACGATCGGGTTGCACAGGTCGGCGCCCACGTCGAACATCTCGTTCTGGACGTGGGTGAGGACGGCGACCACGTGGTCGGTCAGCCCCCCGGTCGCGACGGCGACGGCGATCTGGGCGTTCGCCTCGTCGACGGTCGCGTACGCCTCCAGCCGCAGATCGGTCTTGGAGGTGACGCTCATGTCGCCCAGACGGGTCTCGCCGGCATCGCCGGTGCGGGTGTAGATGCGGGTGAGGTTGACCATGGCCCGAGGGTACGGCGACGGCGACCGGGGTTGCGACACGCGCCTCCCGGGTACAGGTCACCTGCAACCGAACCGCATCCTGGCGCGTCACAGTAGTGAGCAACCGGGCGGCGCTCTTTCGGGAGGGCGCCGATGAGGGGAGTGGACCATGAACGAGCTGGACATCACCACCGACGGGCCCACGCTGCTGCTCAGCGGCGACTTCGACGTGCGGAGCACGGGTGTCGTGCGCAGCGCCATCTACGACCGGCTCTGGGCCGGCGACGGCGACCTGACCATCGACCTGCACGGGGTCGACTCGGTCGACCTGACCGCGCTGAAGGTGCTGGCCGCCGCCAGCCGGCGGGCGATCCGCGCGGGTCGCCACATCGTCCTGCGCGGGGCCACACCGCCCGTGCTGCGGATGCTGTACCTGAGCCACCTGATCCGGCTGGTCGAGCTCGAGCGCGACCACGCGGTCGCCTGATCCCCTCGGTATGCGCCCGCCGGGGGTTGCACATCCCACACCGGACGCCGTTACGCGGCGGTAGCAATTCCGCCTACGCTTCGCATTTATGAGTAGCGAGACCTCCTCCGCGCCCATCAGCCAGCCGAAGGACCGCCCCTGGGTGATGCGGACGTACGCCGGTCACTCGACCGCCGAGGCGTCCAACGCGCTCTACCGGACGAACCTGGCCAAGGGCCAGACGGGTCTCTCGGTCGCCTTCGACCTGCCCACGCAGACCGGCTACGACCCCGACTCGCCGCTGTCGCGCGGTGAGGTCGGCAAGGTCGGCGTACCGGTGCCGCACCTGGGGGAGATGCGCAAGCTCTTCAAGGACATCCCGCTCACCGAGATGAACACCTCGATGACGATCAACGCGACGGCGATGTGGCTGCTCGCGATGTACCAGGTGGTCGCCGAGGAGCAGAACCCCGACCTGTCGCCCTCCGAGGTCGCGCACCAGCTCGCCGGCACGACCCAGAACGACATCATCAAGGAGTACCTCTCGCGCGGGACCTACGTGTTCCCGCCGGAGCACTCGCTGCGGCTGATCGGCGACATGATCGCCTACACGGTCAACAACATCCCGAAGTGGAACCCGATCAACATCTGCAGCTACCACCTGCAGGAGGCCGGCGCGACGCCCGTGCAGGAGATCGCCTACGCGATGTGCACCGCGATCGCCGTGCTGGACCAGGTGAAGGCCTCGGGCCAGGTCTCCGACGAGGACTTCGAGAAGACCGTCGGCCGGATCTCCTTCTTCGTCAACGCGGGCGTCCGCTTCGTCGAGGAGATGTGCAAGATGCGCGCCTTCGTCGAGCTGTGGGACGAGATCACCCGTGAGCGCTACGGGGTGCAGGACGAGAAGATGCGCCGCTTCCGCTACGGCGTCCAGGTCAACTCGCTCGGCCTCACCGAGGCGCAGCCGGAGAACAACGTGCAGCGCATCGTGCTCGAGATGCTGGCCGTGACGCTGTCCAAGAAGGCACGTGCCCGCGCGGTGCAGCTGCCCGCGTGGAACGAGGCGCTCGGCCTCCCGCGACCGTGGGACCAGCAGTGGTCGCTGCGCCTGCAGCAGGTCCTGGCCTTCGAGTCCGACCTGCTGGAGTACGAGGACATCTTCGACGGCTCGCCGGTCATCGAGGCCAAGGTGCAGTCGCTGATCGAGGGCGCCAAGGCCGAGATCGATCGGGTCCAGGCGATGGGCGGCGCGATCGCCGCCGTCGACTCCGGCTACATGAAGCAGGAGCTCGTCTCCTCGCACGCCCGGCGCCGCGCCGCCATCGAGGACGGCCACGAGATCATCGTCGGCGTCAACAAGTTCGACACCACCGAGCCGTCGCCGCTGACCGCGAACCTGGACGAGGCGATCATGGTCGCCGACCCGAAGGCCGAGGAGGCCGCGCTCGCGTCGGTCAAGGCATGGAAGGAGCAGCGCGACCAGGCGGAGGTCGATGCGGCCCTCGCCAAGCTGGCCGAGGACGCCAAGTCCGGGGTCAACCTGATGGAGGCCACCCTCGCGGCCGCCCGTGCCGGCGCGACCACGGGGGAGTGGGCCGGGACGCTGCGCGAGGTGTTCGGCGAGTTCCGCGCGCCCACGGGCGTCTCCGGTGCGGTCGGCGTCGCCGAGGCCGGTGCCGAGCTGACGGCGGTGCGCGAGAAGGTCAGGGCCACGGGCGAGGAGCTGGGCGGCCGCCTGCGCCTGCTCGTCGGCAAGCCGGGCCTGGACGGCCACTCCAACGGGGCCGAGCAGGTCGCCGTACGTGCGCGCGACGCCGGCTTCGAGGTCATCTACCAGGGCATCCGGCTGACCCCCGAGCAGATCGTCGCCGCGGCGGTGGCCGAGGACGTGCACTGCGTCGGGCTCTCGATCCTGTCCGGCTCGCACATGGAGCTCGTGCCGGCGGTCCTCGAGGGCCTCAGGGCCCAGGGCATGGACGACGTCCCGGTCATCGTCGGCGGGATCATCCCCGACTCCGACGGCAAGGCGCTGATCGACATGGGCGTCGCCGCGGTCTACACGCCCAAGGACTTCGGCCTCACCCAGATCATGGACGGCATCGTCGAGGTGATCCGGAAGGCCAACGGGCTGGGCTGAGCCCGATCCGAGGTTCTCCCGAACGGGGCTGTCGAATCTCGACGGCCCCGTTCGTCGTAGGGGCATGAGGACGCACTCGGCGTCCCGCATCCGTAAGGAGCCCACCATGTCCGTCAGCACCGTCTCCACCGTCACCGCCACCCCCGCCACCTCCCGCGTCGCGCGTCCGGCCATCTGGAAGCACGGCCTGGCCGCCGCCGCCGGCGCCACGGCCGCCACCACCGTCGTCGCCGCGGTCGCGTCGGCGGCCGGGGTCTCGTTCGCCGACCGCACCGGCGCGTCCATCCCGATCTCCGGCTTCGCCGTGCTGACCATCGTCTTCTCGCTGATCGGCGTGGGGATCGCCGCGGTCCTCGCCCGTCGCGCGCGCAGCCCGCGACGTACCTTCCTGAGGATCACGGGGACGCTCGTGGTCCTGTCCCTGGTGCCCGACGCCGTCTCCGGCTTCGACGTGGCGTCGGCCCTCACCCTGATGGCCGACCACCTCGTCGCCGCCGCGATCGTGGTGCCCGTGCTGGCGCGACGCCTCGCGGCCGTCAGCCCGCGCTGATCACCCGCGCCAGCGACTCCTCATCGCGACCGACGACCGTGGTGCCGTCGGTCGCGGTGATGATCGGGCGTTGGATGAGCTTCGGGT
Organism: Nocardioides ultimimeridianus; assembly: GCF_054777895.1. Taxonomy (NCBI): domain Bacteria; kingdom Bacillati; phylum Actinomycetota; class Actinomycetes; order Propionibacteriales; family Nocardioidaceae; genus Nocardioides; species Nocardioides ultimimeridianus. Next base: position 33,224 of record NZ_BAAHAB010000010.1, on the reverse strand, counting down.
GCTGTGACATCAGCTCCAGCCAGTCGGCGCGGTGGGCGGCGTCCTTGGCGGGCAGGGTGACGCCGAGGCCCTTCGCGTCCGCGGTGCGGGCGATGTCCCACGGCTCCAGCCCGAGCCGGGCCAGCACCTCCTCGAGCTCGGCGGTGGTGGGCGGCTCGTCGAGGTAGCGGCGTACGACGTAGTCCTTGCCGGCCGCGTCGAGCTCGCTCACGGCAGTGCGGCACTTGGAGCAGGCGGGGTTGAGCCAGATCTCGATCACGCCGTGCAATCTAGCGAGGCCGATCGAGGCTCTTGCAGGTTGTGTTCGGACAACCTTCACCGTGGGGGCTCGGGCGGTTACGCAACGGGTGGCTGAATCGGTTCGATCGGCCCCCTTCGGGGCTCCCACCAAGGAGTTCGCATGACTCGTCCTCTCCGCCGCGCCGGTGCCCTCGCCGGCACCGCGGCACTCCTCGCGGTCGGGTTGGGTGGCTATGCCGTCGCGCCCGGCGCCGCCGCCGCTCCCGCCCGCCACGTGCTGCTCATCTCCATCGACGGCATGCACCAGAGCGACCTCGCCTGGTACGTCGCCCAGCACCCGAGCTCGGCGCTGGCCCGGCTGGCCCACTCCGGCAGTGAGTACGCCGACGCAGCGGCCGCCAACCCCTCGGACTCCGACCCCGGCGGCACGGCGCTGATGACCGGTGGCACCCCGCGCACGACCGGCGTCTACTACGACGTGGAGTACAGCCACAAGGTCGATGAGCCCGGCGCGGCCTGCACGCCCGGCCAGGCACCGACGGGCGGCGACGTCGTCTACGACTCGCCCGACGACGCGCTGATGGACGCCGAGGGGCTGCCGTCCTTCGACGAGAACGGCAGCATCTACCCGGGCGGCGTCGACACCGATCCGGGCCGCATCATGGGCCTGCGGAACGACGCCTCCTCGTTCGACTTCTCGACCTTCCCGGTCGACCCGGCCACGTGCCGCAGCATCGCGCCGTGGGACTACCTCGGCGACAACACGATCTTCCAGGTCGTCCACGCAGCCGGCCTGCGCACCGCGTGGTCGGACAAGCACGCGGTCTACATGTCGTTCAACGGGCCCGGCTCGGGCGGCAGGGCCATCGACGACTTCTTCGGCCCGGAGATCGACTCGCTCGCCGTCGAGCCGGACGGCACGCCCTACCCGGAGGACGACGACTGGGCGCACATCGAGGCGGCCACCCGGCAGTACGACGGCTACAAGGTCCGGGCGATCCTGAACGAGATCGACGGCCGCGACCACTCCGGCACCACGAGGGTCGGCACCCCTGCGGTCTTCGGCATGAACTTCCAGGCGGTGTCGGTCGCGCAGAAGCTGCGCTCCACCTCGGCGTACCTCATCAAGAACGGGGACGGCACCTACACCGAGAGCGCGCCGCAGGCCGGCGGCTACCGCTGGGTCGACGGCAAGCTGGTCCCTGGACCGGTGCTGTCGAGCGCGCTGGACTACGTCGATGCCCAGGTCGGCCGGATGGTGGCGCAGATCCGCAAGGACGGCCTCGCCGGCTCCACCACCATCATCGTCACCGCCAAGCACGGGCAGTCGCCCCGCGACCCGAACCAGCTCGTCACGGTCAAGGACGGCCCGATCGTCGACGCGATCAACACGGCGTGGCAGCAGACCCACCCCGCGAACGCGCGGCTGATCGTCGCCGGCACCAACGACGACCTGTGGCAGTCCTACCTCTCCGACGACTCCCAGGCCGCCGACGACTTCGTCAAGGACTACCTGTGGAGCCACACCGCCCAGGGGTACGACGTGCACGGCGCCCCCGTCACCGTGCAGCACTCGGGCCTCGCGCGGATCTGGGCGGGCGCGGACGTCGCCGGGCTCTTCGGCACGTCGGTGGACGACGGCCGCTATCCCGACGTCTTCGGCAAGGTCCAGGAGGGCGTCGTCTACGCCAAGCCCACCAAGCTGGCCGAGCACGGTGGGATGAACGAGGGCGACCGGCACGTGCTCCTGGTCGTCGCCGGGCCGGGTGTCCCCTCGCAGGTCGTCACCTCGTCGGTCGCCACGACCCAGGTCGCGCCGACGATCCTGTCGCTGCTCGGGCTCGACCCGCAGCAGCTCGATGCCGTGCAGAAGGAGCACACCGCGGTGCTGCCCGGCTTGGGCTGAGGCCGTAGCCGGACTGCCGGGCTGCTGGGCGGGGTCAGGTGCGCCGGCGGTGGATCGCCACCGCCGCGACGATGCCGACGGCCACGCCCAGCAGGCCGGTGAGGGCCGGCAGGGGGGAGCCGCCGTCCAGCCCCGCCCCGATGATGATCCCGACGAAGCCGAGCGCGACGACCAGCAGGATCAGGGCCGCGTTGACGAACATCTCCCGGAAGTAGATCTGGGCGAACGTGCCCTCCGGTCGCGGGGGCGTCCCGGGCGCGGGCGCGCTCGCTGCTGGCGCGGGCGCGGGCGCCGGTGTCGGTGTGGGTGTCGGCGTCGTGGCGGTGTCCAGGGGGATCGCCTTCACCACGGCATCCACGGACAGCGGCCCGTAGATGTGCGGGAAGGTCTCGGTCCCGCCGGGCACGGCCGGCTCCTCGATCAACGGTACGCCGAGCCGGTCGGTGTCGATCTGCAGCAGCACCAGCGGCTCGCTGACGCCGGCGTAGAACCGCTCGCGCACGGCCGGCCACTGGTCCCCGCGGCTGGCGTGGATGAACCCCTCCTCGGCAAGCGTCCTGCCCCGGGTGGAGATCGTGTACCTGCCGGCCTCCTGGGCCGCCGCCCAGTCCGACGCCAGCGCCAGGTGGAAGATCGTCGCCATGCGCCGACCCTAGGGTGTGGGCGAGGCGAGGGTGACGCCGACCATCGAGGGTGCTCAGGATCGCCGACGGCGTCGTGGTGCCGGTCACCTCGGCGTCGAGGCGATCAGAAGAGGCGGTCGGTCGGGTCGTCCAACCCGCGGAGCACGTCGTAGTCCACGACCGCACAGGCGATGCCCCGGTCCTCGGCCAGCACACGCGCCTGGGGCTTGATCTCCTGTGCGGCGAAGATTCCGCGCACCTCGCCGCGCGTGGTCAGCAGCGGGTCGCGGTTGAGCAGCTCCAGGTAGCGGGTGAGCTGCTCGACGCCGTCGATCTCGCCGCGGCGCTTGATCTCCACGGCGACCGACAGCCCCGAGGCGTCGCGGCACATCAGGTCGACCGGGCCGATGGCGGTGGGGAACTCCCGGCGTACCAGCGTCAGGCCCTCACCCAGGGTCCCGGGGTGGTCGGCGAGGAGCTCCTGCAGGTGCTTCTCGACACCGTCCTTCTGCAGGCCGGGGTCGACACCGAGCTCGTGGGAGGAGTCGTGGAGGACCTCCTCGATGAGGATCCGCAGCGTGTCGGCGGGGGCGTTCTTGGCGGCCTTGGCGGTGACGGTCCACTCGATCCGGCCGTCATCCGCGGCGCCCTCGACGACGGTGCACGGCGGCGACATCCAGTTCAGCGGCTTGTAGGAGCCGCCGTCGGAGTGCACGAGCACCGACCCGTCGGACTTCAGCATGAGCACCCGGGTCGCCATCGGGAGATGGGCCGTCAGCCGCCCCGCATAGTCCACCTGGCACCGCGCAACCACGAGTCTCACGGTCGTGCAACTTACCCTGAGCACCGTGGAGATCGAGCCCGGACGTCCGTGGTGGCGCCCGGACGGCGACGGCTGGCTGCTGTCGGTGCGGGTGCAGCCGGGTGCGTCGCGCACCGAGGTGGTCGGGGAGTACGGCGACCAGCTCCGCATCCGCCTCGCCGCGCCGCCCGTCGACGGCAAGGCCAACGCCGCCCTCGAGCGCTTCCTGGCCGAGGAGCTGGGCCTGCCGCGGGCGGCCGTGACGGTCCGCCGCGGCCACACGTCGCGCTCCAAGGTGGTCTTCGTCTCGCCTGTTACCAACGGGTAGAACAGGCGTCCGGGGGATGGGACACTGTCCGGCATGCCTACGAGTGAGCAGATCTTCGACACCCTGGTGCTTCCGTACCTGAACCACGCGGTCCGGATGAACGAGGCCGGCTACGCCTCGGTCACCGACATCGACAACGGCATGCGGTTCGGCTGCGGCTACGCCAAGGGCCCGCTGACCGTCATCGACGAGCTGGGCGCGGCCGCCGTGCGCGACAAGCTCGCCGCTCGCTTCGCCGAGACCCAGGACCACCTGCACCAGCCGGCCGACCTGCTGGAGAAGCTGGCCAACGAGGGCGGCACGTTCGCCGAGCTCGGTGCCGCCGGCGACGCAGCGGCCCCCGAGCTCAAGCGCGAGATCCGCAAGGTCGGTGTCGTCGGCACCGGCACCATGGCCTCGGGCATCGTCCAGGTCTTCGCCCAGGCCGGATACGACGTCGTCTTCGTCGGCCGCACCCAGGAGAAGCTCGACGGCGTCTACGCCTACATCGGCAAGAACCTGGACCGGGCCATCGCCAAGGGCAAGTCGACCGAGGACGACAAGTCCGACCTGCTCGACCGCCTCACCGGCTCGACCGAGCGCGAGGCGCTCGGCGACGTCGACATCGTGGTCGAGGCCATCGCCGAGGACCTCGACGTCAAGCTCGAGCTGTTCCGCGACCTGGACGGCATCTGCAAGCCGGGCGCGATCATCGCGACCACGACGTCCTCCCTGCCGATCACCCAGCTCGGTGCGGCCACCGACCGCCCGGCCGACGTCATCGGCATGCACTTCTTCAACCCGGCGCCGGTCATGAAGCTGGTCGAGGTCGTCACCACGCCGGCCACCGCCGCCGACGTCAACGAGACCGTCCTCGCGCTGTGCGCGAACGTCGGCAAGGTCGCCGTCTCCTGCGGTGACCGCTCGGGCTTCATCGTCAACTGCCTGCTGTTCCCCTACCTCAACGACGCGGTCCTGCTGTCGGAGTCCGGTGTGGAGCTGGGCGAGATCGACGCCGCCATCAAGGAGACCGCCGGCTTCCCGATGGGCCCGTTCGAGCTGCTGGACGTCGTCGGCAACGACGTGTCGCTGGCCATCCAGAAGGAGCTCTACGCCGAGTTCAAGGAGGAGGGCTTCGCGCCGGCCACGACCCTGGAGGCGAAGGTCGCCGATGGCGAGCTCGGTCGCAAGACCAAGAAGGGCTTCCACGACTACGCCTGATCGGCCGAGCGCGTCTCCGGCGGCCCCGCCCTCGGGACCACAGTTCCGTTGCCGGTGCGGTCCGGAGGCGGGCGGTCCGCCTCCCGCCGCGCTGCCGGCGGCCGCCAAGTAGCCTTCACGCGTGACGCTTCACCACACGACCCTCGGCACCGCCGGGGGTCGTGTGGTCTTCCTGCACGGCCTGTTCGGCCAGGGGCGCAACTGGACCACCATCGCGCGGGCGCTGGCCGGTGAGCACCGGATCGCCCTGGTCGACCTGCCCCAGCACGGCCGGTCGCCGTGGTCGGACCACTTCGACTACGTCGAGATGGTCGATCAGGTCGCCGAGCTCATCGCCGACGAGCCGGCGGCCGTGGTCGGGCACTCCATGGGCGGCAAGGTCGCGATGCTGCTCGCGCTGCTGCACCCCGACCTGGTGACCCGGCTGGTGGTGGCCGACATGTCGCCGGTGCGGTACGACGGCGGCGTCGGCGGCCTGGGGCGCTACGCCCGGGCGCTGCTGGACCTCGACCTCGCGCAGGTCCGCACCCGCGAGGACGCCGACCGGCTGCTCGAGCCGGACGTCCCCGACGCCACGATCCGCAGCTTCCTGCTGCAGAACCTCCGCCGCGACTCCGAGGCTCCCAGCGGCTGGGCGTGGCAGCCGAACCTGGCCGTCCTCGAGCGGGACATGGCGGTGATCGCGGATTGGCCCGAGGACCGGCTGGCCGGTGTGCCGGCGTACGAGAGGCCGGTGCTGTGGATGGCGGGTGGTCGCTCGGACTACGTCCGGGAGGAGTACGCCGCCGCGATGGACCGCTGGTTCCCCCGCAACCGCACCGTGGTGCTCAAGCAGGCCGGCCACTGGCTGCACTCCGAGCAGCCCGAGCTGTTCACCGAGGTGCTGCGCCGCTTCCTCGACGCCTGACCGGACCTGATCAGCCCTGCGCCTGCCGGGCCCGGTAGGCCGCCACCGCGTTGCGGTTGCTGCAGGTGGTCGAGCAGAACCGACGCGAGCGGTTGCGCGACAGGTCGAGCACCACGCCGTCGCAGTCGTCGTCGGCGCACAGCCCGAGCCGGGACAGCTCGTCGGCGCGGATGACGTCGATCATCGCCATCGCGGTCTCCACCATGATCCGGTCGGCGAGCGGCCGGTCGGCGTCGACGGCGTGCAGGTGCCAGTCGAGCGGCTCGTGGCGCACCAGCTGGGGGAGCGCCCGGTGCCGGCGCAGGATCTCGTTGACCAGGTCGACCGCGGTATCGCGGTCGGCGGTCAGCAGCGCGCGCAGCTCGGGGCGGATGCGTCGTACCGACTCCAGCTCGGCCTCGTCGCCGTCGTGGCGGCCGGTGTAGTCCTGCTCGGCGTAGAACGCGTCGAGCTCCTCGACCGTGGTCAGCGTGTCCGGGTCGTCGGCGCTGTTGGCGAGCAGCACGGCTGCCTGGAGCGCGAACCCTGTGTCATCGGCGAAAACCACTTTGACATCTTACGACAAGATGCCTAGTGTCATGAGTCATGACCGCAATAGCCGATGACAAGCGCGCGATGCAGGCCCGCCCTGCGCCGATCGGCGGCGTGCCGCTGGCGCTGCTCTCGGCGGTCTCCTTCTCGCTGGCCGGCGCCCTTGCCCGACCGCTGTTCGACGCCGGGTGGAGCCCCGGAGCGGTCGTGCTGGTGCGGATGAGCCTGGGCGCGCTGGTCGTGCTGCCGTTCGCGCTGCGCTCGCTCGCCGGGCGCTGGCACCTGCTGCGCGCCGGCCTGCCGACCCTGGTCGTGTACGGCGTCCTCGCGGTGGCCGGAGCGCAGTTCTGCTACTTCTCGGCGGTCCAGCACATGCAGGTCGGGCCGGCGCTGATGATCGAGTACACCTCGCCGGCCGCCGTCGTCGGCTGGCTGTGGTGGCGCCACGGCCAGCGGCCGGGTCGGCTCACGGTCGCGGGCGCGCTCGTCGCCGCGCTGGGGCTCCTGCTCGTGCTCGACCTGTTCTCGGGCGCGCACCTGTCCTCGGCCGGCGTCGCGTGGGCGATGGCGGCGATGGTCGGCGGCGCCGCGCACTTCGTGGTGTCCGCGGACGACCGCTCCGGGCTTCCGCCGCTGGCGCTGGCCGGCGGCGGGCTGCTCGTCGGCACGGCCGTGCTCGGCGTGCTCGCCCTCGTCGGGGTGCTGCCGATGACCACGAGCACCGCCTCCCTGACCTACGCCGGGACGCAGGTCGCCTGGTGGGTGCCGTTGCTCGCCCTCGGCCTGGTGACCTCGGCGCTGGCCTATGCCACGGGCATCGGCGCGGCCCGCGCGCTCGGATCGCGGCTGTCCTCGTTCGTCGCGCTCAGCGAGGTCGTCGCGGCCGTGCTGTGGGCGTGGGCGCTGCTGGGCGAGCTGCCCGCGCTGGTCCAGCTGGCCGGCGGCGTGCTGATCCTGATCGGGGTGATCGCGGTCAAGCTGGGGGAGCCGGCGTTGGCCGACCTCAGCCCTGAGCTCAGCGCAGATCCTGCTGCTTGACGACCATCTCGCGGAACAGCAGCAGGATCGCGGCCGCGACCGGGATCGCGATGAGCGCACCGACCACGCCGAGGAGCGCCGCGCCGATGAGGGCCGCGACGACCGTGACCGCGCCGGGCACGTCGACCGAGCGCTTCATCACGTTGGGGTAGATCAGGTAGTTCTCGACCTGCTGGTAGGCGATGTAGAAGATCACGCAGGCGATCCCGCTGCCGACGTCGGTGGCGAACGCGATCGCGCAGACGACGACCGCCCCGATGGTCGCCCCGATCATCGGGATCACGTCGAGGATCGCCACCACGAAGGCGAGGGCGACGGCGTACTGGCTGATGCCGGTGAAGGTCAGGAACACCAGCGACGACAGGCCGGCGCAGACGGCGACGACGAACGCGCCGGACACGTAGCCGCCGATGTTGGCGATCACCTTGTCGCCGAGCAGCTCCACGCGGCGGCGTCGCGAGGCCGGCGCCAGCTGGTAGATCGCGTGCGTGGTGGTCTTCAGCGACGCCAGGAAGTAGAGCGTCAGCACGATGATGATGAACGCGTTGAACAGCGCCGAGATGATCTTGAGCCCGAAGCCCAGCGCGCCGCCGAACAGCGCCGAGACGAAGTCGCCGCTCGAGACGAAGTTCTTGATCTTGTCGATGACGTCGTAGTCGTCGTTGATCTTCTGGACCTGCTTGTTCCGCTCCAGCTCGTCGAGCCAGTGCGGGATGTTCGTGCTCAGCGCCTGCACCTGGTCGGTGATGACCGGCACGATGGCGACCAGGAACAGCGCGACGACCACCAGCGCGATCACGATGACGGTCGCGACGGCCGCGGAGCGCCGGAAGCGGTGCCGCTCGAGGAACTCCACCGACGGGTTCAGCCCGGCGGCGAGGAAGAACGCCACCAGGATCATGATCAGGACCGAGCCGGTCCCCAGGACCATGTTGTAGAGCGCGAACGCGAGCAGAGCGCCGAGCGCGCCGACGAACCCCACGAAGAAGGGGGAGCGTCGGTCGAACGGCTTGCCGAGGACGCCGTACGCCGGCTCCGGCTGCTCCTCGGTCGCCGGGCTGGCCTCGCTCAACTCTCGTCCTCGCCGAAGCCGGCCACCAGGTCGGCCAGCGAGGACAGCTGCGCGGTGATCGCGTCGCGGCGCTTGGTCAGGCGGTCCAGCTCGGCGCGGGTCGAGGCGGCCTGGCGCTCGGCCTCGGCGTCGCCGCTCGCGGTCAGCGCCTCGGCCTGGGTGCGGGCCGAGGCGAGGATCTGCTCGGCCTCGTTGCGCGCCCGGGTCAGCAGGCTCTCGGCCTCGGACTGGGCGGCGGCACGGTTGGCGGCGGCCTGGCGGCTCGCCTCCGCGGCGCGCTCCTCGGCGGCGATCGCGCGCTGCTCGGCCTCCTCGACCAGCTTGCGGGTCTCGGCCACGGCGCTCTTGTGGTGGTCGGTGGCCTCGCGGGCGAGGCGCTCCTTCTCCACGGCGAGCATCCGGCGGGCCTCCTGGACCTCACGGTCGGCGGCGGCGCGCGCCTGCTCGACCTCGCGCTGCACCTCGCTGCGCTGCTCGCTGGCCTCCTGCTGGGCGGCGAGACGGTGCTGGTCGGCCTCGCGGCGGGCCGCGGCCAGGGTGTCCTCGGCCTCGCTCTTGGCGAGGGCGCGCTCCTGCTCGGCGTCGGCCAGCAGGCGGGTGCGGTTCTCCTCCATCTCGGCCCGGTGGGCGGTGCGCAGCTCGTCGGTCGCGCGCGCCGCCTCGGCGCGGATGGCCTTCGCGTCGCGGTTGGCCTGCTCGACGACCTCCTTGGCCTCGCGCTTGGCCTCCTCGCGGATGACGGAGGCCTCCTCCTCGGCGAGCCGCAGCATCGCGCTGGCTCGGCCGCCGAGACCGGCGTACGACGGCTTGTCGTGCTCGGCCAGCGACTCCTTGAGCTGGGCGATCTCCTTCTCCAGCTCGATGACACGGCGCTCGGACTCCTCCAGGCTCGCGCCGAGGGTGGCCTTCTCGCCGGAGAGCTGGCGGATGTGGCTGTCGACGGCCGCCTTGTCGTAGCCGCCGCGGCGGACCAGGGGCAGGCTGCTCAGCGAGGACGGCGTCGAACCGGGCGCCCCGGTGGGCGCCGTGGCGCTGGGGCGCGCCGGGGCAGCAGGGGCGGGAGGCGCGGCGGCTGCGGGCGCGGCGGGGGCGGCGCTCGGCGCGGCCGGCGGCTGGGCCGGCGAGGGGATGTCGGACTTGACGACGGGGATGACCTGGGTGGCCGTGGAGTCGGCCTTCGGCTCGGAACCCGCCTTCTCCACGGTCTCGGACGGCTCGTTCTCGAAGATGGACAGGCCCTGGTCGCTCATCGCGGAGTGCTCCATACGGCTCGGGGGTGATGGGGTCCGGACCATGATCCCCGATGGAACGAACAGATCCCACCCCGGCATGCCGGGGTGGGATCCGTTGTGACGCTCAGTACGCCGTTCGGCGTACCGACTGCTCGCTCAGATGCCGCGGAACAGGTTGATCTTGTCGATGTGCTGCTCGCGCAGCTCCTCGTTCTTGACGCCGAGGCCCTCCTCGGGGGAGAGGCACAGGACGCCGACCTTGCCCTGGTGCTTGTTGTGGTGCACGTCGAGCGCCGCCTGGCCGGTCTCCTCCAGGGAGTAGACCCGCGACAGGGTGGGGTGGATCTTGCCCTGCGCGATGAGGCGGTTGGCCTCCCACGACTCGCGGTAGTTGGCGAAGTGGCTGGAGATGATCTTCTTGAGGTTCATCCACAGGTAGCGGTTGTCGTACTCGTGCATGTAGCCCGTGGTCGACGCGCAGGTGGTGATGGTGCCGCCCTTGCGCGTGACGTAGACGCTCGCGCCGAAGGTCTCGCGGCCCGGGTGCTCGAAGACGATGTCGATGTCCTCGCCGCCGGTGAGCTCGCGGATGGCCTTGCCGAAGCGCTGCCACTCCTTCGGGTTCTGCTTGGTGCCGTCCTCGTTCCAGAACTTCGGGGCGAGCTCGGAGCGGTTGATGATCTTGTCGGCGCCCATGTTGCGCACGATCTGGGCCTTCTCCTCGTTGGAGACCACGCAGATCGGGTTCGCGCCGCCGTTGAGGGCGTACTGGGTGGCGAAGCCGCCGAGGCCGCCCGAGGCGCCCCAGATCAGCACGTTGTCGCCCTGCTTCATGTTGCCGCCGTTGGCCGAGACGAGCTGGCGGTAGGCGGTGCAGTTGACCAGGCCGGGGGAGGCGGCCTCCTCCCAGGTGAGGTGCTCCGGCTTCGGCATGAGCTGGTTGGCCTTGACCATCGCCACGTCGGCGAGGCCGCCGAAGTTGGTCTCGAAGCCCCAGATGCGCTGGGAGGGGTCCATCATCGTGTCGTTGTGGCCGTCGGGGGCCTCGAGCTCGACCGAGAGGCAGTGCGCGACGACGCGGTCGCCCGGCTTCCACTTGGTCACGCCCGCGCCGACCGCGAGGACGACGCCGGACAGGTCGGAGCCGACGACGTGGTACGGCAGGTTGTGCCGCGCGCCCAGGTCGGACTCGCGTCCGTAGCGCTCCAGGAAGCCGAAGGTGGAGACGGGCTCGAAGATCGAGGTCCACACGGTGTTGTAGTTGATGGCGGAGGCCATCACCGCGACGAACGCCTCGCCCGGGCCGAGCTCGGGAAGCGCCACGTCGTCGACGTGGAGGGACTTGCGGGGGTCCTTGTCGCGGGACTCGAGGCCCTCGAACATGTCGACCTCGTCCTTGTGGACGGTCACGGCGCGGTAGGACTCGGGGAGCGCCAGGTTGGCGAACTCCTCTGAGCTGGCGTCGGCCTGGATGGCGTCGAGGATGTGCTGCACGGTCGTCGTCTCCCTAAGCGGATGTGGAGTGGGTGGCAATACGGCCGTCGGGCAGGTTACCGGCCATTAACCGTCTGAGAGCGGGTTCGTGAGCCGCGTCTCATCGGATGACCGCGATCCGGACCGCCGTGGGCCACGATAGGTCCGTGGTCGACCTCAACGCCGATGTGGGCGAATCGTTCGGAAGGTGGACGCTCGGCGACGACGCCGCGCTGCTCCCGCACCTCACCTCCGCCAACGTGGCCTGCGGCTTCCACGCGGGAGATCCGCTGACGCTGCGTCGTACCGTCGCGATGTGCGTGGGGCACGGGGTGCGCATCGGTGCCCAGGTCGGCTACCGCGACCTCGCGGGCTTCGGCCGGCGCTTCATCGACGTTCCTTCTGCCGAGCTGACCGCCGACGTGCTCTACCAGCTCGGGGCGCTGGACGGCCTGGCCCGCGTCGCCGGTGACCGGGTGCGCTACCTCAAGCCGCACGGCGCGCTCTACCACGCCGTCAACGTCCGTCCGGCGCAGGCGCAGGCCGTCATCGACGCCGTGGTGGAGTACGGCGGCCTGCCGGTCCTCGGCCTGCCGGGCTCGCCCTTCCTGCTGCTCGCCGAGGCGTCCGGGCTGCCGGTGGTGACCGAGGGGTTCGCCGACCGGGGCTACCTGCCCGACGGCGGGCTGGTGCCGCGCGGGCAGCCGGGCGCGATGATCGAGTCGCCCGCGCGGGCGGCGGAGCAGGCGGTCGCGCTCGCGGCATCGGTCGACTCGCTGTGCGTCCACGGCGACTCCCCGGGCGCCGCGGCGATCGCGGAGGCGGTCCGGGCCGGCCTGGACGGGGCCGGGATCGAGACGACCCCGTTCGCATGAACGTCCTGCCGTACGGCGACAGGGCGCTCCTCGTCGAGCTCCCCGACACCGCCGCGGTGGTCGCGTACGCCGACCTCCTCCGGGCCGATGCGCGTGTCGGTGAGCTGGTCGCCGACGTCGTACCGGGCGCGCGGACGGTGCTGCTCGTGGCACGGCCCGGGGTGGCGATGGACCGGCTGCTCGCCGTCGTACCGGATGCGGTGGCCCCGGGTCTGGCGAGATCGGGGCCGAGCGATCAGGTGCGACGGATCCCCACGAGGTACGACGGACCCGACCTGGCCGACGTGGCGCGACTCACCGGGCTGGCCGAGTCGGAGGTCGTGTCCGCGCACACGGGCACGCCGTGGCGGGTCGCGTTCGGCGGGTTCGCGCCGGGCTTCGCCTACCTGGTGGGCGGCGACCCCCGGCTGCACGTGCCGCGGAGGGCGACCCCGCGGACGCGGGTGCCGGCCGGCGCGGTCGGCCTGGCGGGGGAGTTCAGCGGCATCTACCCGCGGGAGTCGCCGGGCGGGTGGCAGCTGATCGGGAGCACTGAGGCGGTGCTCTGGGACCTCGCGCGCGACGAGCCCGCGCTGCTCACCGCAGGGACCACGGTCCGGTTCGAGGCGATCGATGGCTGAGCTCCTCGTCCGCGCCGTCGGCGGGCCGGTCCTCGTGCAGGACGCCGGCCGCCCCGGCCACGCCGCGATCGGGGTCGGGGCGAGCGGCGCGGCCGACCGGGCGGCGTACGAGCTCGGCAACCGGCTGCTCGGCAACGAGCCGGGGGCGGCCGCGCTGGAGGTCGTCCTCGGCGGGCTCGAGCTGGAGGTCACCGCGACCACCTGGATCGTCGTGACGGGTGCACCCGTCACGCTGCGGATCGACGGGCGCACCGAGCCCAGCGGCGTCGTCCTGCCGGTGCGACCCGGCGAGCGTCTGCGGCTGGGCGTCCCCCCGACCGGGCTGCGCTCCTACCTCGCCGTCCGCGGAGGGCTCGACGTCCCGCGCATCCTCGGCTCGGCGGCGCGGGACACCCTGGCCGGCCTCGGCCCAGCACCGGTGTCGGGGAACGAGCGGCTCCGCGTCGGCACCGCGGTGGCCGGCGACATCCTCACCGAGGGCTTCCCGACGCCCGAGCACGCGGCCGACCCGATCCTCCGCGTCGTCCCCGGCCCGCGGGCCGGCTGGGTGACCGACCCCGACCTGCTCACCCGCACCCGCTGGACCGTCGGCGCCGCGAGCGACCGGGTGGGCCTGCGCCTCAGCGGCGCCGCATTCGCCCCTGCCGACCCCGGCCGGCAGCTGCCGAGCGAGGGCGCCACGCGCGGCGCGATTCAGGTGCCGCCGAGCGGCGAGCCGATCGTCTTCGGTCCGGACCACCCCGTGACCGGCGGCTACCCGGTGATCGGCGTCGTGGTCCAGAAGGACACCGACCGCCTCGCCCAGCTCAGGCCGGGGGAGACGGTCGGGTTCAGGTACGTCTGAAGGATCAGTGAGCGTCAGCCGAAGGCTCGACCAGCTCGACCAGCACGCCGCCGGCGTCCTTGGGGTGGATGAAGTTGACCCGGCTGTTGGAGGTGCCGCGCTTGGGGGCGTCGTACAGCAGGCGCAGGCCGCGCTCGCGCAGGGTCGCGGAGACCTCGTCGATGTCGGCTACCCGGTAGGCGAGCTGCTGCAGGCCGGGGCCGGACTTGGCGAGGAACTTGCCGATGGTCGACTCCGGCGACAGCGGCGCCAGGAGCTGGATGCAGGAGTCGGTGTCGCCGACGCGGACCATCGCCTCGCGGACGCCCTGCTCCTCGTTGGTCTCCTCATGGGCGACCGTCATGCCGTAGGTGCCGGTGTAGAAGGCGATCGCCTCGTCGAGGTCGGGTACGGCGATCCCGACGTGATCGATCGCGGTGAACAGGTGCTGGACGTCGCTCAGGCTCATGCGGCCCATCATGCCGCGAGCGCTGCGGGCCTGGCTGTGACGAGTGCCTCAGAGTGCCCCGGAGTGAGACCCCTCCCCGCTCCGGATCGGCGCGAGTAGGCTCGATGGCGTTCATCTATTCGTCTTCACGGAGGCAGCAATGTCCGACAACCCCACCGTCATCGTCGCCGGCGCGCGCACCCCGATCGGCCGACTTCTCGGCGGTCTCAAGACCCTGTCGGCGGCTGACCTCGGTGCTGTGGCCATCAAGGGCGCCCTGGAGAAGGCCGGCGTCTCCGGCGACCAGGTCGACTACCTGATCATGGGCCAGGTCCTGCAGACCGGCGCCGGCCAGAACCCGGCCCGCACCGCCGGCCTGGCCGCGGGCCTGCCGAGCAGCGTCCCCTCGATCACCATCAACAAGGTCTGCCTGTCCGGCATCAACGCGATCGCCCAGGCCGACCAGATGATCCGCTCCGGTGAGGCCGAGATCGTGGTCGCGGGCGGCATGGAGTCCATGACCCAGGCCCCGCACTTCCTGGCCGGCTCCCGTGAGGGCTTCAAGTACGGCGACACGACCCTCGTCGACTCGATGGCGTACGACGCCCTCTACGACCAGGCCACCCAGCAGGCGATGGGCGCGCTCACCGAGGCCGTCAACGCCGACCGCGACAACGGCCTGACCCGCGAGGAGCAGGACGCGTTCGCCGCCCGCTCCCACCAGCTCGCCGCCGCCGCGCAGAAGAACGGCGTCTTCGACGAGGAGATCGTCCCCGTCAGCATCCCGCAGCGCAAGGGCGACCCGGTCGTCATCTCCGCCGACGAGGGCGTCCGTGGCGACACCACCGCCGAGTCGCTCGCGGGCCTGCGCCCGGCGTTCTCCAAGACCGGCACCATCACCGCCGGCTCCGCCTCGCAGATCTCCGACGGCGCTGCCGCTGTCGTGGTGACCTCGAAGGCCAAGGCCGAGGAGCTCGGCCTGCCGATCCTCGCCGAGATCGTCTCCCACGGCCAGGTCGCCGGCCCCGACTCCAGCCTCCAGCTGCAGCCGGCCAACGCCACCCAGAAGGCTCTCGACAAGGCCGGCCTGAGCGCCGCCGACCTCGACCTGGTGGAGTTCAACGAGGCGTTCGCGGCCGTCGGCCTCGAGTCCGCCCGGGCCCTCGGCCTGGACGAGGACAAGGTCAACGTCAACGGTGGCGCCATCGCCATCGGTCACCCGCTCGGCTGCTCGGGCGCCCGCATCACCCTGCACCTCGCGCAGGAGCTGAAGCGTCGCGGCGGCGGTGTCGGCGCGGCCGCCCTGTGCGGCGGCGGCGGCCAGGGCGACGCCCTGATCATCCGCGTTCCCCAGGCCTGAGGCTTGACCCAGAGCACCACCGGGGGCGGCCGTCGCGGGATCACCGCGGCGGCCGTTCCTGACTTGGTGGAGAAGGCGCGCGGCGGGGACCAGCGGTCGGTGGGCCGGCTGGTGTCGCTCGTCGAGGACGAGTCGCCGGTCCTGCCGGACCTGATGCGGGCCTTGGCGCCGTACGCCGGGCAGGCGCACATCGTCGGTCTCACCGGCGCTCCCGGTGTCGGGAAGTCCACCTCCACCAGCGCGCTGGTCGGCGAGCTGCGCAAGCGCGACCTCCGGGTCGCGGTGCTGGCCGTCGACCCGTCCTCACCGTTCTCCGGCGGGGCGCTGCTCGGCGACCGGATCCGGATGGGCGACCACGTGCTGGACCCGGGCGTGTTCATCCGGAGCATGGCGGCCCGCGGCCACCTCGGCGGTCTCGCCTGGGCAGCTCCGCAGGCGATGCGGGTCCTCGACGCCTGCGGCTTCGACGTCGTCCTCGTCGAGACCGTCGGCGTCGGTCAGAGCGAGGTGGAGATCGCCGGTCTCGCCGACACCACGGTCGTGCTCCTCGCGCCCGGGATGGGCGACGGCATCCAGGCGGCGAAGGCCGGGATCCTCGAGATCGGGGACCTGTACGTCGTCAACAAGGCCGACCGCGACGGCGCCCAGAAGGTACGCCGGGACCTCCGCTCCATGCTCGGCCTCGCCGAGCGGCGTGACGGCGCCTGGAAGCCGCCCGTGCTACTGACGACCGCGTCGACGGGCGACGGCGTCGGCGAGGTGGCGGACGCGCTGGCCGGCCACCGCGCGTGGCTCGCCGACTCGGGCGAGGGGGCGCATCGGCGTACCCGCCGGGCCCGCGAGGAGATCGAGGCGCTGGCGCTCACCGCGATGCGGCGGCGCTGGGCCGACGCCGGGCGCTCGGACCGATTGGCCGCGCTCGCCGAGTCCGTCGTTGCGGGCGAGCTCGACCCCCACACCGCCGCGGACCGGCTGCTCAGCGACTGAGGCGTCCCGCGGTCCGGCGCGGGTGGTAGCCCACCGGCCACCGGGGAAGTCCGTGCCGGTCGAGCTCGACGAAGCAGTAGCCCCGGCGCCGCGCCGTGCGCACTACGAGCGGGACCGCGCGGATCGAGATCGGTGAGCGGTCGACGCCGTCGTGCTGCAGGACGATGTTGTCGGGCCCCGGCCGCAGCGCCGAGAGGATGCGGTGCGCGATCCGCGTCGCGCTGCCGCTCTGCCAGTCGAGGGAGTCGACGGTCCACAGGACGGGCACCAGGCCGAGGTCACGGATGACGTGGCGGGCGGTGCTGTCGAGGGCGCCGTACGGCGGGCGCATCAGGTGGCCGGTGCCGACGCCGGCGCGGCGCAGCGCCCGCTGCGTCCGCAGCAGCGCCACCCGCGCGTCGCTGGCCGACTGCAGCGCGAGGTCGCGGTGCGCCCAGGTGTGGTTGCCGATCGCGAAGCCCGCGTCGGCGACCGTGCGGACGGTGCTCTCGGCCGCTGCGACGCGGTAGCCGACCATGAAGAAGGTCGCGCGCACGCCGAGGTGCTGCAGGATCCGGACCAGGTGCTCGGTGGTCCCGGGGACCGGGCCGTCGTCGAAGGTGAGCGCGACCAGGCCCCGGCAGTGGCCGCCCCTCGCGCGGACCGCCGTACCGGCATGGGCCGGGGCGGCCGAGGACCCGACCCGGGCCGCGACCGGGCGCGCCACGACGGCACCGCCGCTGCCGGTCGCCTCGCCGAACAGCGTCGCCACGAGCAGCACGAGGACGACGACCAGCGCGAGGAGCGCGTGGACACGGAAGCGGGCGAGCACTGCTCAAGGATCCAGCAGAACCCGCATGGATCCTGGCAATCCGGCACTTTTGGACCCGTGTCGTCGGCAACATCGAGGACGGCGGCGCCGCCCGCGCTCGGGGTTGAGAGGATGGCGGCGTGAAGGACGTCGTCATCCTCGGATCCACCGGCTCGATCGGCACCCAGGCCCTCGAGCTGGTCCGGGCCAACCCCGACCGGTTCCGCGTCGTCGGGCTGACCGCCGGGGGCAGCAACCCGCAGCTGTTCGCCGAGCAGGTGGCGGAGTTCGCGCCGGCGTACTCCGGGATCGGGGAGGAGGCCAGCGTCGAGGCGGCCGGCCGACCCTGCGACGTGGTCCTCAACGGCATCACCGGCGCGGTCGGGCTGCGCCCCACGCTGGCCGCGCTCGACGCCGGCACCACCCTGGCGCTGGCCAACAAGGAGTCCCTGATCATGGGCGGCCCGCTCGTCCTCGAGCGCGCGCGGCCCGGCCAGATCGTGCCGGTCGACTCCGAGCACAGCGCCATCGCCCAGTGCCTGCGGGCCGGCGAGCCGAGCGAGGTACGCCGCCTGGTGCTCACCGCCAGCGGCGGCCCGTTCCGCGGCCGCACCCGCGCCGAGCTCGCCGACGTCACCCCCGAGCAGGCGGGCAACCACCCGACCTGGGACATGGGACCGGTCATCACCATCAACTCCGCCACCCTGGTCAACAAGGGGCTGGAGGTCATCGAGGCGCACCTGCTGTTCGGGATCCCGTTCGACCGGATCGAGGTCGTGGTGCACCCGACCAGCGTCGTCCACTCGATGGTCGAGTACGTCGACGGCTCGACCATCCTCCAGGCGAGCCCGCCGACGATGCTCATCCCCATCGCGCTCGGCCTCACCTGGCCCGACCGCGTCCCCGACGCCGCTCCCGCGGTCGACTGGAGCCGGCCGGAGACCTGGGAGTTCCTGCCCCTCGACGACGAGGCGTTCCCGGCGGTAGCGATCGCGCGGAAGGCCGGCGTGGCAGGGGGCACGGCGCCCGCGGTCTACAACGCGGCCAACGAGGTCTGCGTGGACGCCTTCCGCCACGGCGGGCTCGGGTTCACCGGGATCGTCGACACGATCGCCGACGTGCTGCATGCCCACGACGTACGCTGTGAGGGGTTGACCGTCGACGACATCCTGGCCGCCGACGCTTGGGCGCGCTCGACGGCGACCGACCTGATCCGCGACCGAGGTGACCGATGACCGTTCTGCTCTACACGCTGGGTGTGCTGGTCTTCGCGGTGGCGATCCTGGCATCGATCGGCCTGCACGAGCTCGGCCACATGATCCCCGCCAAGCGGTTCGGCGGGAAGGTCACCCAGTACTTCATCGGCTTCGGGCCCACCGTGTGGAGCAAGCAGGTCGGTGAGACCGAGTGCGGGATCAAGGCCATCCCGCTCGGCGGCTACGTCAAGATCGTCGGGATGCTGCCGCCCGCCGCTGTCGACGTCGCCGACGACGCCGAGGTGGACGCGGACGGCAACACCGTGGTCCGGATCCGCAAGTCCAACACCGGTCTCTTCACCCAGCTGATCTCCGACGCCCGTGCCGCCGAGTGGGAGACCATCCGGCCCGAGGACTCCGACCGGCTCTTCTACAAGCTGCCGTGGTGGAAGAAGGTCGTCGTGATGGCCGGCGGGCCGACGGTGAACCTGCTCATCGCCTTCGCGATCTTCACCGCCGTCTTCGCGACCTGGGGCAACCCGGACGACCAGCGGCTCAGCACCACGATCTCCGACGTCAGCGCGTGCGTCGTCCCGTTCGCCGACTCCGGCCGGACGTGCACGCCCGCCGAGATCCGCGAGCACCCGGCACCGGCGCACGCCGCCGGGATCGAGGTCGGGGACCGGATCATCTCGTTCAACGGCACGCCGATCTCCGACTGGGCCCAGTTCCAGCAGCTGATCCAGGCCAACGGCACCCGGCAGGCGACCGTCGTGGTCGAGCGCGGAGGCAGCCGGGTGGCGCTCCACACCGCCACCACGGTCCGGCCGCCCGAGCAGGTGGGGGGCCAGGTCGACAGGAAGGTCGGCTTCCTGGGTGTCTCGCCGACCTCGTCGAACGTCACCGGCGGCCCCCTCTACACCCTCGGCCAGATGGGGGTCATGACCAAGCACGTCGTGTCCTCGCTCGCCACGCTGCCGGTCCGGGTCTGGGGCGTCGCCCGGGCGATCGTCGGTCTGCAGAAGCGGGACCCCAACGGTCCGGTGAGCATCGTGGGCGGCGGGCGCTTCGCCGGCGAGATCGGCTCGAGCAAGGCGATCGACGTACAGGAGAAGGTCGTCTTCCTGCTCACGCTGATCGCCGGCTTCAACCTCTTCGTCGGCATGCTCAACTTCGTCCCGCTGCTCCCGCTGGACGGCGGGCACATCGCCAGCGCCCTGTGGGAGGCCGTACGCCGCGGCATCGCCCGGCTCCGCCGCCGGCCCGACCCCGGGTACGTGGACGCCGCCAAGCTGCTCCCCATCGCGTACGTCGTCGCCTCGGCGCTGCTGGTCATGGGCGTGGTCCTGATCGTCGCGGACTTCGTCGTACCGGTCCACATCGCCTGACGCGCGCTCGATCACCGGCTCCGGGGATGCGGAAAGTAGGCTGGGTGGCATGACAGCCATCGGCCTCGGCATGCCCACCGCCCCGCCTCCGGTGCTCGCCCCGCGGCGCCCCACGCGGCAGATCCAGGTGGGCAAGGTCGGCGTCGGCAGCGACCACCCGATCTCGGTGCAGTCCATGACCACGACGCTGACCTCCGACGTCAACGCCACCCTGCAGCAGATCGCCGAGCTCACCGCCGCCGGCTGCGACATCGTCCGGGTCGCGTGCCCGAGCCAGGACGACGCGGACGCGCTGCCCGAGATCGCGCAGCACAGCCAGATCCCGGTCATCGCGGACATCCACTTCCAGCCGAAGTACGTCTTCGCCGCCATCGAGGCCGGCTGCGCCGCGGTGCGGGTCAACCCGGGCAACATCAAGAAGTTCGACGACCAGGTCAAGGAGATCGCGGCCGCCGCCAAGGACCACGGCACCAGCATCCGGATCGGCGTCAACGCGGGCTCGCTCGACAAGCGGCTGCTGGAGAAGTACGGCAAGGCCACGCCGGAGGCGCTCGTGGAGAGCGCGATGTGGGAGGCGGGCCTGTTCGAGGAGCACGGCTTCCGCGACTTCAAGATCTCGGTCAAGCACAACGACCCGGTCGTGATGGTGCGTGCCTACGAGCTGCTCGCCGAGCAGGGCGACTGGCCGCTGCACCTCGGCGTCACCGAGGCCGGCCCGGCCTTCCAGGGCACGATCAAGTCGGCCACCGCCTTCGGCGCCCTGCTCAGCCGGGGCATCGGCGACACGATCCGGGTCTCCCTCTCCGCGCCGCCGGTGGAGGAGGTCAAGGTCGGCATCCAGATCCTGCAGAGCCTCAACCTGCGCCCGCGCAAGCTCGAGATCGTGTCCTGCCCCTCCTGCGGCCGTGCCCAGGTCGACGTCTACAAGCTGGCCGAGCAGGTCACCGCCGGCCTCGACGGCCTCGAGGTGCCGCTGCGGGTCGCCGTCATGGGCTGCGTCGTCAACGGGCCGGGGGAGGCCCGTGAGGCCGACCTCGGGGTCGCCTCCGGCAATGGCAAGGGCCAGATCTTCGTCAAGGGCGAGGTGGTCAAGACCGTGCCCGAGTCCGAGATCGTCGAGACCCTGATCGAGGAGGCGATGAAGATCGCCGAGGGCATGGAGCCCGTCGAGGGCTCCGGCGCCGAGGTCAGCGTCTCCTGACCGGCCTCACCGCCAGGCACGCACCCAGTCCACCTGGTACGCCGACGGCAGGGTCGTCCGCGCGCTGACCTGGTTGGCCGTCGCGTCGCCGTCGACCGCGTTGGTCAGCACCAGCGTGAACGGCCGGTCGAACGGCTGCGGGGCGGCCTGGGGCCAACTGGGGGTCCACCGTCGCCCGAAGCACCGCTTCCCGTCGATGCTGAAGGTGATCCGGGTGGGCTCCCACACGACGCGATAGGTGTGCCAGACGGTGGGGTCCGCGACGGAGCACCGCCAGCCGGAGTCGGCCGACCCGCTGCCGTTGTAGTGCAGGGTCGGAAGCACGGTCCGCGGGACGTTGGACCACCACTCGGCGACGTCGATCTCGCCGGAGGCGGGCCAGGCGCCGTACGTCATCGCGGCCGGGTACATCCAGAACCCGCCGTGGATGCCGGCGCTCGTGCGCGGGTACCGGGCGCGCGCCTCGAAGCGGCCGTAGGTCTGCTGGAACCGGCCGTTGGTGGCGATGTGCCCGCCGGTGTAGCGGGTCGAGAAGCCGTTGAAGAGGCCGGAGCCGCACCAGATGTTGCGTCCGAGATCGGCGGCGACCAGGCTGAGGTGACCGTTGCCCACCGACACGTTCTGGGCCTCGAAGCAGGTCTTGCTGACGCTGAAGCCGGTGCTGGGAGTCGTCGCCACCAGCCACTTGCGCGGGTTCAGCGCCGAGCCGCGGAAGCCGTCGGCGAAGGTGCAGGTCCACGTGGAGCCGTCGGCACGGTGGACGGCCGGGCCGCAACCGGAGACGGACCGGGCGCTGACCGGCCGGGGGAGCGGGGCCGCGCGGGGCACCGACGTCGCCGGTCCGCTGCCGACTGCGAGCAGCGACCCGACCGCCAGCAGGACCGTGGCGAGCACGACGGCGCCGCGCCGGCGGCGGGCGCGCGTCAGGAGGGAGCTGGCGCGCAAGGTGGTCTCCTCGGGAGCTGAGGTGGGCGCCCGAGGCCCAACGATCCGGTGCCGCGATTGTTGGGG
Source organism: Nocardioides ultimimeridianus (assembly GCF_054777895.1). Lineage (NCBI taxonomy): Bacteria > Bacillati > Actinomycetota > Actinomycetes > Propionibacteriales > Nocardioidaceae > Nocardioides > Nocardioides ultimimeridianus. Next base: position 11,173 of record NZ_BAAHAB010000010.1, on the reverse strand, counting down.
CCGGAGTGCGGCGGCGTCAAGGGCGCCGCACTCCCGGCCCGGTCCGGAAGGCTGGGTGCTACTTCCAGGCCTTCGCGTAGTCGACCTCGTACGTCGCCGGGAACGTCGTGCTCGCGCTGACCGCGTCGGTGCCGCTCGAGCCGCCGGCGGCCATGGTCAGCAGCATCGAGAACGGCTTGTCGAAGGGCTGCGGCGCGACCAGCGGCGCATCCGGCGTCCAGGAGTCGGTGAAGCAGGTCGTGCCGTCGATGCTGAACTGCATCTGGGTCGGCTCCCACACCAGCGTGTAGGTGTGCCAGACCGTCGGGTCGGCGACCGTGCAGCCCCACCCGGAGTCGTTGGCGAAGCTGCTGCCGCTGTAGTGCAGCGTCGGCAGCACCTGGGTCGGTGAGGACGACCACCACTCGGCGATGTCGATCTCGCCCGAGCTCGGCCAGGCGCCGTAGGTGAGCTGGTCGGGGTACATCCAGAAGTTGGCCGTCAGTCCGCTGGAGCTCTGCGGGTAGCGCGAGCGCACCTCGAAGCGGCCGTAGGTCTGCGAGAAGTGGCCGACGGTGCCGACGTGGGCGCCGGTGTAGTGGGTGGTGAACCCGCCCGAGGCGGTGGGGCAGGTGAAGTCCTGGCCGGTGTCGCGGGCCGTCAACCGCAGCTCGCCGCCACCGACGGCCACGTTGCTCGCGGTCAGGCAGGTGTTGCCGACGTAGAAGCCCGACGTCGACGTCTGCCCGATGGTCCACTTGGTGGTGTCCAGCTTCGTGCCCGAGAAGTTGTCGGCGAAGCTGCAGCTCCAGGGCGACCCGTCCGCCTTGAGCACGGTCGTGCCGCAGCTGTCGCCCGCGGGCGGCCGGCCTCCGGCGGCGTGCGCCGCACCGCCCGGCAGGGCCAGCGCGGCGGCCGCGAGGGTGAGAGCCGCAAGGGCGCCGGGGATGGTCCGGCGCAGGCGGTGGTTCGGGCGCTTCGATTCGGGCATTGCGTCGGCTCCTGGGTAAGGAGGGGCCGTCGAGCGCTGCCCCCAGTTCGCTTGCGACAACTCTGGAGGAATCCGTACGCCGGCCGGATCGAGACTTCGACCCGGACTCTATAGTCATTTGTAACTATCGTGACAAGACCAGTGGTCGGAACGAGTAGCCTCGCACGCGTGTTGACCACCCGCCGAGGCGTCCGCGTCCTCAGCAGCGCCGATCTGGGCGCGTTCTTGAGCCTGGCGGCCCAGGACCCGGTGGTGAACGTGTTCGCGATCCACCGCGCGGAGACCACGAACCTCGAGCCGAGGTGGCTCGGCGGCGAGATGTGGGGCAAGTTCGAGGGCGGGGAGCTGGTGGCCGCCTGCCACGTCGCGGCGAACCTGGTCCCCGTCGAGGCCGACCCCGACGACGCGGTCGACTTCGCCGACGCGGCGCTCGCCCGCCGGCGTACCACCTCGACGATCGTGGGGCCGCAGGACGCCGTGCGGCCGTTCTGGGAGCGGGTCGCGCCGGACTGGGGACGGCCCCGGGACCTGCGCTGGGACCAGCGCCACCTGGCGATCGCCGCCTCCCCGCTCGTGGAGCCCGACCCCCTCGTGCGCCCCAGCGTGCGCGCCGACCTCGGCGCCCTCTACCCGGCCTGCGTCGCGATGTACACCGAGGAGGTCGGCATCTCGCCCGAGGTCGGGGGCGGGTCCGACCTGTACCGGGCCCGGGTCCTGCAGCTGGTCAACCGCAGCTGGTCCTTCGCCCGGTACGACGGCGGCGAGGTCGTCTTCAAGGCCGAGGTCGCCTGCGCCACCCGCGACGCCGCCCAGATCCAGGGCGTCTGGGTGCCGCCCCACCTGCGCGGGCAGGGCCTCGCGACGGCCGGCATGGCCGCGGTCGTCGAGCAGGTCCGGGCCACCATCGCCCCCAACGTCTCGCTCTACGTCAACGACTGGAACGAGGCGGCCCGCGCCGTCTATGAGCGGGTCGGCTTCGTCGAGACCGAGCGCTTCGCCACCATCATGTTCTAGGAGATCCCATGCCACTCCGCACCGACGCCAAGGTCGTCATCGGCGCCTTCCTCGCCAGCGGCACCGTCCACCTGGTGAGGCCGGAGGTCTTCGAGCCGCTGATGCCGTCCTGGATCCCGGCGCACCGTGAGGTCATCGTCGGCTCCGGCGTCGCCGAGCTCGCGTGCGCGGTCGGGATGCTGTCGCCCCGCACCCGGCGCCCGGCCGCCCTGGCGAGCGCCGCGCTTCTGGTCGCGGTATTCCCGGGCAACGTCCAGATGGCCGTGGACGCGTTCAAGGGCCACCACCGCGGGCTGCAGGCCGCCTCGCTCGCGCGGCTGCCGCTTCAGCTGCCGCTGATCCGCGCCGCCTGGCGGGCCCGCTTGGCGACGTACTGACCCTCGTCGGCGGCGGCGAGCAGCCGCTCGAGCGTACCGATGCCGCCGGGGGCCGAGGCGGTGCCGGTGCTCACGCTCACGCCGCGCGCGGCTCCGGGCGGGCCGACCCGGACCGCGGACAGCGCGGTGCGGAACGCGGCGAGGTGGGCCTCCAGCTCCGCGGCCTCGCCGCTCAGCGCCACCGCGAACTCGTCCCCGCCGAGTCGGCCGACGACCGCCTGCGGGCCGAAGCCGGCGCGCATCGCGGCCGCGACGGCGATCAGCGCCCGGTCGCCGAACTCGTGGCCGAGGTCGTCGTTGATCGGCTTCAGGCCGTCGAGGTCGAGCATGACCAGATGGACCGTGGCCGACTCGGTGCGGGCCTGCTCCAGCAGGAGGTCGGTCGCCTCGCCGAACCCGCGTCGGTTGAGCACGTCGGTCAGCTCGTCGAACCGCGCCAGCCGGTCGAGCTCGATCTCGCGCTCCCGGCGCGAGGTCACGTCGCGCGCCACGACGAGGGTGTAGTCCTCACGCAGGAAGCTGTGGGTGAACTCGATGATGCGCCGGGTGCCGTCGCGGCGGGTCACGGTGTTCTCGTACATGCCCTCGTGGCCGAGGACGGCGTCCGCCTCCGCCGTCATCCGTACGCCGAGCGGGTCGACCAGGCCGAGCTCGACCGAGTTGCGGCCGAGCAGCTCGGCGCGGTCGTAGCCGGTCAGCCGGCAGAAGGAGTCGCTGACCTCGAGGTACGCACCGCTGCGCCGGTCGCACAGCACCACCGCGTCGAAGGACGTGCGCAGGATCGTGTCGAACAGGTCGTGCATGAGCTCCGGACTCACCGTGGCCGGTACGTCGGCGTACTCGGCCGAACCCTCCCTGACCCGCGCCGCCCGATCCTGCCAGGCCATGCCATCCAGCATCGTCATCCCTCCCGCCACGCCGTAGGCATCGGCACCTTCGCCCGAACCCGAACTGGTTGGAGCGCACGAGCCTCGGCGCCGTAACCTTCTCCCCATGCTGGCCCGGATGTCGACCCTGTTCCTCCGCACCCTCCGCGAGGACCCCTCCGACGCCGAGGTCGCGAGCCACCGGCTCCTGGTCCGCGCCGGCTACATCCGGCGTGCCGCGCCGGGCATCTACACCTGGCTGCCGCTGGGTCTGCGGGTGCTCGCCAAGGTCGAGGCCATCATCCGCGAGGAGATGGCGGCGATCGGCGCGCAGGAGGTCAGCTTCCCGGCCCTGCTGCCGCGCGAGCCCTACGAGGCGACCAACCGCTGGACCGAGTACGGCGACGGCATCTTCCGGCTCAAGGACCGCAAGGACGCCGACTACTTGCTCGGTCCCACCCACGAGGAGATGTTCACGCTCCTGGTGAAGGACCTCTACGGCTCCTACAAGGACCTGCCGGTCGCGCTCTACCAGATCCAGCAGAAGTACCGCGACGAGGCGCGTCCCCGCGCGGGCCTGCTCCGCGGGCGCGAGTTCATCATGAAGGACAGCTACTCCTTCGACGTCTCCGACGAGGGGCTGCAGGCCGCCTACGACGCCCACCGGGCGGCGTACGTGAAGATCTTCGACCGCTTCGGCTTCGAGTACGTCATCGTCAAGGCGACCTCGGGCGCCATGGGCGGCTCGGCGTCCGAGGAGTTCCTGGCCAAGGCCGAGGTCGGCGAGGACACCTACGTCCGCTGCACCAACTGCGACTACGCCGCCAACGTCGAGGCCGTCGAGGTGCGCGCACCCCAGCCGCTCCCGTACGACGACGTCCCGGCCGCGCACGCGGAGGCGACCCCGGAGACGCCCACCATCGCCTCCCTCGTCGACCACCTCAACGCGGCCTTCCCGCGCGATGACCGGCCGTGGGTGGCCGGCGACACGCTCAAGAACGTGCTGGTGGTGCTGACCCACCCCGACGGCACCCGCGAGCCGCTGGCGATCGGCGTGCCGGGCGACCGCGAGATCGACGTCAAGCGGCTCGAGGGCCAGCTGGAGCCGATCACCGTGGAGCCGATGGACGAGGCCGAGCTGCGCAAGCACCCCTCGCTGGTCAAGGGCTACATCGGCCCGGAGGTGCTGGGGGAGGAGGCCAAGAGCGGCATCCGCTTCCTGGTCGATCCCCGCATCGTCGAGGGCACCCGCTGGGTCACCGGCGCCAACGTCGAGGGATCGCACGCCATCGACGTGGTCGTCGGCCGCGACTTCACCCCCGACGGCACCATCGAGGCCGCCGAGGTCCGCGACGGCGACGAGTGCCCGCGCTGCGACGGCACCCTCGAGACCTCGCGCGGCATCGAGATGGGCCACGTCTTCCAGCTCGGCCGCAAGTACGCCGAGGCGCTGGACCTCAAGGTGCTCGACGAGAACGGCAAGCTGGTCACCGTCACGATGGGCTCCTACGGCATCGGCGTCACCCGCGCGGTCGCCGCCATCGCCGAGGACACCCTCGACGAGATCGGCCTGTGCTGGCCGCGGAAGATCGCGCCGTACGACGTCCACGTGGTCGCCGCCGGCAAGGAGCCGGCCGTCTTCGAGGCCGCCGAGCAGCTGGTCGGCGAGCTCGTCGCCGCCGGCATCGACGTCCTGTACGACGACCGCACCGGCAAGATCAGCCCCGGCGTGAAGTTCAAGGACGCCGAGCTGATCGGCGTCCCGACCATCGTCACGGTCGGCCGTGGCGTGGCCGATCCCGACAACCGGGTCGTCGAGATCAAGGACCGGCGTACCGGTGAGCGGACCGAGGTCCCGCTGGCCGACGCCGCCGCGCAGCTCGGCGCGCTGGTCCGCGGCTGACCCCGGTAGCCGGGGTCAGCGGGCCAGCAGGCCGGTGAGGACCGCGAGCAGGGCCTCGCGGACCTCGGCCGTGGCCCGCTCGCGGTCCTCGGCCTGCGCGCAGTAGAGCGCGGCCTCGTCCAGGGCTCCCACCAGGACGTGGGCGAGCGGCCGGACCGGCCGGTCGGTGACCAGGCCGGCCTCGATGAGCGAGCGGAGCGCGGACTCGACGAGCCCGACGCCGTACCGCAGGCCGACCTCGCGCCAGCGCTCCCAGCCGAGGACGGCGGGCGCCTCGATCAGCGCGATCCGGTGGAACTCGGGCTCGGCGCAGGTCGCGAGCCAGGCGTCGATGTTGGCGCCGAGCATGGAGTCGACGTCGCTGGGTGCGGCCGCCTCGATGAAGGCGTCGATCCGCTCCGCGATCTCGGACTCGACCTGCTCGAAGACCGCGGCGAAGAGCTCCTCCTTGCCCGCGAACTGGTGGTAGAGCGCCCCGCGCGTGACGCCCGCGGCCTTCGCGATCTGGTCGGTCGACAGGGCGGCGTACCCGTGCTCGGCGATGAGCCCGCGGGACGCCGCGACGAGCGCGGCTCGGGTCGTCGCGGAGCGCTCGGCCTGGGTCCTCTTGATTTCCATACAACCTGTCCGTAAGTTACGTACAATGTGTTCGTAACCTTAGTGGAGGCAGTGATGGGAACAGCAGAGACGCGCCGGAGCATCGACCTCCCGGCCGGGACCGTCCACTACCGGGAGTCCGGTCCCGCCGACGGTCCGGCGGTCGTGTTCGTCCACGGCTTCCTGGTCGACGACACGCTGTGGGCCGACGTGCCCGAGCGTCTCGCGGAGCAGGGGTTCCGGACCCTCGCGCCGACCTGGCCGCTCGGCTCGCACACCACCGCGATGCGGCCCGACGCCGAGCTCTCGCCCCGCGGCGTCGCCCGGATCGTGCTGTCCTTCCTCGAGGCGATGGGCCTCGAGGACGTGACGCTGGTCGGCAACGACACCGGGGGAGCGGTCTGCCAGCTGCTGCTCGACGAGGACGCCTCGCGCATCGGCCGGCTGGTGCTCACCGACTGCGACGCCTACGACACGTTCCCGCCCGCCCCCTTCGGGGCGCTCTTCCGCGTCTCGCGGCACCCCGCCGTCGCCCGGCCGCTGATGGCGACGATGCGGGTCGCCGCCCTGCGCAACGGCCTGGGCGGATTCGGCGGGCTGGTGCGTCGCCGGCTGACCTCCGAGGAGTCGTGGCGCTGGGTGGCGCCGTACCTCGCCGACGAGGGCGTACGTCGCGACGTCGCCCGCTTCGCGCGCGGCTGGCGCCCCACGGACCTGGTGGACGCCGGCACCTGGTTGTCGGGCTTCGAGCGGCCGGTCCTGCTGTGCTGGGCCCCGGCCGACCGGTTCTTCCGGATCGGGCTGGCGCACCGGCTCGCGGCCGACTTCCCGGACGCGCGGCTGGTCGAGATCGAGAACGCCAAGACCTTCGTCGCGCTCGACCAGCCCGAGCGGCTCGCCGAGGAGATCGCGGCGTTCGTGCGCGCGGCTGTCGGGACGGACATCTAGGGTCGGGGGCATGGGTGGTGGGACGGGCGTCAGTGCGGTCATCTTCGACTGGGGCGGCACGCTGACCCGGTGGCACGACGTGGACTTCCACGCCGAGTCGCTGGCGTTGGCAGCGGCGGTCGCGGCCGAGCACGGCGGCGACCCCGGGACCCATGCCCGTGCCCTCCACGAGGCCGGGAGCGTGATCTGGGGCCGCAGCCGCGACCACCAGCAGAGCGCGACGATCGCCGACCTCTTCACCGAGGCGGGGTTGCCGCACGACCCCGAGCTCCTCGGGGCCTACTACGACTTCTGGGTGCCGCACACCGAGACCGATCCGGAGGTCAGGCCGATGTGGGAGGCCCTCCGGGCCGAGGGCATCAAGGTCGGGGTCCTGTCCAACACCATCTGGCCGCGCGCGTGGCACCAGGGCTTCTTCGACCGCGACGGCGTGGCCGACCTGATCGACGGCGACGTCTACACCAGCGAGATCCCGTGGACGAAGCCATCGCCGCGCGCCTTCGGGGCGGCGATGGACGCCGTCGGGGTCAGTGACGCCGCTTCGTGCGTGTACGTCGGCGACCGGCTCTACGACGACGTCTGGGGCGCCCAGCAGGCCGGCATGCGCGCCATCCACATCCCGCACAGCCTGATCCCAGCCGAGCAGGTCGGCCACAGCGAGGGCACCCCCGACGCCGTCGCCCACTCCCTGGCGGAGATCCCCGCCCTCATCGCCCCCTGGCGGTAGGCGCAGGGCTGGAGGCTCCACCCCTCGGTGCCCTCGGCGATCGCTGCCAGCACCCCAGCACCCCAGCACCCCGAGCGCCCGAGTCTTGCCGCCAGGCCAAGGCAGGACCTACGGAAGCCAACCGCGAGCGCGGCAGCGCGGCGCCGCAGGCGCCGGTTGCGAGGTGCGCGGCACGAGGCGACGAAGGGAGCGCCAGCGACCGAAGGAGCCGAGGGACGCAAGCCGAGCAAGGCGCCGACCGCGGCGACGCGCTCGCGCAAGAAAAACCCAGCGGCCCCGAACTCCGAGGAACTCCCGAGACGTCCCCCGAAGCACGAGGCCGCGGATCCGGCGACACTGTGGGGAGGTCGCCGACGAGGGGAGAGGTGGGGCTCACCCGTCGCTTGTGCAAAATCATGCAACATCGCGGGCGCGGGCGTGGCAACTAACGATCCTCATAAATCTGCAGTGCACTAACCTGCAGAGCGGCGTCGCGGCGGCCGGTGGCGGTCACAGGCCGGGAAGTGTCTCCGGATCCCCGCCGAACCCGATCTCACGGACGGCGGCGTCGAGCAGGGCCGCCGTCTGCCAGCCGCGGCGCGCGCCGGTGGTGTTGGCCACGGCATAGGCGTACGCCGCGGCGCATCCCCGCTCGATCCGCAGCGCGGTCGCCTCGATCAGCGCCGACGTCGAGAGGTCGGTGGGCACCCGGTAGACGGCCTCGGCGGCGATCGGCTCGGCGCCGAGTGCGGTGAGGGTGGCGATCAGCTCGTCGCGCCGGGTCCGGTGGACGATGAAGGCCGAGGACACCTGGTCGTACAGGCTCGGCTGGCGCGACTGCGAGGTCTGGGCGCCGAGCACCGCGAGGACGTAGACGGCGGCGTGCTCGGCGGCCAGCACGTCCTGCAGCGCGGCGACCTCCGGACTGGTCATGCCGTCACCAGCCGCTGCTGGACGGCAGCCGCCATCGAGGCCAGCACCTGGGCCAGGGCGCCGCTCTCGGCGCGACCCGATGCGGCGACCAGCGCCTGGCGAAGGTCGCGCTCGGCGGCGGCGAGCGCCTCCGGCGTACGGGCCGACACGCCGGAGGCGTGCGTGCTCGCGGCGCCCAGCTTGCGCAGGTGCTGCTGGTGCAGCGAGGCGAGGTCGAGCGCCCACGCGCGGCGGCCGGGCGCGTGCTTCGCGACCGCGATCGCGGCGACGTGCAGGGCGGCGATGCGCCGCGCGAGGGTCGCGACGAGCGTGGCGTCAGCGGCAGCGGCCCCGGCCGTGGGGCGTACGCCGGTGGAGCGCCCCGGTGTGGTGTCCGTCGCATCGCACGCGGCGACCAGCGGCGCCACGAGGGCGACCCGGGCGAGGGAACGCAACGCCGCGCGCCGGTCGGTCTGCAGCGGGGCCCTGGTCACCGGGCGAGGATAGTCGGCCAGACGTGGGGTCGGCGCTAGGGTTGGCCTGCACGCAGCAACGAGTCACACAACAGGACACAGGGGAGCCTCCCGATGGGATCGAGCAAGCAGTCGAGCGATGCCATGAAGGTCGAGGCCCTCGTGTCCGGCCCGCTGGGCGAGCTGGGGCTGGACGTGGAGGCCGTCGAGCTGACGCCGGCCGGCAAGCGCCGGGTGCTGCGGATCGCGGTGGACAAGGACGGCGGCGTCGACCTCGACGACGTGGCGGCCGCCACCCGCGCCCTCAACGCCGTCCTCGACGAGACCGACGTGCTGGGCGAGATGCCCTACACCCTCGAGGTCACCTCGCGCGGCGTCGACCGCCCGCTGACCCTCCCGCGGCACTGGCGCCGCAACCTGGACCGGCTCGTGAAGGTCACGCTCACCGACGGGAGCGCCGTGACCGGCCGCGCGACGTCGTACGACGAGGACCCCGGCGGCTCCGTGACCCTCACCGTCGACGGCGCCGAGCAGGTGATCGCCTACGGCGACATCGCCAAGGCGCTCGTCCAGATCGAGTTCAACCGCAAGGAGAAGTGACGTGGACATCGACCTCAACATCCTCAGGACCCTGGAGCGGGAGAAGGAGATCAAGTTCGACGTCTTGGTCGAGGCGATCGAGCAGGCCCTTCTCACGGCGTACCACAAGAGCCCGGGCGCCTACGAGAAGGCGCGGGTCGACCTGGACCGCAAGACCGGCCACGTGCGGGTCATGGCGACCGAGTACGACAACGACGACAACGAGATCGGGGAGTTCGACGACACCCCCGACGGCTTCGGCCGGATCGCCGCGATGACCGCCAAGCAGATCATGCTGCAGCGGCTGCGCGACGCCGAGGACGAGATCCGCTTCGGTGAGTTCTCCGGCAAGGAGGGCGACATCATCTCGGGCATCATCCAGCAGGGACGCAACCCCGACGACGTGCTCGTCGACCTCGGCCGGATCGAGGCGTCGCTGCCGGTCAGCGAGCGGGTCCCCGGCGAGGAGTACAAGCACGGCACCCGGATCAAGTGCCTGGTCATCTCCGTGCGCAAGGGCATGCGCGGCCCGCAGGTCACCCTGTCCCGCTCCCACCCCAACCTGGTGAAGAAGCTGTTCGCGCTCGAGGTCCCCGAGATCGCCGACGGGTCCGTCGAGATCTCCGCGATCGCGCGCGAGGCCGGGCACCGCACCAAGATCGCGGTCCGTACGTCGGTCTCCGGCCTGAACGCCAAGGGCGCCTGCATCGGCCCGATGGGGCAGCGGGTCCGCAACATCATGTCCGAGCTGCACGGCGAGAAGATCGACATCGTCGACTGGTCCGACGACCCGCGCCAGCTCGTCGCGCACGCGCTGTCCCCGGCGCAGGTGCAGTCGGTGACGGTCGTCGACGAGGCCGCACGGTCGGCCCGGGTCGTCGTACCGGACTTCCAGCTGTCGCTGGCGATCGGCAAGGAGGGGCAGAACGCCCGCCTCGCGGCCCGCCTCACGGGCTGGCGGATCGACATCCACTCCGACGACGAGCCGGCTCAGGCCGACTGAGCCTGCCGGTTCGGGGCTTTGTGTCCCGAGGCGGTAAGGTTGATGCTCGGTGGCTCGACGAAGGCAATTCCCTGCGCGGACCGACGAAACCCTGGTGACAGGGCCCGTTCGGACCTGCATCGGTTGCCGGGCCCGGGCCGCCAAACGCGAGTTGTTGCGGGTGACCGTCGGCTCGGATCCGACGACCGGGACACCGGCCGTCGTACCCGATCCCGATGCCACCGCACCCGGCCGCGGGGCGCATCTGCATCCCACGTCCGCGTGCTACGACCTCGCGGTGCGGCGGAAGGCCTTCGCTCGCGCGCTCCGGGTGACCGGGAGTGCGGGTGGGCTGTCCAGCGCACCGGTGGGGGAGTACCTCCGGCACCACGCACACCAGACCGACACGACCGCAGCCTCGTCCGAGGCCGGTCCAACAGAAACGGGAGCACCCCGCTCATGAGCACTCGATGAGTACTTCGCGATGAGCAGTTCCACCTCGCTTCACCCATCTACGGTCTAAGACTCACCCCGGGTCTGGGCCAAAAGGAGAATTGTGGCCAAGACCCGAGTTTCCGAACTCGCCAAGACGTATGGCATCACCAGCAAGGAAGCGCTCGACAAGCTGAAGGAGATCGGCGAGTTCGCCAAGACGGCGTCCTCCAGCATCGAGCTCCCGGCAGTCAAGAAGTTCGAGGCCGCGTACGGCGCCGACCTTCTCGCCAAGAAGGACGGCGGCGCCGCCGCTGAGCCCGCTGCCAAGCCGACCCCTGCCAAGAAGGCCGCGGCCGCTCCGGCGCCCGCCGCCCCCGCCCCGGCCGCTCCGGCCGCCGAGGCGCCGGTCGA